>NZ_JADPJJ010000111.1:0-83863 GCF_023073375.1 Bradyrhizobium sp. 197 | reverse complement strand
CCTCTATAAAGGGCGCAATGTTATCGAGCGCTGTTTCTGCCGGCTCAAGGATTTCAGGCGTGTTGCTACTCGCTACGACAAACTTGCCAGAAACTTCTTGGCCGCCGTCCACCTCGCCGCTCTCGTCGCTTATTGGATCAATTGAGTCTGAACCCTAGTCGGAGCGCGGCCCGGTCGTCGGTTTTCTATGTTTTCATCGACCGGTCCGGATGTCGGCCGCCCGCGGTCGCGGTGCTCGCGTTAGTACAAGCTGGCCCTACAGCACTGAGCCGCGCACGCGCGCCGCGAACGGTCATCGCCTGCGCCGCGCGATCTCGTCGGCGACCATGCCCTCCGCCCGCACCAGTCGTTCATGTAGGGTCTCGAACATATCGAGGATGTCATCATTGGGTTCATTCTTGCCCTGCTCGATGGCTTCGGCGACGAGCTCATCGAGAGGCGTCTCCTCCAATTGGCCTTTCTCCAAGAGCTCTTCAAACAGACTGTCGCTGCTCGGCTGCGGTTGGATGCGACCGTCGGAGTTGCACCAGACTGTGAATGTCTGAAGTCCCAGAACAGCGTGCTCGACCATCTCCGCATCCAACGGAATCAGCGTCCCCCAGGCCTCGCCCGCCTCGTCCGCGAACCCCGCCACGTACATCCGCTGCTCCGCGGCGCCTTCATCACGAGGCTGGAAGAACGGCGTGAGGATGATTGGAGGGTGTTTTGCCATGACGATCTCTCCGAACGATTTGCGTCGACCCGGCGCAGCAGCCGGATTAGCGCGGGTAATTTGATCACACGAAAAAGGCAACCTGGGAACGGCGCCTCATCGCCTTACGCCCGCTGCTTGTCTCGCCGGCGAGAATTGATCTGCGCCATCAGGATCGGGCCAAGCGAAAATTCGCCGACCTCGGCTTTTCGCGTCAAACCGCGCAGATACCCGCCGGCGGAATTGATCGCCGTCCCGCGCTGCAGGATGCACGCGACGACGATGGCTGCGGGGACCTCGCCCATAACCTTTTGAGCCTCCTCCCAGGCGCTCGGGCTGATGCCTAGCATCGATCGCACAACGGCCGCTGTCGCCAGGAAATCGCGCCAGTTCGAAACGCCACCCTTCGCATAATCGACGATGTCGGGGCACGCACTCAGGACCATTCCTAACGGATACGCCCCCTCCCCGACTCGCGAGGGTTGAGGTTTGGGCTCAGCTCCCGCCGCCCTGCCTTCTCGAACGGCAGGTTCAAGATCAATAGGGGCGTCTGTTTTTGAATTCTGTATGTGGCGCTCAGAATGGGACTCATTGGCGCTCGGATTGTTTGATTTGATGTGTGTTTCCAGAAGATTGAGTACGTCGTCGGCAAGCTGAGACAGCTCGTCGGCGATCGGCTCGAGCTCCTGGCGCGTGGCCGTGCGCGGAATCTGATCGACGATCGCGCGGAAGGCGGCGTGGACAACCTGCCAATCGGCAGGCCCCTGCCCTCCCCTTCGCGTCGGAACGGCTTCCTCGATGCCAGTTGCAATCATCTTCGCGATGTCGCGCCGGCACAGCGTGATGCGCTCTCGTACGAGTTTGAGTGCGCGGGCCTCGGCTTCGATATCGGCCGCCAGGCTCTCGAACTCCTCCGAGCGCACGACCAGCGGCGACAGATCGAAGCCGAAGGCGAGCTCGATATCGCCGGCATTGTCCTTCCGCGCATATCGCTTGCCATTCGGACTGTCGCGCCGAACGATCAGGCCCGCGTCGACCAGCACAGCAAGGTGACGACGAAGTGTCGATGCCGGCATGCCGTGCGCCCGCCGGGCGAGTTGATGGTTTGACGGAAAAACAATCAGATCATCCTCCCCTGTGAGCGCCGTCTCAGGATGGAAGGTCAGCAGCGCGTTTAACACCGACAGCGCGCGCTCCGACACGCCAAGGCGCGGCCGTGCCGTGCAGATGGCGTGGAAGATCTTCCACTTATGCACGATCTTTTCGGGAGGGCGTTCGGTTGCGACCATCTGGCTTGCCACATGGGCAAGCGTCAACGATCGCCGCCCAAAGGGCGTCGTTGGGGAGTGTGACTGCATGTCTTTGCCTCAGCTGGGCAAAGAAAACCTGCTCGCCGAAACGGCGATTAAAATCGCGTAGAAACTCTTGACTGCGATTCGCGAAAGTGATTCTCTGTCAGTCGCCAAACTTGAAGAGAAGGCTTCCGGAACTCCGTTTCGGGGGCCTTTTTTCTTTTCCCTTGTCTGCTCCTGGTTCGGGTTTACGGGACGAGGCGATTAGGCCTCGGTAGTTTCCTGACCGCCGCTCGTCTTGGAAAAGGCGTCGAACAGGGTCGGAAGTTGGTCCACAAGAAATGCAGCGAATTCCGCCGGAACATTCTTGGCAACAGTGAGCTTCAGTTCGCGCTCGGCGTGACGGACGTGCGCAATCTCCTCGCCGGATGCAGACAAAACTGGCTTCTCTTCTGGTGGCTTCGATGTCCTCGGGGAGGATGGACGGCTCGCGGCCGAAAATGCTGCTAGAAATCGCGCGTCGGTTTCCCGCTCTGCAAATTTCGGTTCAACGATCGCCGCCCTCACACGTTTGAGCGCCGCGGCATCCTTGATTAGTTCAGCGAACGACTGCCAGCGGCCGCGGCCAACTTTCGGAGCCTTCCCGATCGCTTGGATAACGTCGGTTGGAACCGATCGAGCGACGGCGAGAAGTTTCGAGGCCTCCGCTCGATCGATCGACAACGCATCCTGCACAACTGACCGGCTATGCCCGGCATCTTCAATATGCATCGCGAAGCTGGCGCGCTCGATGAAACTCAAATCTTCGCGCGGTGCGTTCTCGAGTCCTTGCGCCACGACAAGCGCTTCATCTGACAGGGATCGCAGGATAGCTTTGACGGGAATGCCCAGCTCACGTGTGGCGCGGACGCGGCGATGACCATAGGCGCTCTGGTAGCGCCCTTTTGCTTCGGGATGCTCCCGAACGAGAACGGGCACCTCTTGGCCACGTTGTGCGATTGACTGTTTAAGTGCCTCGAACGAGCTATCATCACTGTCGCGGAACCTGTCGGCGAGCGGTGATGGATCGATAAGCGAGGGGTCGATTTCAACTATCAAAGCACCGGCTGCAATTCTTTCGCGAAGCTCCTCGTTCTCCTTCTCGACTTCGGAAAAAGAATCCTTCAACGAGCGGACCGAGCCCGACGAGACCCGCGGCAAGGCGCCGGGCATGTTGTCAGCTGACAACGGGCTAGATTGCGGTGCCGTGAAAAGGCTCTTGATGGTGTCAGTACGTTTGCTCATCGACCCCACACCTTCTTGAGAAGTTGCGCAACTTCGGCATTGACCGCGTCGACTGATTCCAGTGCCCGGTCGTAGGCGCCTCGCCCTACCGTGCCGCGCTCCAGCTCATAAAGTGACTGCTTGGTGAGACCGGCATTGGCGATTGCAGTTGATTTCCAAACGGTGGCCTGGAGCACATCCGATCCAAAGAGATTACGAAGGAGGGCCACGATTTGAGCTTCGGGCACGTCGTTGGGATCGTGACGCGTGATGACATACCGGATGAAATCGTGATCCAGTCGGCCGCCAGCTTCCTCGATGACGGACATGAGATCCGACGTCATGAGGAGAAATTGGCTCATGGATGCGACATCGACCATCTGCGGATGGATGGTCACGAGCATCGCGGTGGCCGCGTTTAGCGCGCCCATGGTCAAGTAACCAAGTTGGGGCGGGCAGTCGATAACAACGACGTCGTAGTCGTCGGCAACTTGGTCGATGGCGCTGGCGACGCGGCGAAAGAACAAGTCGTGTCCGCGTTCACGCCGCTCGATCATTGCGCGAGGCGTATGGTGCTCGAACTCCATAAGCTCGAGATTGCCTGGAACGAGACCTATCCCGTCAAAGTAGGTCTTCCGGACGATCTCGCGCATCGGCCGGCGGTGCTCGTCATATCGGATGGCACCATAGAGGGTTTCATTCGCCCCAATATCAAACTCGGGCTGGTACCCAAACATCGCGGAAAGCGAAGCTTGCGGATCGAGGTCAATCGCAAGGACCCGAAAGCCGGCAAGGGCGAGATATTGTGAAAGATATAGTGCCGTCGTCGTCTTGGCGGAGCCGCCCTTGAAGTTCGCTACGGTGATAATTTGAAGCTTGTCGCCCGGCTGGCGGCGCGGGAGAAATTCCAACGCTTCTCGAGGGCGCGCGCTGGCTAGGTACCCGCGCAACTCATGAATCTGGGCCAGAGTGTAAGAGCGGCGCCCCCCGGGACCCGTCGCCGGGTTCGGTCCAAGTCCGTCGAGCGAGAGCTGTCGGAGATACCCATCGGAGACGCGGGCAATTCGCGCAACCTCCCCGGAGGTGAACGAGCGGAGAGACTTACTGGCTGAAGGCGGGAAAAGCGTTGTAGCTAGCGAGCGAAGCTGGCCGGAAAGGATGCCGGCGTGCCGGGTGATCCGGGCAGACGCCGTCTCACTCATGGTAAGGGTATCTTCCGCTAAGCTCGGCATTTGCTTTCTCAAGACGGTTTCTGCGCGTCAGACGCCTAATCTCCGTCTTGAGAGATGGCCACGATTCTATGATTTGAGCAAGAATTAAAGGGTTAATGACTTATTAACGCTCGATGGCGCGCCCCACGGCGAGCAGGGCCCTTTTGACCCACCGCCTTGCTGTTGTCAGCTGACAACAACGGCTTCAGCGAGTCGGGCGAACCTCCACTATGATGTGAGTCGGCCGGCCTTCACGAGTCTCCAAGCTTCATTTCGTAGCTCACCAACTGCTGCGCTGAACGGTGCCGCCGCTGGAGCTCGAGCAGCGGGACGCACTTCGCGGCGCAGCCTCCGTCGAGTGCTCAATCTCAAACCATGTCCTGCAGACTCCAGAGAATCGCGCCACCTTGTGGCGTCGGTTCCCCCTGCCATTCGCCCGACGCCGCGCCCCCCGGTCCCACGAGGAGCGCCCTCCCCGCCTCGTCTACGACACTGGCCTGAGGCTCCCGAGCTGGATGGCGAGGCAGGTTAAAGTGGCGATGTCGGCTCGCTGCGGTTCTGCGGCGCGCCGGACCGTCTCGGTGGCTATCGAGGGGCTGCCGCGTCACTTCGCGGCGTCGCCGCTCGCCCGAAATGACGAGCAGCAGAACCGCACGGTCGCAGGGGTCCACCAACCGGTTGGACGAATAGCTCGCGGGCAACCGACCAAGCACACCCCAGGTCATCCGCTCTTGCTCTCCCTCCGCGCTGCCGTGAGCACACCGACGGACCACCAGTCGCGACGTCGATCTCAGGCTCGGCGCTGCAAAGAGACCCTCCTGCCCTTGCCAGGATGCAAGGTGCCACCGCCCGCCAACCACCGCTCCATCGGGGCTCGTGCGATCCGGCGAAGGAACGGCAACGTGCAGTCGGGGCCGTCACCTCGACCGGCATGACGGGTTGCGGATCAATCTTGCGCGGGGCCGGATCCAACTCATGATGCTGGAAGCCGAGGTGAGGGCAGGCGAACCCGCTGCCGGATCTTGGTCGATCACAGGCCGACATCGGGCGGAGCCATAACCGTGCGTCATCCGGAAGAGCCAGCTGAAGAGCACGCCGGCCTCCCGGTCGGCTGCCTCAGTCCTATCAGGAGGTATCCGAGGCGTCCGTCGTAGGAGCAGTACTCCCTTGGCGAGCAGCAAGGCCGTCGAGCGAATACGCGCTTCCCGATGGTGGGCGCTGTCGCGAATACCTGCGTGACACTTGAAGCCGACCTGACATGCGGAACGCCGATTCGCGCTATGGTGCCACCAACCACCCGGTGAGCATTGTTGTCAGCTGACAACAATGGCCTTCCCAAGGGGATGGATGTTGTCAGCTGACAACAATTTGTGCCCTCCGGCCATCCGTGGCTCCAACTCGCCGAGACACGACGGTATCGCATCAGTAGTCGCCGTCGATCGGCGCCCCGCGGAATTCAAACCCGGGAAAGGCGCGGGCGAGGGCCGGGACGAGGTCGTCGTCAGCCCGGATAATCTACCAGGACGGCCTCAGGGGGAGACAGCGTCCGGGAGACGGAGAGGGAGGCGTTCACAGACAATTAACCATAATGATTGACCTCACACGCCGCGAAGGCCGCGCGTCTTGGCGGGACTGCCGGGGATAACCCCTGGATCGAAGCACCGATCGGGGACTGCCAGCACCGTTGACCTGAGTGGGCCAAGATCAGCGAGGCCTAAGATCCTGACAAACCTGCCACCGGTGAGGCCGGTCCTTCCTTCAGTGTATCCGTGGAGGTATTGAGGGATACACGATGAGGACTGGAGGAGCGCGCATGGCCCTCCATATCAAGAAGCCGAAGACCGACGCGCTCGCCCGCAAGGCGGCGGCGGTGAAAAAAATCGGCCTTACCGAAGCAGTGCACGCGGCACTCGCCCATGAACTCGCACGCGAGCAGGGTAAGCTGTCTTTGGTCGAACTCGCCGTTCAGTTTTGCCGGGATCTGCGCGCCAGGGGCAATCCGCACCGGGCGCAGCCCGCCGACAAGGCGTTCCGCGACGGTCTGTATGAGGACGCCTGACGCTCATTGACATTTTGGCCTTGACCGCGCTCCTGACCGACGAGGACGAGGCACGCGAGCTTTTGGCCCGCCTGCAACGGACCGGAGCGCGTCTGACGTCACCGTTGGCGGAGTGGGAGGCGACGGTCGCGGTGGCGCCTGAGACGGCACGGCTCGGGCTCGCGCTCGATGCCTTCGACCGCTTCGGCAAGGGCCGGCATCCGGCGAGCCTCAATTTCGGGGGCTGTTTTGCCTACGCTTACGCCCGGCATCTGGGCGACTCTTGATGTTCAAGGGTGGCGACTTTCCGCAAACCGATATCGAAGCCGCCTAAGCGACCCGGCCGGGCGGCCGCGGCATCCGGAAAGGAAGCGGCTTGTCCGGAGTAGGGCCGGGGTTGGCACGGAGGGCGGTTTTGTGGGCGATCTGAAGCTAGGCGGCGATGATTTTACCGGGCTGCGGGCTCGGAATCGTTGATTACGCAGTGACGACCAACCCAATCGATAAGGAGGAGTTATCGATAGTGAGGGTGACAGGAACCCGCGCCGCTATGACGGAATCCAATGCTATGTTAGCTTCCGTTTCGTCCATTCTCGTTAAGGTTATCAATATCTTGCCGACAAGCTACAAAATCCCCGATCCGCTGCCCTGGGCTCAACTCGTCGGTCCGCTCTCGGCCGCCGAGGATACTGTCGCCCGGTTCGACGAGCGGCTAGCCAAAAGCCTAATCCGCGACGGCACAATCAGCCGGATGCACTTCGCCGACGCCTGCGCCAGTCTGTGGCTTGAGGGCGAACTTGTCCACCTCGACGACTTGGTGCTCCACGACGCCGGCATGGATGTCCGCACCCCCACCCACGAGCTGACCCGGGCCCATGCCGTGTTGCGCGTCCGTCGGCGCATCGCCGAGGCGAAGTCCGATTGGGCGCTGTCAGCTGCCGGACTAGCTGACCTCCTGGGCCGGGGCGAGCGAGAGGAGGGGACGGGCAACCGGAAGGAAGTTGGGGGAAGTCTCGGGGTCGACGAGGACGCGGAGCGGGAGGAGGTGGGTTTCGAAGGACCGCTTGGCGCTACCGATCCCCATCTGGCCGCCGCCTTCGCCGCGGTCGACGCCGCGAACGCCAGGGCAGAGCGCACGCTCGCCGATAAGACTCGGTCGCGGCCGGAGCGGGATTCCCTCGTCTACGATCCCGACTGGGACGAGGACGGCCGCCTCGACGACTGGCGCGCCGTCGTCGACGAGACCCGCACGCTGCCGCCGACCCTAGCGGCGGCGATCGCCGCGGATGCCTGGGACGCGATCGAACCGCTCGAGCACTCGCCCTGGCTAGGCCGCCTGCTCGCAGCTAGCGTATTGCGCGACCGCAGCAAGACACGCTGGCATCTGCCGTGCCTGCATGCCGGGCTGAAGGGCATTCCGCGTGAGCGCCGGCGGCCACGCGACGGCGCAGCGCGGCTTGTCGTGCAGCTCGAGGCGATGACGGCCGCCGCTGAGGCCGGCCGCAAGGACCACGACCGCTGGCTGATGACCAGAAACCTGCTCGCCCGCAAACTCGCCGGCCGGCGCGCCACTTCAAAACTGCCAGCTCTCCTTGACTACGTGTTGACCCGGCCGATCGTCTCGGCCGGCATGATCGCGGCGGAGCTCGGGATCACGCCCCGTGCGGCCCAAAACCTCGTCGCCGAGCTCGACCTGCGCGAGACGACCGGCCGGGGACGCTATCGGGCATGGGGAATCCTGTAGAGCACGGCGCGGCCCATTGAGCCCGCAAGCAGCGCCTATGTGACTCTCACTCTTGGGGCGTCCCGGGGGCCCCTCGCAGGTTCAGTCGAGACCTAATTCGGCCGCGGGGCTCTCTTAGATTAGTGTTAGTTATCGTAGTCTGACTACGATTTAGACATTCAAATCAAGCTTGCGGGATTTTGGAATTATTTATAATATCGTAGCATGGCTACGACTCACAGGAACAAGCTAAATAGGCTTTATACCCATTCGGCGCCCGCGACGCCGCTGACTTCCGATGACCTCGCCGCCCTCGGGATATCGGCCGACCTGGCCGTCCACTATGTCCGCGCCGGCTGGCTGCAGCGGCTGGCACGCGGTATCTATTGCCGGCCGAACGATCCGCCCGCCTTACATCCGAGCCTCATCCTGCTGCAGCGGAGCTTCGAGGGATTGCATGTCGGCGGCAAGTCCGCCCTCGACTGGCATGGAATCCGCCACTACGTCTCCCAACGGCCCGTCCTTCATCTGTACGGTTGGAGAGCGGGGCGGCTCCCTGAGTGGTTCACCCAGCGCTTCCCGGCCGAGTACCACCGCAAGCGGCTCTTCAAGGAAGAGCCCGGCGCGCTGCTTCATGTCCGGCCTTTCGAGAACCGCAAGGGCGGCCCACTCGTCTCCGCGCCTGAGCGCGCACTGCTGGAGGTGTTAAGCGAGGTTGGCGTCCGGCAGTCGCTGCAAGAAGCGCACGAGCTGGTCGAGAGCACTTACAGCCTGCGTGCCGACGTGCTGCGCGACCTGCTCAAGCGATGCACGAGCGTCAAGACCGTGCGCCTCTGCCTGCAACTCGGTCGCGAGCTTTCCCAGCCTTGGGTCGGCAAGCTCGATCCGTCCCAATTGCCCAAGGGTAGCGACCGGCCGTGGGTATCGCGCTCGGCTGACGGGCTACTGGTGTTGAAGCCATGAACCAGCTCTACCTCGACAGCGCGCGGCTGCTGGCGCGGGTTGCGCCGCTGGTGCTCGTTGACAATACGTTCGCGCTCAAGGGCGGCACGGCGATCAACCTGTTCGTGCGCGACATGCCGCGGCTCTCGGTTGATCTCGACCTAGTGTCTCCCGACCATACCCTGCCGCGCGAGCAGGCGCTTGAACGCATCAACGAAGCCATCCGCAAAAGCGCCGCGCGCCTGCAGAGGCTGGGCTTCCAGACCCACGCGCCGGCCATTGCAGAATCTGGGGAGACCAAGCTGCTGGTGCGGCGTGGCGGCATCGAGGTCAAGATCGAGGTCAACTTCGTCACGCGCGGCGTCGTCCATCCGGTCCGCACGGCCTCGCTGACGCCGAATGCACGCGAGACGCTGCTGGCGGATCTCGAAATCCCGGTGGCGTCGCTCGAAGACGTGTATGGCGGCAAGCTGGTCGCGGCGATGGACCGCCAGCATCCCCGCGATCTGTTCGACGTCATGCAGCTCTTCGCGCACGAGGGAATCACGGCCGGCATTCGCCGGACTTTCGTCGTCTATCTCGCGAGCCATAATCGGCCGGTGCATGAGGTCCTGTTTCCATCGCTGCGGGATATCCGCCAGGAGTTCGAGAACAACTTCTCGGGCATGACCGCCGAGCCTGTTAAGCTCGATGCGCTCTTGGCAGCGCGCGAGCGCATGGTGTGCGAACTGCAGCAAGGTCTGAGTGCCGATGAGCGCCGCTTCCTGCTGTCGCTGGTCGCCGCAGAGCCCGAATGGTCGCTACTGGGCGTGCCCCACCTGGAGCAGCTTCCCGGCCCGCGCTGGAAGCTGCAGAACCTGGAACGTCTTCGGAAGGCCAACGCCCGAAAATTCGCCGAACAATCGGACACACTGGCGCGACTATTCGGATGAGTGGTGGGACTGAATTGCGACCCGGCAGACGATTCCGGCCAAAGGCTTCGATGGGTCATGCACCGCTCCGCTTGACGAAGAATCGCGCCGGGAGTCGGAGGAGGAGAGGCCCCGCCGGGACGGCGGGGCCTGCGAGGTCGAGGTTCAGTCCCGGCTGGGGCGGGACCAGATGAGCTGGAGACCTTCCTGGCCTTCCACCTCGATCAGGGTGGCGTAGATCGGAGCCGGGAAACTCGGATCGTCCAGCTTGACCGAGAGGTAGTCGCGCTCGGTGTCCCTAGCGGTCTTCTGCCAAGCCGCTCCCAGTTCGACATTGCCGGCGAAGATGCGGAAGTGCGGTCCCTTGTCGGAGGGGTTCTCGACCCGAACCAGCTTGGCCTTGGCATTGAGGGCGAGGGTGCGAACCGTGCCGGTGAAGCCGTTGCCGGTCGAGGTGAAGGTGCCGATGGTCGCCATTGTCGTGTCCTTTTCAGTTTCCCGGGCCGCGCCCATCGCGGCCTCGATGGCTGGCGACAGACCGGAGGCGGTCGACCCGCACCCCGAAGGGCCGGCACGCAGTAGAGGGCAGCCAGGGCACGACTTTCTTGTCTTGCGCGAGGAATGGACGCGCAGCGGCCAGGGGAAGAAAGTCGTAACCGGCTGTTGCGGGGGTAAGAACGAGGTGGCGCTTAAGCGACGACGCCCTTCGGTCAGACATGCCCAATCGAGGACGACGTGGGTGGGCCAGAAGAAACGGCCTAGGGACACGACGGAGGACAGCGCTTCCCATGACGTTGCAACTGATCATGCATTCCGGACCAACAGTGCCCTAAGGCCGGCGCTGAAAATCCGTGTCGAGCCTTCGTTAAGGCCGCGCTTGATCAACAGCAGCATTTGGAGTGCGAGTAGCCGCATAAAAGGATCCAGCGCCGGTCGCAGGACTCTACTGTACGGAGCCGGCCTCAATCGTCATTGGTAAGTTCGTCGGGCCACATCTGCGCGCCATGAAGCACGCGCAAGATGCGAACGGTTTCACCGTCGACCAGATAGGCTGCGACATAAGGTGTGCGCGGGATGATCAACTCGCGCGTGCCAGCGACACGCCCAGGGCGGCCACTGTCAGGAAAGTCGAGCAGGCGCCGCGCGGCATCGGCGATCTGTTCGTCAACATGAACCGCCGCACGGGGATTCTCGGCTTCGATGTAGCTGAAAATGCCGTCGCGATCGGACAACGCGAAGCGCGACCAGACGAGTTTCACCGTTCATGCTCCGCCGCTTTTTCGAAGCGCAGCGGCGCGGCGTTGCGCGAAATGCGCTTCGACCTCGGAATCATCGAGATTAGGCCGGGTATCCGCCAGCGCCTGGCGCACCTTCTCACGAAACCAGCTATCGTAAGCTTGGCTGTTGCTCACGAGCTCCAGCGGAAGCATCCCTTCGTTGGCCGTGCGTGTCAGCAGTATCCGCACGGCGTCGGATACCGTGAGACCCATGTTTTCCAGAACCGCGGTGGCCTTTTCCTTTACGTCCGCATCGATTCGGGTTTGGACAAGGGCATTCGAAGCCATAGCGATCTCCTTGGTTCGCGGCTAATGTAATGCATGTGAATGACATACGCCAGAGGCCTCACAGCCCCGAAACGGCCCCGCTTGTCGGCGGGGGCCGCTGGCTCGGCGCCCTCAATCTCGCCTGGGGCGGGACCAGATGAGCTGGAGACCTTCCTGGCCTTCCACCTCGATCAGGGTGGCGTAGATCGGAGCCGGGAAGCTCGGATCGTCCAGCTTGACCGAGAGGTAGTCGCGCTCGGTGTCCCTAGCGGTCTTCTGCCAAGCCGCTCCCAGTTCGACATTACCGGCGAAGATGCGGAAGTGCGGTCCCTTGTCGGAGGGGTTCTCGACCCGAACCAACTTGGCTTTGGCATTGAGAGCGAGGGTGCGAACCGTGCCGGTGAAGCCGTTGCCGGTCGAGGTGAAGGTGCCGATGGTCGCCATTGTCGTGTCCTTTTCAGTTTCCCGGGCCGCGCCCATCGCGGCCTCGATGGCTGGCGACAGACCGGAGGCGGTCGACCCGCACCCCGAAGGGCCGGCACGCAGTAGAGGGCAGCCAGGGCACGACTTTCTTGTCTTGCGCGAGGAATGGACGCGCAGCGGCCAAGGGGAAGAAAGTCGTAACCGGCTGTTGCGGGGGTAAGAGCGAGGCGACGCTTAAGCGACGACGCCCTTCGGTCAGACATGCCCAATCGAGGACGACGTGGGTGGGCCAGAAGAAACGGCCGAGAACACGAACTGCGATCATCGAAATCTCGACGGAGCAAAGAACCCATCGCCGCCACCGCACACATCTGGCAATTCCTCAAGGCTCGCCTGTCGAGGTCCGAACCGAGAAGGTAAGCGCGCTGCTCGGCCGTCGAGAGTCACGCGGCCCGCAAAGTGCCCCCGCAGGCCACGAGCGAAATTTGCTCGGCAAAGCGACGACCCCTGCAAGAGCCGAAACGTCCCCCTCGAAGGAAAGCAAGCAAGATCACCGTCAGCTCGCGATATCCCGCACGAGGAATAAAACGGCGCTGGCCGTCGAGCGCCCAAGCAAGGGGCTGCAGTCTTGCGGCTGAGCGCCGGATAAGTAAACGTCCGGTAGCGCCGGCGCCATCCACGGTGCGCTCATCATGCTGCCTCCTTGACGTCTGCTGCCTTCGGCTGCTGGTCGTGCAGATAGGCGACGGCGCGTTGCGCATGCGCGGCAGCCGAGAAGATAAAGCGTTTCTCACTGGACAAGACCTCCAACCACGACGCGAGGTAGCTTGCATGATCCGGACGCGGGTCGAGTTCGGGAGATATCCCGAGATCCGCGCAGAGGAAGCAGCTCCCCAGTTCGGCAATCAATTCTTCGCGCGCGCGCTCGCTCCGATCCTTGCCGTAACGGCTGAGATCGCGATTGACCCGGTGAGCGGGAGCGGTCCAATGCACGGACTCATGGGCTCTGACGGCAACATAGGAGCCCGTGTCGCGAAAACTTTCGATCGGCGGCATCTGAATATGATCGGACGAAGGCGCGTAAAACGCCATCGAGCCGCCGTGCCGAACGATCGCCCCGGTGTTGGCAAAGAAGGCGTCGGCGTGCGCGTTGCGCTCGATCGTTGATGCGACGGCGGGCGGACGACCGTAGTAATGCGCGGGCAAGCTATCGATTTGATCGACGCAGAAGACGTTATAAGCTTTGAGGAACGGGATATCCCGTTCGATTTCGTCGCCGTGAGCGTCGGTCTCCGTCTTGGTGAAGCGGCTCGCATACACCACGGTGCTGCCGGTCTCACCCTTACGGACATGCGCGCCAAGTTCACTGGCTTGCTTGAACGTCATCCAGATCGGCGAGCAGAAGCCGCGCGCGATGGCTTCTGACCAAAGCAGCAAGACGTTGATGCCCGTATAGGGCTGGCCGTTGTGTCGCAGCGGTCGGGTGATGCGGCCCGCCATATTCGTGGCGGTCCAGGGTTGAACCCAGGGGCGCACGCCGCGTTCGAGCTCGGCGATAATGCGGTCCGTGATGCGGGTGTACAGGTCGCTTCGCGACTTTTCTCCATTCCTGCTCATTATAATAACCTCCGTTCGGGAGGCCGCGCCCATCGCGGCCCCTCGCGGGGTCCGCCACCGCCGGGCTCGAAGTCCGCGCACCCGAAGGGCCGAAGCAGCGCGAAGGATGGCGAAGCCGTTGCGCGGACATCGGGTCAGGCGCAGGACCACGGACCGGGAGGGGTCGACGATGGCGAGCAGCACGGGCGGCTCCCTTTGTTGCAAGCGACACGAAGAAGGGCCGGTCTCGCGGACCGGCCCTTCAGGTGGCAGCAGTGGAAGAGGCGAGGGGCCGAGGCCCCACGCCGGCGGTCAGTCGAACGCCGACATCTGCGCCTTGGCCGCTTTCCGGCCGACGGTGTCGGTCGTGTTGTCGACGGGACGCTCGAAAGGCTTCCAGGTCTCGCCGACGACCTGTTCGTAGGCGGCGACGGCGCCTTCGGCGGCCATGCGAAGCGCGTGAGCCTGCGCGCCCATGTCGGCGGCGAATTCACGCTTGCGCTGTGCTTGGCTATCGAAGCCAACCGGACCATCGAGATCCTCATCGCGGCTGTCGTTGGCGAGCTTGGCGGTCGCATCTCGCGCTTCAGTGACTGCTCGGGTGTAGAACTGGCCGGCGCCGTGGGCCGAACCGACATAAGCACCGACGATCCGTTGCAGGTGGATCTGCATTGCGCGTTCACTCAGGCCATCCTTGAGTGCGTCGGCGGTCTCGATGATGAGCCGCTCGTGCAAGTCGCGGATGCCGTCGCTGTCGAGGACCGCGAGGCCGAAGCTCTCGGAGATGCGCAGTGTCTGTGCGGAGTCGGGGCAGACGAGGCGGACCATTTCGAGCGTCGTGCCGCGGCGGAGCGGGATGACACGGGCGGAGGAGCGGGGGGAGCGGGCGGTCTTGGTCATCATGAGATCCTTTCTCGGTTTCGCCTTGGGAAGCGATCGGGCCCTTGTCCGTCGCTCCCTCGGGTGCGGTCGACCAGAACCCGGCTTCAGCGGGCCGCTTCAGGGGGCGGTGGCTGCCAAGGTGAGCATGGGTGGGTTGCGGGCGAGCGGGCCTTCAGGCCTGCGAAGAACGCGGCCCCCATCGCGAGACGGCGGCCGCCGATCGCCTCGCGACTTGCCCTTGAAGCGGATCGCGGCCGGTTCAGACCGCAGCACAAACCGAGGGAGTGACGGCCAAGGGTCAGCACGCCGCCGAAACCGTGAGAGGTTGGACCAAACCCGCTGAACTCTCCGCCTCGACATGAAATGTTCGCGCGCGCCGCTCGCGTTCCAATCGGTGGGTCCTTCGCCTCTCACCGCCACGCAGCGGAAACGCGATGACGCGTCCGAAACTCGGCGATCGCCGTCTCGTGCCGATCGAGCTTGCGCGTGAGAGAGTCGATCTCGCCGCGACGGGCCAAGGCGAGCTCCGCGACATGCTGCTGAAACAGCCGCTCATCCGCATTCGTCCAGCTCGACGCGCTCCGGCCGTGCTGCCGTCGCTTCGCCCGGTCGGTGATCGTCAGCCTTCGGCGGGCGCCGCGATCTGGCGTTCGATGACGCCGAGATGGCGCTGCGTCTCGGCTTGCGCGGCTTCCAAGCGCGTGAGCAGGAGACGTCGATCCTGGGGCTCGATCATCGCTCCGTCCCCACAGGCCACAAGGGGGAGGCGGACTCGTCCGGCATGCAGTCGTCCGGGAGAGAGACAGCGGCGATGGATGAGGCGATGTCGTCGCCGGAGACCGCCTCGTCGATGAGCGCCGAATTGGCGCCGGCGTGCTTGCGCATGTCAGGCGCGAGGATGCCGCCGAGGTCGTCGGCGATGGCGCTCTCGGGATGATCGTGCGCGTGCACGAGGAGATTGACGGTGCAGAGGTAGGCCTTCATGTCTAGATCTCCTTTCTGTCGACGTCAGGTTCGGCGCGTGGATGGATATGCACACGGCGCGCCTCCAAGCGTCGGTGCCGGTGAAATGCCGTCTGAGCCGCGGATGCCAGACGACGAGGACCGGCGTTTCGCCGTCCTCGTCAGTGGCCGCGCGCCAGCCGAAGGCTTTGGCAATGAGGCGCCAGGGCATGGGTCACCTCCAGCCGACGAAGTCGGAGGGGCCGCCGTAGACCTGGTGGCGCGCCTCGTCGATCACGAAGCCGAAGCGGCCCACCTGATATTCGTCGGAAGGGACGAGGAAGCGACGCTCCTCAGTCCCCGGCCCGCGCTTGCCGCCCGGCGTGGCGACGGTTTCGACGAAGCCGGGCGCGTGCTTCGAGGTGATCGCCGAAACGACGATCCAGTCCCGCGCGTGCGCCTGCTCGAAGGCACGGCGGTCCTTTTCGTTGGACTCGCCCGGCTTGAGGATCGCGCCGAAGATCGTTTCCCAGGCGTCCGGCCAACTGTCCTTGATCGTTCTCTCGGCGCAGCGGCGTTCGAACGCAGTGAAGAGTTGCGGGAAGGTGATCGCCACGATCGCCCATTCGGCATCTTCCTCGTACCAGCCAGCTTTCGAGCGCAGCAGGGGGTGGACCTTGCGGTTTTGCTCGGCCGAGAGCTTGAAACCGCCATGCCCAGCCGTAGAATGCGC
Organism: Bradyrhizobium sp. 197; assembly: GCF_023073375.1. Taxonomy (NCBI): domain Bacteria; kingdom Pseudomonadati; phylum Pseudomonadota; class Alphaproteobacteria; order Hyphomicrobiales; family Nitrobacteraceae; genus Bradyrhizobium; species Bradyrhizobium sp. 197. The sequence goes on along the minus strand of NZ_JADPJJ010000111.1, from coordinate 67,672 downwards.
CGTAACGCCTTCAGCGTAGACGGTCGCGCCCTGCGAGGCGCCCCAAGGCGTGTGGTCGCGCGAATGGACTTCGACGCGACCGAGCATCCTGCGCTCGCGTTGATGCTCGGCGTTTTCGAGCACGGCGCTGCGAAACGCCGCCTCGTCGGCGAGCTCGCCGGAATGTCCGTAGAAATCGCCGCGCGTCCATTCGTCCATCGGGGAGGAGATGCGCCAAGCTGTGACGAGAAAATGCCGGCCTTCCTGGGCCGGAGCCAAGGCGAAGGCCTTCTCGCCGACAAGCGCGACGAGAAGGCCGTCAGCGCTGCGGCCAAACGAGATCCCCGGGGTTTCAGGGGCTTCGTCGGGCGCGCGAGATGACGCATTCATGCCGCGGTCCTCCCCTCGATGAGGCCGGCGCCTGCCTCGTCGGCCGTCACTTCTTCCAGCACGGCGTGCGGATAGCCGTGGCGGGTCAGCCATTCCTTCGCGTCGGCCTCGTTGGTCGCGAGATAGACCAGCTCGGCGTCGTCGCCGGGGCGGTCGAGCACGCAGACCGAGCCGGCGGCCGGACGTTCCACGATGGTGAAGTGCAGCATCGACTCCAGCGAGAACGTCCGATGGACGCGGATGGCGATGACGCCGCCGGCGCCATAGTCGACCTCGTGCAGGGTGAAACAGGCCGACAGCGAGACATTGCCTACGCCTCGTCCGCCCCGCTTTCGGATCAGGCGGCCCCTGCTGTTGCTGGACTGCCAAGCGGCGAGCTTCTTCCTGAAGCGCGTCGGCGGCTGCGGCGTTCCGTTGGACCAGGCGACGATCGAGCCGATGGGTGCGTTGTCGAAGATCGTGTGCGCGGACATCGTGTCCTCCTTATTTGCGTGTGCGTGGAAACCAAGCCGCCGCCGGCTGGGCCGGCGGCGGTGGATCGTTCGGAAGAAAAGGCGCGACCCTCTATTCGGCCGCCTCCCTGAATGCCTCGGTTTCTTCGTCAGCGAGGTCATCCCCCATGCCGGCGGCGTCCTCTTCAGCTTCGTCGGCGTCTGCCGTCGTCTCGCTCGACGACAACCATTGCGAAAGCTTCATGTCGTCCGGCGCGAAGAGCGCTGCGGGATGGACGAAGTGGCCCTCCTTGAAATGCTCAACGAGGGCGGCGCGCGTGTCCTTCACGCGCTGGCGCGGCAAAACGGGCGTGTCCTTGCACGAGGCCTCGAGCGCTGTGCGCGACAGGCAGGAGAGAAAGTCCTCCGTGCCCATATTCGGCAGGAAAGTGTCCGCGCCGATCACCTCGCCCGCGACGCGGGCGACGATGCCGCTATTGGTAGCGTTCTCCCGGCACGAGAATACGTCGACCAGCATGGTGCGCGCCGCGACACGAAGCGTGTCCATGTCGAAGGAGAGCTTGCCGGCGCCGTCGAACAGTGCCGCTGCGTTCTTCGCAAGCCGGCTGTGGCCGCAATAGGTCCTACCGCTTCCCGTCGTCACGGACACGTTTTGGCCCGCGAAGGCCAGGATCAGCAGCGCCATCAGCGTATCGTCCTCGATCGGCGCGCGGCCGAGCGCCTCGCGTAGCGCGTCGGTGCGGTAATCGCCGATCATCTCGACGCCCTTGCGCGTCACGTCGGGACGTGGCTTCGAGACTTCGCCAACATCGTCCGGACCGCTGTCAGAACCTGAGCCGGTCTTACCCTTCGGATTCTTCGCCGCTGGCATGCGGTAGTGCACCGTCTGCACGCGGCCGTCGCGGTCGAGATACATCGCCGTGCAGTCCGACTTCGCCGGCTTGCCGTCGACGCGCTCAGCCTTCGGCGGCAGCTTCACCTCGCCGTAGTTGGTGGTCTCGGCGATAATGCCTTTCTTCGGCAGGTTGGCCGTCATCCACTCCTGCTGCGCGCCGAGGAACGCCTCGACGTCTGTGGTGTAGCGGCTGTCTTCGTCGGCGGGAGCGAAGAGATCCTCGACCCAATGAATGCCGTAGGCCTTCGCGAGGTCGTCGCCGAAGCTGGCGTGACGAGCAAACATCCGGGTCTTCAGCAACGCCTGGGCGACGCTCCACCAGGAGACCTGCGGATCGGCCTTCGACGGCTTGTGCTTCTTCCAGACCTCCTTCTGCTCGTCGAGCGATGCGGCAGCGACCGTGCGGAGCTGGCGCTCGTCGGGCATGTCGCCCTTGGCCATGTGGTCGAGCATCGCCGGCAGCACGTTAGCCAGCAAACGTAGTTTCCTGATCTGACGCACCGGCAGCGCGAGCGCGACGCCGATCGCCTCCTCCGTCCAAGCTAGCGCGACCAGACGCTCGATTGCGCGCCACTGGTCCACCGGGTTCAGCGCCTCGCGGGCGATATTCTCGACCATCGAGCGCATGGCGCCGTTGTCGTTCGCCGCCTCGTCGACGAGCACGTCGATCTCCTCGAAGCCGGCGGCGATCGCCTGCTTCACGCGGCGGTGGCCGGCATTGATGACGTAGCCGTTGCCGCCGCCTGTCTCAGGCGTGATGACTGGCGGCTGGACGATGCCGACGGCCTTGATCGTGGCCAGCAGTAGAGCGTCGGCCTGGGGAGTCGATTTCGTCTGACGCATGCGGTCGGGGTTCTCTTTCAGCGCGCGCGGATCGACCTTGATGAGTTGCATGGAAAAGCTCCTTTTGGGGTTGCGGATCGGCGCCGCCGGCCCTTGCTCGTCTTCTTCCCGAAGACACCCCTGGGCCCTGCGGAGCGGACGGGCCGGTGCAACTGCGGTTGAGCATCCCTGGCCGGCAGGGCCAGCGGGGCAAAGCCCTGCGCAGGACGACGGGCTGGGATCGCGCAGGCGGCAGTTGAGCGCCAGCGTCGGCGGCCCGCCCGGTCTGCGAGCGGGCCTTCTCCCTTCCTCTCTCCTCCCTTTTTATCATGCGGCCGTGGCCAGCTCACCAGCGCTTTCGCTGTCCTCCGCCAAGGCCTTCTCCACCTCGGCCAACTGCCGCCGCTTTTCGGCAAGCTCGGTGGCAAAGGCGAAGTCCCCGCCATCGCGGGACTCGTAAGACGCAAGCCGTCCGCGGGCGTCGGCGAGGCGCTGGCGGTAGCGCTCCCGTTCGCCCTCGAACTCGGCCACCGCGTGCTCGATACGGGCGATCGCGCCGATCGGCGTGACCGTCACCGGCAACTCGATCTCGTATTCGGCGCCGGTCCGCAGCAGCATCGTGGTGTAGCGATAGCCGTCCCGGCCTCGCTCGCCGCTGAACTTGATGTCGAAACCACCGATCGAGGCAATGACGGTCTCGCCCTCGTGCTGAAGCTGCACCAGCGTCAGGATCTCCTTCATCAGCGCGCGGCCGGCGAGCTTGCGCTCGACGTGAGGATCTCCCGTCACCGCCATGGTGAAGACGTCACCGGCGGTCGGGATACGACGCTCGATGTCCCGGCCGATCTCGCCGATGCGACGGACGGAAAGCTCGATGTCCCGTTCGGCGTCGCGCATCTGCCGCCGTACCGCGTGCTGATCGTCGATGTGCGCAGCCCGCAGCCGCTCGAGCCGCGCGATGTCGGCTTCGAGGCCGGCTTTCTGCATCAAGCGCGGGTCGCCCGACGCGATGGCCTTTGCCATGGCGAACTGGTTGGCCTGGCTCTCTCCCATGTCCTCAAGCCGACGGATCGAGGTGTCGCCGGAGAGCGCGGCAGCGATGAAGCGGGCTTTGCGCTCGTTGTTCTGCCACATCTGCGCATCGAGGCTGCCTTCGGTCGCATAGGCGAAGATGTCTATCTCGTCGTGCTGGTTGCCCTGCCGCACGATGCGGCCCTCCCGCTGCTCGATCTGCGACGGAAGCCAGGGCACGTCGAGGTGGTGCAATGCCTTCAGACGAAGCTGCGCATTGACGCCGGTGCCCATCGTATCAGAGGAGCCGATCAGGAAGCGGACCTTGCCGGCGCGCACGTCGCCGAACAGGCGCTGCTTCGCCTCCGACTTCTTGTAGTCCTGCATGAAGGCGATCTCGCCCGGTGGCACGCCGAGGCGGACCAGCTCGTCGCGGATCCAGCGGTAGGCGGAGAAGCCGCGGCTCTTCTCGACGCTGATGGTGCCGAGATCGGAGAAGATCATCTGCGCGGCGCCAGTCAACTCGAAGGGTTTGCCGTCCGTGCGCGTGTAGCTGCTCTCGGCTGTCTCGCTCCAGATGCGGAAGGCGTTGCCGACCAGCAGGTTCAGCTTGTTGTCGGCCTCGTTGTCGCTATCCGGATCCACCAGACGCAGGTCGATTGCGGCGTGGCGGCCGTCGGTGATGACTGACAGCAGGATGTCGTCGCCGGGCTCCGGTGCGCGGTCGCGCTCCTCGATCGCCTTGATGCGCTCGCCGAGCAGGGTCTGGTAGCGCTTGAACGCCGGCGACGGCTTTGCGGTGAGTATCTGGCGCTTTCCGGTCGAGATCGCCGGCACCTTCACGTACTGACGCAGGTCCTCCGGCATCACCACGTCCGCGAAAGAACGGAACATGGCGATGAGCTCCGGCACGTTGACGAAGGTAGCGAAGCGCGTCACCGGCTTGTATTTGCCGGAAGACTGCAGCTCAAGTTCGGTCGTGACATCGCCGAATGTACTCCCCCAGGCGTCGAACTCGTGCAGCCCGCGCTCAAGGAGCGCCGCGTAGCCGAGATAGCGCTGCACCGAGAACATCTCGCCGAGCGTGTTGGTGATCGGCGTGCCGGAGGCGAGCACGAGCGCACGGCCCGGGTTCTTCGTCTCGATGAAGCGCGACTTGACGTAGAGGTCCCATGCGCGCTGCGAACCGTTCGGGTCGACGCCCTTCAAGGTCGACATGTTGGTCGCGAAGGAGAGTTTCCTGAACTCCTGCGCCTCGTCGACGATGATCTGGTCGACGCCGATCTCGGAGATCGTCAGCAGATCGTCCTTGCGCGTCGCGAGCGATTCCAACCGCTCCTTCAGGCCTTCCTTCAATCGCTCGAGGCGCTTGCGCGAGACCCGGTCGTCGCTCTCGACCTTGGTCAGCAGGGTCTCGTAGAGTTCGAGCTCGTCCTGGATCATCTGCTGCTCGAACGCCGACGGCACCGCGATGAAGCGGAAGGCGCTGTACGTGATGATGATCGCATCCCAGGTCGCGGTCGCAGCACGCGACAGGAAGCGGTGCCGCTTGTCCTTGATGAAGTTGGTCTCGTCGGCGACGAGGATGCGGGCATTCGGGTAGAGCGCGAGAAACTCGCGTGCGGCTTGCGCAAGACAGTGCCCCGGAACGACCAGCATCGCCTTGGCGACGAGGCCGAGCCGGCGCTGCTCCATGACGGCGGCGGCCATCGTCATGGTCTTGCCGGCACCCACCGCGTGCGCCAAGTAGGTCGAGCCGGCCGAGACGATTCGCCAAATGCCGCGCTTCTGGTGTCCAAAAAGAACGAAAGCGCCAGAGGCGCCCGGGAGCTTCAGGTGCGAGCCATCGAAAGCTCTCGACGCAATATTGTTGAAGCGGTCGTTGTAGACCCGCGCAAGGCGGTCAGTGCGGTCGGGATCGGACCAGATCCAGTGCTGGAACGCGTCCTTGATCTTTTGCAACTTCGTCTTGGCGGCTTCGGTGTCGACGATATTGAGGACGCGGCGCTCGCTGTCGCCATCCTTGACCGTGTCGAAGATCTGCGGGACGCGGCTGTTTAGCGCGTCGGCGAGAAGTTCGCCGGCGTGCCGGCGGTCGGTGCCCCAGTCCGACGTGCCGGCCGCCATCCAGCCCAGCTGACGTGCCTCCACGGTCCAGGAGGCGAGTTCGGGCATGTGATGGATCTTGATGTCGGCGTCCATTGTCGCCTTGACGAAGGCGACGACGTCGACTGCCGGAATCCACGGCGCGCCCAGACGCGCGGTGATGTCGGAGGGCTTGAGGTCTGCGGGCTGCACGGCTTGCAGCGCGGTGACGTTGCGCTCGTAGGAGGGGTCGAGCGCGGCCGCCGCAGCAGCAGCCTTCAGCTTCTCGCGCACGTGTCCCGACAGGTACGAGTCCGCCGTCTGCCACGAGCCGTTCGCGGGGTCGCGGAAGACGGCGCTGCCGAGTTCGGCGACGACGTCGTCGCGGTCCCGGTGCAGCAGCTCGGCGATGTGGTCGATGTCGACGCGGCCGCGCTCGTTGAGGACGACGGCGAGCGCGTCTGCCGCGCTGGTGATTTCCGGGGCCGCCGGCGGCGCGATCACCCGCTCGGTGAAGATCGGCCCGGGCTTCGCGGTGTTGGTCTCGAGGTCGTAGTCCTCGATCGAGGCGACCAGCCAGCAGTCGGGGTCGTCGAGGAAGGGCTGGATATTCGGCCGGCGGTGCGTCTCGCGCACCTCGCCGCTCTCTTCGTCCTCCGTCATGGAGACGGTCGTGAAGTTGATCGGGCCGAAGTCGCGGACGAAGTTCGACCAGGCGATACGGAGCCTGACCTGCGCGTCCCTCCACGGCCGGTCGAGCTCCTGCGCTTTCAACACCTCGCGAACGGCGTCGCGGACCGGAACCAGCTTCCTGATGATGCGCACGTGCTTTTCCGGGATGACGTCGGCGCTGCGGCTCTGGCGCGTTTTCACCGCGACGGGCTCGCCGTCGACGACCTGCATCAAGCCGTGGGCCTTGTCGAAGAAGTAGCTGCCCTCGCGCACATGGCGATCGACAGGCCAATCGACGTCAGATGGATCGCCGGCTTCTTCCAGGTCGGGATCGATTACCTCGGGCTCGCCGTCGTAGACGGCTTCCGGAAGGAGGCCGATCGCGGCTTTGAGCCTCGCTTCGAGATCCTCGTCTTCGCGCAACAGGCAGGTGTAGGCCTCGCCGAAGGGACCGGACGCGAGCGCGTGCGCGCCGAGCACGAAGTCCGGGCGCTGCGCGAACCATCGGTTCACGCGGATCGCGCTCTCGTCTTCCGCCGCCGGCCGAACCTCGTCAATGTCGAGCCACGACAGGTCGCCTTCTGCGTCGCCAATCTTGCGCTTGCGGAAGAACAGAATGTCGACGACGACGTCGGTGCCGGCGCTGGCGCGGAAGCTGCCCGCGGGCAGGCGAATGGCTGCGATCAGGTCGGCCGACTTCGCGATGTGCTCACGCGCCGAGGCGTCCGCCTTGTCCATCGTGCCGGTGCTCGTGACGAAGGCGGCGAGAGCACCGGGCTTCAGGAGGTCGATTGCTCGCGCGATGAAGTAGTCGTGCAGCCGCAGGCCCATCGACCTGTACGCGCGATCCGAGCGCACGGTCCGGTCCGAGAACGGCGGATTGCCGACGGCGAGATCAAAGCTGGCCGGCAGCTCGGTGCGTGCGAAATCGCCTGTGACGATCCGCGCCCGCGGCTGCAGCAGCCGGGCGATGCGTGCGGTCACGGGGTCGAGCTCGACGCCCGTGACGTGGGAGGTCTCGCGTAGTTCCTCCGGCATCAGCGCCGGAAACAGCCCGGTGCCGATGCCGGGCTCGAGCACGCGGCCGCCGCGCCAGCCGAGGCGCTGCAGGCCTGACCAGATTTCGCGGACAATGAACTCGGGCGTGAAGTGGGCGTACTGGGTGCATCGCGCTAGCGAGGCGTAGCCGGCGTCGTCGACCGCGTCCTCGAGGTCGGTGCCGATCTCCCCCCAGCCCAGCGCGAACTCGGATTCGCCCGGCCTGCGGAAGACGCCGTTGGCGAGCTCGGAGGCGCCGAAGCCCGTGAAGCGGATCAACTGCCGCTGCTCGTCCGGCGAGGCGGGCCGCTGCTCCGCCTCGATCTGCGCAGCCAGTCGAATGGCCGCGACGCTGTCGCGGGCGCGCTGATTCCAGCCCTTTGCCAGGCGGCGGTCGCCGGCGAGGTGGAAGTTGTCGCCGCGCGTGCGAGTCCGCGGCGCGCAAGGCCGCACGGGGGCGAGCGCCGGCACGACCGGGGCCGGGGCCGGGGCCGACGGCAGCGGGTCGCCGTCGTGGTCGTCGCCATCCAAATCGGAGGCGAAGGCGGTGACGCCGAGGCCGAGGCCCGAGGAGAGGGCGGTGTCGCCGAGGAGGTCGATCGTGAAAGGGTCGTCCTGAGCCATTGGAAATGTCCTTTCTGCTGGGCGCGCGCGACCGCGCACCCGAGCGGGCTTTGGCGGACGGCACGGCGTTTCGGGTTGAGGGGAGGGCCGGCGGGAGGCCGGGCTGCTTGCAGGTCAAGGAGGGCGGGCGGCCCGCTAGGCCGCGACCGCCTCCGGCAGGTGGCGGAGCTGCACCGGCAGTTTCGCTGCGATCTCCGCTTCGGTGAGGTCGTCCAGCAGCTTCAGCGCGGTGCCATGCTGGCCGGCGTAGACGATCACGGTGCGGCGGCCGCGCACGGCGGCGGGCCAGCGCTCGCCGGCATAGCCGCGGTAGTCGTCGTGCGTGCTCGACCAGATGTGCTCGAGCCGCTCTTCGCGCGTCATCGCGCGGACAGGACGAGATTCGCGCTCGACGATCGCGGCCTTCATCCGCTCCGGCGACGCTCCGTCCGACAGGTCGCAGTAGCCGTGGAACCAGCGCATCTGGCCGTCAATCAAAAGTGACAGGAAAACGCTTGTCACGCTTGCCGTCATGAATTCGCGCATCGCGAACATGTCGGCGCGCATCCATAGCGGCGGCAGGATTTCGAGCATGTAATCATACTCGAACTCCGCGATCTCGAACCACTCGCCGGCGAAGAGGTGCCATGCCTCCCCCTCGGCCATGGCCGGATTGCCGCGATGGCGGTTGAACATACGGTGCATCTCGGGGCGCGTCGCGACGCCTTCGAAGACTTTGCGGATGGTGGGTGAGGTGTGCATTGGCGGCTCCTTTCGGCCTGGCCGGACTGAAGCGCGAGCGATCCGCCTGATCTCTTCGTCACTTCAGTCCTTCATCACACCTCCTCGCCGGCCGCATCGAAGGTCCGGCGGGTCAAGGGCCGCGGAACGCGGGCGAAGCTTCACCCTTGACGCGCTGGCCGGGCATGCGGCAGCGCTTCATTCCCATTTCATTGTCCCTCCTCATGCGATCTCCTCCCCTCCCACTCTCGGCAGCATCAGATCCACACCCATGCGGCGATCCTAGCGGCGCTCGCGGCCTGCGCGTCACCTTCGCGGGCCGCATCAAGATGTCGCAATCAGGGCCTTCAGATCATCATTCCAATCGTCGGTGCGCGATCGCGATCGCGCATACTCCGCGCGGGCGTCCCCGGCGATGGCACGAATGCGATCGGCATAGACGTCACCCTGCCGATTGTTGTCGGTCGCCGCCACGAGGCGGACGTTGGCGCGCTTGGCCAGATTGCGGATGGTATGATCCGTCGCCGGGGACCAGCCGCCTCCGGTGCTGACATAGAGGGTGTCGGAGCGGTGGATCTCGATCGCGGCAAGGCTCATGGCATCAATGGCCGCCTCAGTGATGCAAATCCGCTCGGACCTGGCCGGTCCGAAGCGAAACAGCTCCTTGGCGCCGTCACTGGCGAAGCCGCGCCATGCCGGCCCACGCTCCTCCCAGCCCGTGAGCGCTCCAGCAGAATCGCTATGTGCCGCCCACATGCTGCCCTTTGGCCCCTCACGCAAACGATTGCAGGCGGCCGCCTGCTTCACAATGTCGGCCGGCAGCCCGCGATCATCGGTGAGATAGCGCCAGGCTGGCGAGCCCGGGCGCGGCGTGACACGATGTCCCCACCGCTCAGCAATAGACCCAAGCGCCTTGGGCCTTGCCGGACGCTGCCACACAGGTGTGCTGGGAAGGAAGCCAACCGCATCCGCAACACGGTCGCATGAGTCAGAGAAACCGACAGATCCAAGATGTTCGGCGAGCGAAAATACGTCCCCTTTCGCCGGCGACAACGGGTCGAACCAGCCGCGGCCTTCGTGGATGACGATGATGATATTGCTGTGACGGCGATATTTGATCGCGCGTCGGGTGCTTTCCTTGACGTCGACCTTCCAGCCGTCTTTCTCCAGCAGGGCCGCGCAGCCGACCTTTTGGCGCAGCTCTTCGATTTCTCTCTTGTCCATTTGCTTGCACCGGACTCGCGCAGGCGGGTCCGCCCCTTCTTCTGTTAGTCTCTCTTGTTTCTCGCCATGCGGAACATCCCCGACCGGCCGCGAAGCCTGCCGAATGCAAGGGCGCGCTGACCAACGGTCAGTCGTCGCATCGTCAGGCGCGGCGAAGCCTCCCTTGCAGCCGGCATGGCGCCAGCGGCAGCCGGTCACCCGGCTCAATGAGCCGGGCTCCAGGGGTCATACTCATGAACGATGGCGTCTTGATCGCCGTCGTACTCGCTGGAGACCATCACGCCGAATTCGTTGTCAGCCTGGAAAAGAATGACCGGCACCATGAGCGTGCGAGCCAGATCGAAGGCATAGTTCTGAGCGAGAGTGAGATTGTGCGACATTGAAAGGCTCCCGTCTTGCGGCGGGGACCATCCCCGCTCGACAGGCGCCGACGTGTTCGGGGGCGGCTGCGGTCACCTCGCAGGCGAAGCCGAAGAGGTCGCACGCTTGCGTAGCGAACCCCTTGCGGGTTGATCGTAGAAGGCCGAACCTGAACCAAGGAAAGCCGATTCGAGAGCGGGGTTGGTCCTTTACCGGAAGCATGGTGTGTCAAGTGCACGTCTTTCGTCCGCGCGGCCTTTGCTGCCTTGATCGACAGCCAGAGCGACGTCGTCCTGAACCTCGGCATCAACGAAAGCTGTTTGCCGACCACACGGCGGCAGCGTCGCGAAAGCGTCGTTTCCATTCGACGTACTCAAGGCCATCAGCATTGCGCGCACTTAGGGATTAGCGCCCGATCCGAGCAGGCGTGAAGCTGCTTCCGATCGATCAGCCGGTACGGTTGTTCAGGGATTCGGGCCGTTTGCGTCAGGGATGGCCGCCCGCAAGGGGGAAGACCCGCTTGCGGGGCTTCAGCGTAGCCAATAGCCCGGGCCCGCAGGGCGACGCCCAATTCCGCGCTGGAAGATTCCGCGAAGACATGGGTACGATGAATTGCGAGCAGCGATCCGCTCTTAGCTGAATACTGCAAATGATGGCGCCGAGCTCAGTTGACGAGACCGTTGCACCTCCTTGGCAAGCTCACTCTCCGTTAACCGCCGAGCTTGGGGCCGCGCTTGCTGACCCGCACGGTTGCTCTACACATTACGGCAGCAATCCCTGCCGAAGCGCGAGGGCCACAGCGTGTGGAAGGGTTAGTGCGGCAAGATTTCGCCTGGCATTGTCCAGATGAAACTTCACGCCTCGCGGCGTGACGTCAAGAAGCTCCGCAATGTCCTGCATCGTCTTGCCGTCAGAGATCCACGCGAGACACTGCCGCTCGCGCTGGGTTAGTGGGCTTCCTATCCCGCCTGATGACGTACGTCCTATCTTGGCACTCACGTGGGCATGGAAGTTGAGACCCACCGTTTCCAACATGTCTTGTGAGGTCTCGATGAAACGATCGAGTCCAAGGCTGCGGTCGTCCACCGCCAAAGTGAATGCCGCGAACTGGTTTTGGCTCGAGGGAATGCGAACGGTAAGGCCGGTCCTGATCTTGAAACTAAGCGCATCGTCAAACAGACGGCGTTCCTTCGGCGACTTTGCGCTTCGCGCCTCACGGCCATCCCACAGCAGCATCCGGCTTGTGTTTCGCGGTTCCTGAAGAACGGGGTCGATGTTGTCGTACCCTTCGCGAAAATAGTGACTTGTCCAATTTTTCGGATAGGAAGAGATCAGTTTGGGGCCGTTCGCGCGGTGGCCAAAATAGGCGAACCAGCGGAATCCCAACCCATGCGCAGTTCGTTCCGCGACTCGCCGAAAATCATCTTCCGTATGGGCAGAGTGAAGACAATCGACAAATTCATCGCATGCTCTTTTGACACCTTTCATTGTGCCCCTTTTTGAACTGTCCTGAGGTCCATTACGCGAACAACGCGCTTGATTCGCGCGCTGCGTGTGAGCGTGTATTGCGGCGTTGCGGCAGCTTTGCGGCAAGAACAATTCCATATCGCCCTGTCAAAACTACAGCAGCAACGCGAACATTGACGGAGGAGAAACAACCTCTGGACTGCGGCCACTCAAAGCAACTATTTTTCTCCGTTTCTAGAGGTTTAGGAATTCCATTCCCTGCGCTGTCAGATCCGCGCGTCGCGAACTTATAGAGTTTCCAAAGTGCGCGCGGATGGCCACGCCTGCAAATCCGGTTCGCGACCCCAACAGGACCATAACGTCCTGTCAGAACTGACAGCGCAACGCCGCGACCGCGCCTGCTTTCTTGATCTCGAAGCTACTGATTCGTAAGCCGGAGGTTAAGAATGAAAGTCATTGTGCGTCCCCGTACAGCGCTCCTGCAAGATTCTGAACTGACAACGGGAATGCATCGCCTGCGAGGTCGCGTGTTCAAGGAACGGCTTGACTGGGACGTCCCTGTCTCCGACGGATTGGAGATCGATCAGTACGACACATTTAATCCGACGTATCTCCTCGCCGTTGAGCAGAGCGACGTTGCTGGTTGTGTTCGCCTGCTGCCAACCACCGGGCGCAACATGCTGGCGGATACGTTTCCGGTGTTGCTAGATGGCAACCCGGCGCCGAGGGCTGCCAGAATTTGGGAGAGCTCACGCTTTTGCGTTGACACAAAGACTGTTGCGGCTACGGCGGAGAACGGTCTGCGCAAAGCAACGTTCCTGCTATTTGCAGCAATGATCGAGTGGGCTCAGCAGCGCGACCTTCAGGCCATCGCAACGGTCACTGATCTGCGTATGGAACGCATCCTGCGCCGGGCCGGATGGCGTCTCGATCGCCTCGGCACGCCTCGTCAAATCGGGACGACCAACGCCATCGCTGGATTGCTGCCGATCAGCGAGGAGGCGCTCGGCGCGATCCGAGCGGCCGGGCAGATTTCAGGGGGAGCAATTGACGCGCCGTCGAACCTGACGATCGCCGCCTAGCATCGAACGTCTCAGCTCCTCACAAAAAGGCTCTCAACATGGATCCAGCTGCATTCGCGGCTCTTGTCGAGCGATGCGCCCCGACGACAATGGTCCGCCCGCTAACGGCAATCGTGCGGCAGGCGAGTTCGTTCGAGCCGCTGCTCATCACGATCGAAGGGAGCAAACCGATTCCAATTCAGGCCACCGATCGTGACGAAGCCATCCAGCTCACGACGGAGGCCATCGCCGCCGGCCAGCAGGTTCGGACCGGTCTCGCTCAACTTGATGCTGAGGAAACAAAGAGGGCCGGGCTGACGGCCGGCACCACGTTCGATGCGTGCCAGCACATTGCTGGCCTTGGCAGATTGTTCGATGCGCGGTTGCAAGCGGCGCGCATGAAAAGCACAGATCACGACCAGGCGATTGCCAAGGTTGTCGCGAGCTTCGCGCCCAAGGCTTCCGGTCAAGTCTCGGAGCCCCGTATAGAGCCGATGGCGACCACCGGGCGTGATCGCCCCACCGGTGATACGACAATCAATCACCCCACCGCCTCTGCCAGCGAGCGCCGGCCCTGGGACGTCTATCGCTCGGGACTAGGCTCGTCAGCCTTTGTCTATGAACGCTGAAGGACCTCTTTTCTTTTGTCTCAACCCAACACCGCGGTCCGGGCTGGTCCGGCTGCACTGCTAATCGGAGCCGTGTCATGACCTCTTCGCTTAAGAACTCCGCCGCACTCCTCTGCATGGCGACCGTTCTCAGCATCGCCTTGGTCGAGCCTGCCCTCGCGCAGACCGCGAACATCGAGGGCGTGCTGCAAAACATCGTCAACATGTTAACCGGCAATGTCGCGCGCCTGCTGGCGACGCTGGCGGTCATCATCGTCGGCATCGCCTGGATGTTCGGCTATCTCGACCTGCGCAAGGCCGCCTAGTCGTGCTCGGTGTCGCCATCACGTTCGGCGCCTCCGAGGTGGTCTCGACCTTGACCGGAGGTCGCTGATGATCGAGGCCGCGCGTCTTACGGAGGATACCCTGTTCCTCGCCTGCACGCGTCCGGCCATGATTGCCGGCGTTACCATGGAAGCCATGGCGCTCAACGTGATGTTTTCCTGCATCCTGTTCCTGGTGGCCGGAAGCATCATCTACGGCCTGGTCGCGATTCCGATCCATGGTCTTTGCCGCATCATCTGCCGGCACGATCCCAATATGTTCCGGATTCTGCTCGCCTGGATCGAAACCCGCGGGCGCACGCGCAACGCGTCATTCTGGGGCGGATCGTCCTGTACGCCGCTCAAGCTCGTTCGGCGATATCAAACACGAGACCTTCGTTATGCGTGACGCAGCGCTTAAAACCCGAGAGATCGGGCCCGATGTCTACCTGCCGTTCGGCCGGCATGTCACCGATACGGTGATTAGTCTTACAACACGGGCCCTGCTCACGGTGATCCGGCTCGACGGCACCTCGTTCGAGACCGCCGAGACGGCTGATCTGAACGGACTTCACGCCAAGCTGAACCTCACGCTGCGCAATGTTGCGGATCCGCGGCTGGCCCTCTGGACCCATCTAGTACGGCACCGGACGTCGGACTATCCGGACGGTGCGTTCCGATCGACATTTGCAGCCTCCCTCGACGCGGAATATCGCGACCGGCTTTGCGAGGCAGCGCTATTTCGCAACGATCTCTATCTGACGCTGGTTTGGCATCCCGGCCGCGCCCCCGCTGACGCCGCAGCTGCGTTCTTCAAACGGCTTGGCCGGAGCGCTGCGGCTTCCCTCGAGGTCGACAGCCACGCCTTGAAGCGGCTCAACGATGCCAGGCGGGATATGGTCGCGGCATTGGAGCGTTACGGCGCTCATGCCCTCGGATTGGCTGAGCGCGATGGCATCGTGTTCTCGGAGCCAATGGAATTGCTCCACGCCGTCGCCTCCGGCGAGTGGATGCCCATGCCATTGCCGCAAGGCCCGATTGGTCCTGCGCTCTATTCAAACCGCGTCATCTTCGGCCGAGAAGCCATCGAAATCCGAGGCGCCGGTGGATCGCGCTTCGCTGGCATGTTTGGACTCAAGGAATATCCGGCGTCCACCAGGCCCGGCCTGCTGAACGCGCTGCTTTCGGCGCCTTTCGAGATTATCCTCACGCAATCCTTCGCGTTCTTGTCGAAAGCCGACGCCAAGACGGTCCTGACGCGTAAGCAGAACCAACTGGTCTCGGCTCAGGATCCGGCGGCCTCGCAGATCGACGAACTCGCTGACGCGCTCGACGATCTCGAATCCAACAGGTTCGCGCTTGGAGATCATCACCTTTCGCTACTGATCTATGCCGAGACGCCTTCGCAACTGCAGGATCACATGAGCGTGGCGCGACGCGCCCTGGCGGATGCGGGTGCCGTGGTGGCGCGCGAAGATCTCGGACTTGAAGCGGCTTATTGGGCGCAACTCCCCGGGCTGTTCAAGTATCGGGCACGGACTGGGGCGATCAGCTCACGCAATTTCGCAGCATTCTCCCCGTTCCACACCTATCCCACCGGACAGCCTGCCGGCAACCATTGGGGACCCGCGGTCGCGATGCTCAAAACCGCCTCCGGCTCGCCGTTCTACTTCTCGTTCCATCACGGCGACCTCGGCAACACCTTCATCTGCGGCCCGTCGGGCTCCGGAAAGACCGTCGTTCAAAACTTCCTGCTATCGCAGGCCGAGCGGCTCGGCGCCACCTACGTCTTCTTCGACAAGGACCGCGGTGCCGAGATATTCGTTCGCGCCGCCGGCGGCACCTATCTGACACTCCGCAATGGCGTCGCAACCGGCTGCGCGCCGCTCAAGGCGCTGGAGCTGACGCCGAGCAATCTTTCTTTCCTGGGTGAACTCGTCCGGAAGCTTGTCACACCGGAAAACCGCCCGCTGACCGTGACCGAGGAGGAGCGGATCGATTCCGGATTGCGGGCCCTCGCCCAACTTCGGCAGCCGGAGCGCTCGTTCGGGGCGCTGCGGGCCTTTCTCGGCCAACAGGATCGCGAAGGGATCGGCGCACGGTTGGAGCGATGGTGCCGGGGCGCTCCCTTCGGCTGGGTGCTGGATGGCGAGCAGGATGCCATCGGGTTGGAGGCCCGGTTCATCGGCTTCGACATGACCGATCTGCTGGATCATCCGGCCGTTCGCACGCCGCTCATGATGTATCTGTTCCACCGGGTCGAGCGCCTGATCGACGGCCGACGCCTGATCATCGACATCGATGAGTTCTGGAAAGCGCTTGGCGACGAGGCATTCCGTGATCTCGCCAACAACAAGCTCAAAACCATCCGCAAACAGAACGGCGTCATGGTGTTCGGGACGCAGTCACCGCGCGACGCGCTGGCCTCTCCGATCGCACACACCATCGTCGAGCAATGCCCGACGCAAATCTTCCTGCCGAATGCGCGGGGGACGCGCTCGGACTATGTCGACGGTTTCCATCTGACCGACACTGAATTCCGTCTGATCAAAGAGGAGATCGCGCCCGAAAGCCGACGTTTCCTCGTCAAGCAAGGCCACAATTCGGTGGTGGCGGAGCTTGATCTCGGCGGCTTCGACGATGCGCTCGCCGTCCTGTCAGGACGAACGGAAACGGTCGAACTGCTCGACCGCGTCCGGGCGGAGGTCGGCGACGATCCGGTTCAATGGCTTCCGGTATTTCACGCGGAGCGGAGCGACGTCCGATGATGGTTCAGCGTATCCCGGCGATCTTCACCTGCGTATCTATCGTGGCCCTCCTGACGCCATTTCCCGCAGAAGCGGAGATCGTGTTCGATCCCAGCGTCTATGCCCGGCAATTCGAGCAACTAACGGAGCTGAAGAAGCAGGTCGATACCCTGACGTCCCAGCTCAGGGTGGCGCAGGATCAATTGAACCAGGCCAAGCAGCTCTACGACAGTTTCAACAAGCGGACCAACGCCAACGACATCGGCGCGCTGCTAAACACGCCCCAGCTCCGGAAAGTCCTGCCCCAACAATTCTCTGACATCGAACGTCTCGTGGCGGGGCAGGGTGGCGGCAACTTCGCCGACGCGATGAACCATTATCTTTCGCAGAACCGCGCCTATGCAGGTAACAGCGGCAATTCCTATTACCAGAGCGAGCTCGACCGGATCGCGCGGCAGACCGGCGCCAAGCACTCCATGGGCCAGGCGGTCTACGACACGGCCTCGCAGCGTATCGATGCACTCGAAAAGTTGAGAACGCGCATCAGCTCGGCGACCGATGTCAAGGAGACACTCGATCTCTCGGCGCGGCTGCAAGCCGAACAGGCTCTGCTGCAGAATGATGTGCTCCGGATGCAGGGGCTCGCGATGATCCAGCAAGCCCGCACGGACATGGATGGCCAGCGGGAGCGCGAGAAGCGGCACCAATTGGTCGACGAAATGAAGGCGGCCCTACAATGACAATGAAGGCATCTATGCTGGCGATCGCTGTTGCGGCTGCTCTTACCGGCTGCAAGGATTCCGACAATGCACAGTCGACGAAGACCGTCAGCTGGTTCTTTAATCATCGGGATGAGCTTCAGGCAACGCTCAAGGCGTGCCGCGATAACCCAGGCGAACGCGGGAATACGGCCGACTGCATCAACGCCAACGAAGCTCGCAAGAAGATCACCGTCCAAGAGATGAAAGACGCCCTGAAGTAAGGATCGCGGCGATGGCCATAGACGTCTTTGACAGCTTCTTGAAGGAGTTCGAGCAGCCGATCACGACATTCGTGTCGACCTCGGTATCGAATCTTGCCTCCTACATTGATGGTCCGCTCCGCACGGCCGTGATGCTCTATGTGATTCTCTACGGCTTTGCAGTGATGAGGGGCGCAATCTCCGAGCCCGTCATGGAATTTGCCTGGCGGGCGATGCGGATTGTTGTCGTGGTTATGCTCGCGACCAATTCAGGCGCGTTCCAGCAGTACGTCACGGGCATTTTCTTTGATTCCTTGCCGAGGGAGATCGGTAACGCGTTAGCGGGCTCCGGGCTGAACACGAGTTCAGGAGCTCCTTTCGATCAGCTTCTGTCCAAGGGAATTGACGTCGCCAATAAGATCTACGATCAAGCAGGAATAACCGACGTGGCTCCGGCACTGATTGCCGCCATTCTCCTGATTTTTGTCGCCGTTGGCTCCTTCTTGCAGTTCGCCATCCTGCTCTATGCCAAAGTTGGTCTCGGCGTCGTGATCGCGCTTGGGCCGCTCTTCATTGCACTTGGATTATTTGAGGCCACGCGGCCCTTTACGGAAGCCTGGCTTCGGCAGGTCGCGAACTTCGTGATCCTGCTGGTGCTGGTGGTGGCGCTGGTCGGGCTGATGTTGACCACCGTCAGCGGCTTCATCGACAGGTTCGCAGCAAACGCAGGCACGGCCGGAGAGATGGTGGTGGCCGCGGTCGCGATCAGCGCGGTGCTCGGTCTGTCCGGATACATCGCGCTTCAACTGCCGATCATCGCAGGCGGTCTCGCGGGGGGTGGCGCTTCGCTCGCAAGCCGGCTGGTCACGAGCCCAATGATCGCCAACGCGACGGCCGCAGCCGGCGGCGCTTATGCTGGAGCCCGCTGGTCAGCCAACCGCGGTCTCGCCGCCATAAGAGCCAGCCGGCAGGGCGGCAGTATGCGGCGCACCCGATCGCCGGGGACCACGGCGGCGTAGGCAATCATCGTCGGCAGCAGGCGACAAAGACAAAGGGGCATCAGAACGATGTGGCGTCGACTATTCATCATCTGCGTCATCGCAGTTCAACTTGGCGGGTGCGCGAACTGGTCAAAGGGGCCACCATCGTGCGATGGCCAGGCTCGGCGGCCGCTCAATCGCTCGCTGTGGGATTGGGAGACGGGTACGCCATTGGCCACGCCGGAGTCAGCACCTCCGCCATCCGCGGCGGCACCAGTCATCCGCAAAGGCGAGACCGGCCCGGCAGCCACCTCGGCCCAACTCGCCGCATCAGGCCACGAGGCCACCATCGCAGCCTCTTACCGCGCCTGCGGCAAGGAGGCGTGAGATGGTCGGACATCATGACCTCAAAGCCTATTTCGCCAATGCGCGTCGATGGGAACAGGATCTGCTGCTATCTGCGCATCGTTCGCGGCGAACGGCATGGGTGATTGCCGCGGTTGCCTGCGTATTGGCGGTTGCCTCGCTCAGTGCAGTCGCGGCCCTAGCTCCCCTGAAGACGGTCGAGCCGTTCGTCATCCGGGTCGATAATTCCACCGGCACTGTGGACACCGTCTCCGCCCTCACCTCGACGCCGGCGCGCTATGACGAAGCCGTCACCAAGTATTTTCTCGGACGCTACGTTCGCGCGCGTGAAGGTTACAGCTTTCCGGAGGCCGAGACCAATTTCCGCACTATTTCCTTGCTCTCGGCGCAGGGCGAACAGGCCCGCTTCGCGGCATGGTACCGCGGCTCCAATCCCGAAAGCCCGCAAGTCGTTCAGGGCCGTTTCGGGGTCGCCACGGTGCGGATCAAGGCGATTTCGCTCCTGGCCGATAATGTCGCCTCCGTGCGCTTCATGAAAGAAAGCCGCAAGGGCGAGGAAACCCGCGTGACCCATTGGGTCTCCACCCTGACGTTTTCCTACGCCAATGCGCCAATGTCCTCCGCCGACCGTCTCATCAATCCTCTCGGCTTCCTGGTCTCGGAATATCGCGCCGATCCGGAGGTCGTGCCATGAAAGCTTTCGTTCTCTTGATGACGTTCGCCCTGGGATTCGCGGAGCCGGTGCTGGCCTTGCAACAGCCGTCACCGGGACAACATGATGCGCGCGTGCGAACCGTGACCTACGATCCAGCCAACGTCGTCCGGGTCAATGGCGTAATACGGGCGTCGACCCAGGTGTTGTTTGCCGATGACGAAGAGGTCGCGCATGTCGCGATCGGCGATTCGATTGCATGGGAGGTCGCACCAGCAGGCTCAATCCTGTTCCTCAAGCCGCGGGAAAAACATCCACCGACCAACCTACAGGTCGTTACCACGCGCCCCGATGGCCGCAAGCGCTCGTATCAATTCGAGTTATCGATCGCCGAGACGACGCTTGCGGACAGCTACTTTGTCGTCCGCTTCACCTATCCCGGCGACGAGATCGAGCGTCGGCGCACTGAAGCAGCCGCCCGCGGCGCCGAGCGGGAAGGCGCGCTGATCGAACAAACTTTTGACCTGCATCATGCCTATGGCGCGCGCAACTGGCGCTTCTCCGCGCAGGGCTCGGTCGACCTCGAGCCCGAAGCCGTTTTCGACGATGGCAAAGAGACCACGTTCCGCTTTGCGGGCAACCGCGAAATCCCCGCGATCTATCTGATCAACTCGGACGGCTCGGAAAGCCTGGTGCCCAAGGATGTCCGCGGCGAGCTCGTGGTTGTTCACGCCACGGCCCGGGAATTTCGGCTGCGCAAAGGCGATACCGTGCTCTGCATTTTCAACGAAGCGTTCGACCCGGTGGGGATTAACCCGGGTACCAACACCACAAGCCCTTCGATCGAACGGCGAGCGAAGAAATCACCACCAACCCTAAGGCCACGATAGGCGAGCGCGATATGACCGAACATCACGATGAGACGATCGCCGGCGACCGCGGCATTACGCCTGTGGGAGGAGGGGACAACGCTCGCGCGGCGATGCTCAAACGCGGCTTCGGAGCGCTGGCGCTCACCGCATTTGCCGCTCTGATCATCTGGGGGACCTGGAAAGGCGATAAGCCGGTCAGCGATTCCGCCCGCAGGCTGGTGATCCGCCAGGCGGCAGCGTTCGAGCCGATCCCGGAAGCGCCGGCCGCACCTGTTACCACGGCCTCAATTGGAGCCGCGCCGGTCGCAGCCACGCCGGCGGCACCTGCGCCCGCCTCGGACCAGCTTCTGGAGAGCGCCCGGCGCGCGCCCGTGCTGGCCTATAACCGGCCGAATTCTGCAGGACGCGCGGCCCACGACAGCGTAACCGGAAGTGTCGTCACCGACCCCTATGGATTTGGCCGGGGGGAGCCGCGCAACGACCTTGCCGACAAGCTGAAGCCCACGCCGATCGAGGGCGTGCGCGCAGCGCGGCTTCCCAACCGCAATCTGCTCATCACCCAGGGCACCTCGATCCCGTGCGTGCTGGAGACGGCGATGTCCTCAGACGTGGCGGGTTTCGTCTCCTGCGTCGTGGTGCGCGACGTGATGTCGGATTCCGGCAACGTGGTGCTGATGGAAAAGGGCACGCAAGTGGTCGGTGAATATCGCGGCAACGTGCGACGCGGCTCAAAACGCCTGTTCGTGCTGTGGACCCGCGCCAAGACGCCGACCGGCGTCATTGCGGCATTGGCCTCGCCGGCCACCGATGCGCTGGGCCGCGCGGGCTTCGACGGCGACATCGACACCCACTTCTTCGAACGGTTCGGCTCGGCGCTGTTGCTGTCGATCGTTAGCGATGCCTCCTCGATCGGACGTCAGCAGCTGCAGGACAGCTCCATCCAGATCAACAACACCACCGGCGCCACCAACACCGCCGCCGGTATCGCTGTCGAGCAGTCGATCAACATTCCGCCGACGCTCAACAAAAATCAGGGCGAACTGGTCAATATCTTTGTCGCTCGCGATGTCGATTTCTCCTCGGTCTATCAACTCCGGCGGACCGAGACCCGCACGCAGATTTTGGACCGCACCATCCCCGGGGGCATCGCGGCCCCGGCCGTGGTGACAAAGTGAGCGCCGTACACGCCATGGAACGCGATGGCAGCCGGCTCGTGCTGGCGCGCTATCTGGAGCCGCTGGCTCCATTTCTGGCAGACAACTCCCTGACCGAAATCGTCGTCAACCGCCCCGGCGAGATTTTCGTGGAAGGACCTGACGGTTGGACCCGCCATGAAGCACCAGCACTCACCCATGCTTACCTTCTGCATCTTGCGACCGCGGCCGCCGGTCACACCCGCCAGGACATCGGTCCGGAGCATCCAGTGGTGTCGACGACCTTGACTGGCGAGGAGCGCTGCCAGATCGTGGCCCCGCCGGCCGTGCCAGCCGGCACGGTCAGTCTCACGATCCGCAAGCCGTCGGCTTTGACGATGACACTGGAGGCCTTTGAGCGGACAAAACTGTTCGATGAGGTCCGTATCGCCGATGACGAACTCACTCCCGACGAGAATCGTCTTCTGGCCCTGAAAGAAGCGGGCGCCTGGCGCGACTTCCTCCAGCTTGCCGTCTCGACCCGCCGCAATATCATCATTTCCGGGGCGACTGGTTCGGGAAAGACGACGCTGTCCAAGGCGTTGATCGCGGCGATCCCGGCACACGAGCGGCTCATCACCATCGAGGACACCGCCGAGTTTGTCATCCCGCATCAGAATTGCGTGCGGCTGCTGTACGCCAAGGACGGGCAGGGCGTCGCCAAAATTGGTCCGCGCGAACTTCTGGAGTCCTGCCTGCGGATGCGGCCAGATCGTATCCTGCTGCAGGAGCTGCGGGATGGAACGGCATTCTTCTATCTGAGGAATGTGAACTCGGGTCATCCAGGATCGATCACGACGGTTCATGCCGACAGCGCCCGGCTCGCTTTCGAGCAATTGACGTTGTTGGTGAAGGAAAGTGCGGAAGGCCGAGACCTACATCGCGACGACATCCGGTCGCTGCTGCTGCTTCTCGTCGACGTCGTCATCCAGATGCAGAAGCGGGACGGTCGCTACCGCATTTCGGAGATCTACTATGACCCCGTTCGCAAACGCGACCACCTCCGTTAGGGCGGCGCAAGGCCTTGCGATCGCGCTCGCGGCTTCCGCGCTATTCCTATTGGTTGCCTCCAATGTCTTGCTGCTGGGGCTCAGGCTTCACGATGGCGGCCTGCACTGGTCGGAGATCGCCACGGGCTGGCCCCGTTACGGTGCCGACCCACGTTTCGACCGCTGGCTGACCCTCTCGACTCTCGCCGGCGCGGTTGTGGTCTTTGGCCTGCTCGGCGCTATCTTCCGGCACCGTCCTCTCCCGCTGCACGGCAGCGCTCGGTTCGCGTCCGAGCGCGAAATCAAGGCCGCTGGCCTGCGATCCAAGGATGGCGTGCTTCTCGGCCGCAAGGACGGTGCACTGCTCTGCTTCGGCGGATCGGAACACGTCCTGGTCTACGCTCCAACCCGCGCCGGAAAGGGCGTCGGCTACGTCATTCCGAACCTGCTCAATTGGCCGGATTCAGTCGTGGTGTTGGATGTGAAGAAGGAGAACTGGGACCGCTCCGCCGGATTTCGGGCAGCCCATGGGCAGGAGGTCTATCTGTTCGACCCGCTTGAGGAGAACGGTCGCACGGCGCGCTATAATCCGCTGGGCTATGTGCGCAGCGATCCTGCGGACCTCTATGACGATCTGCAACGCATCTCCGTCATGCTGTTTCCGGCCGAAAGCCGCGGCGATCCGTTCTGGTTCGAGGCAGCACGCTCGGCCTTTGTGGCAATCGGCGGGTATGTCGCGGAAACGCCTGGCTTGCCATTGACGATCGGTGAGATCCTGCATCAGCTGTCAGTGGCCAGTGACCTCAAGGCACATTTTGAGAAACTCATCGCCGCGCGCAAGTCCGGCCCTTCGCCACTGTCGCGGCATTGCATCACGGCGTTAAACGACTTCCTCGCCGCTTCCGAAAACACCATGAACTCGGTTCGTAAGACCGTGACCGCGAGGCTTGGCCTTTGGCTCAATCCCCGCATCGACGCGGCAACCGCAACCAACGATTTCGACCTGCGGCAGCTGCGGCAACGGCCGATGTCGATCTATCTCGGCGTGACCCCTGACAATCTCGACCGCATGGCGCCGCTTCTCAATCTGTTCTTTCAGCAGGTGGTCGATCTCAATACTCGCGAGCTGCCGGAACAAAATCCCAGACTCAATTGCAAGGTGCTGCTGTTGCTCGATGAATTTCCGGCGCTGGGCAATGTCAACGTACTCGCGAAATCCGTGGCATTCATTGCCGGTTACGGCATCCGCCTGCTTACCGTGGTTCAGAGCCCGGCTCAACTCCGCGCGATCTACGGGATCGACGCCGCCCGCAACTTCATGACCAACCATGCCGTCGAGGTCGTCTTCGCCCCAAAGGAACAGGACGTCGCAAATGAGCTCTCGGAGCGCATCGGTTACGACACCGTGAAAGCGCGCAGCCGCAGCGGACCGAAAGGGCTGGCGATGCGCTCGACCAGCGAGACGATCTCCGAACATCGGCGTGCCCTGATGCTCCCGCAAGAGCTGAAGCTTCTTCCAAAGTCGAAGGCATTTATCCTGGGCACCGGAATTCCTCCGGTTATCGCTGACAAGATCGTATACTACGAAGACAAGGGGTTCCGGAGGCGTCTGCTACCGGCACCTGTCCCGGAGATGCCCAGGGGCCGCTCGACCGCGCTGCTTGACGCCGAGATCAAGGAGCTTCGCTCCGAGGTCGCTGAGCTGCGTGCGGTATTTCGGTCTCGCCCGATGACCGATGAGGAGGTGGCCGATCCCACCACAATTCCCGCCGACGCCTCCTTCGATTTCGGTGACGTGGACGTCAATCTGGAAGGCCTTTCGGAGGACGACATGAAAGCCTGGACCCTGAATTACATCGACGCCCAGGCTATCCCCCCGGCCCGGCGTTCCAGCCGCAAGCAGAACGGACGACAGCATGAACGGCGTGCCTGACGATAGCGAAGAGTTCAGCCTCATACGGCAGGATCGCACCGGGCGCGATCCGAGGATCGATAGGCGGGGCGAGGATATCGACGCGAAGTCGGTGTCGGCCGACAAGTCATTCTCCGCGACGGTCGACGGCAAGGCGCTGCCCGATCGTATCCGCGCCAAATACTACGTTGTGGCCAATGAGTCTGAAAGAGACGGGCCAAACGGCGAAGTGCGCCTTTACGCCGACGAGCGCGGCGAGTATCTCGCCTTCAAGATCACCGAAGTTCGTCTGGTCACGCGGCTGACCGCGGCCGAGGTGATCCGTGACATGGTCAGCGTGGCGCGACATCGAGGGTGGGACGCACTCCAGGTCCGCGGCTCCGCGGAATTCCGGCGCGAGGCCTGGCTTGAGGCCGGCGCCCGCGGCATCGAAGTTCATGGCTATCGGCCAACGGATCTCGATCGGCAGGCACTTGCCGATCGGCAGGAAGTCTGGAACCGAACACATCCCCGCACGCATGAGGTGGAGGTCCGTCCGATTCCTGACGGGGACAGGCGCGCGGAACGACTTGACTACGACAAGGGTGTCTCAGGTCGCTTGATCGAGGTCGGCCGGGCACCCTATGGCAATCGGAACGATGCCGAGCCATCCACCTATGTGGCCATCGAGCTCGACAACGGTCGACAGCATCAGGTTTGGGGCGTCGGTCTTGAAAAGGCGACCGCCGATAGTAAGGCAAGGCCTGGCGATCGCATCCAGGTGCGCAGGGATGGCGTCGAACGCGTCACCAAAGAGATCAAGATCATAGATGCAGCAAGCGGGAGTGCGCGTATCGAACGGCGGCAGGTGCCACGCAACCGTTGGCGAGTAACGGCGGAGAAGTTTCGCTCAGCCGATCGGCAGACCGCGGCGCGTGATGCCGATCTGGTCGCGGCGCAATCGCAAATGGTGATTATTGAGAAGGCGCTAGAACGTGCGTTTCCCAAGGATGTACGCGCGCGTCACAGCATCATCGAAGCGGCGAGAGAACGCATTGCGCATCATCTTGGGCAGGGACACTCATTCGGCCGAGCAATCGTTATGGAACCAGCACAGGACCGTCATCAATCGGTAGGCGATAAAGGTGATGCTTTGCAAACCCGGAACAGCGAACGCGTAAGAAATTCGCAACGAGAGCGCTGATGGCGAGGGTTTTCTCCCGCGTGAAGTGGTCGGTTCAACTCCTCTCCCCGCGACCACTTTTGTTATAATCACTCACGTCCTGGTCTAACCGCCGGGACTGATCTTATAAAGCAACCGGGCGAGGGAGCCGGTTCAGTCGCGCAGCGCTTCCCGGTGCATCCAGAATGAAGTGCGGAGGACTTCTTCGCGCGGCGTAGGCGCCCCAAGAAGCCACTCCCTCGCGCCCTCAGTAAAAAAGGAGGGGCTATCGATTTGTGGAGCAGGAGTTCGAATCTCTTCGGGCGCGCCATTTGCGTACAAAACCACGAACATTTCCGTTCTCGGTCTGTTTGCCGGCAATGGCCGCCTGGAGGATGTCCTTGCTGCCAATAATCCGGATGGCTTGGTCGTCGATCTCGACCGCGTCGATGATTGAGCGGATATAGCCTTTGCAGGTGTTAGTGTCGCCCGCATCCAGCTTCGCGTTCATCAGTCGCACGAAGGCGTCGATCTTCCCCGCCTCGGCTTCCGCGCGCTTGCGCCAGACCGTTGCAGACAGCGTGCCGACGCTCAAAGGCTTTCCGGTTTTGCCGGTCACGCCGGCGGTGGTCAAAGCCCTGATCATGTCCCGCCAGCCCATGCCGCGGCGCTCCGCAGCGTCAAACCAGTGTAAGTGTCCGGCGACCAGTTGCGAGAGCTTCTTCCGCCCTCCTCCAGGAAGATGGAAATCCTCAGCCATTGCCTTTTGCCCGGCTTCCAAGTCTTTGTTACTGACCATCCTCAATCCCTCACCACGGTCAACAAGAGATAGGAAGCAGCCTAATTCTCTGCAAATCTCTACGAAATTCAACATTTTTCGGCATCCACAAGTAGACCATTGTCGAGATCACACCTGTGCATCTGGCATGCGGGCTAAATGAGCGGGCTCGAACAGCGGTCATCCCGTTAGCCCGGCAAGGTTCATCAACATGCGAAATGCGATCGACAAGATCGCCAAGCTTACGACACTCGCCGTCCAGATCAGGTCCAGCCAGCCGATCCGCCACGGCCAGGTTGGCAAGGAAGTTCGCCGCTCCATCAGTGATAACCCTCGCCGATCCTCACCTTGCCGCGGAACACGTAGTAGGCCCAAGCCGTGTACCCGAGGATGAAGGGAATAACGAACAGCGCACCTAGCAGGGCGAAACCCATGCTTTGGGGCGGCGATGCGGCGTCCCAGATGGAAATCGCCGGCGGGATGATGTGCGGCCACAGACTGATGGCGAGCCCGCTGTAGCCGAGAAAGAGCAGGAGCAGCGCCAGCAGAAAGGGCGTAGCATGAGTGTCGCGTTTCAGCGTATGGAAGATCGCCCACGCCACAAGCAACACGAGGAGCGGAACGGGTGAGAAGAACAGGAAGTTCGGTAACTTGAACCATCGCGCCGCCACATCAGGATGTGAGAGCGGCGTCCAAAGGCTGACGATGGCTATCGTGAGCAACAGGACAAGTGTTGCGGCTCTAGCGAGAACCTTCATGCGACGCTGTAACGCGCCTTCGGTTTTCATGATCAGCCAGGTCGAGCCAAGCAGCGCGTAGGCCACCAGGAGGCCAAACCCGGTGAACAGGCTGAATGGTGTGACCCAATCGAACGTGCCGCCGGCATAGGAGCCGTCCGTGACGGCAATGCCGTTGATGAAGGCGCCCAACGCAACGCCTTGGCAGAAGGTGGCGAGGTACGAGCCAAAGGCGAAAGCCTTGTCCCAAAACGGTCGATGGGATGCGTCCGCCTTGAAGCGGAATTCGAACCCGACTCCACGCCAGATTAGGCCAGCGAGCATGAACATCAGTGGAAGGTAGAGGGCACTCAGGATGACCGAATAGGCGAGCGGGAAGGCCGCCATCATCGCCGCGCCGCCCAGAACCAGCCACGTCTCGTTGCCGTCCCAGACTGGCGCGACCGTATTGACCATCACGTCGCGATGCTCGCGATCAGGAATGAACGGAAAGAGAATGCCGATACCCAGATCGAATCCGTCCATCACGACATACATCATCAGGCCAAAGCCGATAATCAGTGCCCAAAGAAGGGGAAGATCGATGCCCATCTCGCTAGACCTATTTCTGTTTAGGGGGTTCAATCGCAAGATCGACATCGTCGGGAGCCGCCGAGAGGGGCCGTGCTGGACGCAGCGACTGCCCGCGCCGGTGCGGCGCACCTCCGGCTTCCGCTTCGTCAGGCCCCTTAGCGACCAGCTTCAGCATGTAGCTGATGCCTGCGCCGAACACGGCGAAGTACATGACGACGAAGACGATCAAAGTTAGTGAAAGGGCCAGGACAGAATGGTTCGATACGGCATCTTTCGTGCGCAGCAGTCCGTAGACGACCCAGGGCTGGCGCCCGATTTCCGTCGTCATCCAGCCGGCAAGAATCGCAATCAGCCCTGTCGGTCCCATGAGCAAGGCAAAGCGCAGGAACAAGCTCGACTTGAACAGGCGCCGGCGCCAACGCAGCCACAGGCTCCAGACGCCGAGCAGGACCATTAGCAGGCCGAGTCCGACCATAACGCGGAAGGTCCAGAACACGATTGTCGAATTGGGGCGGTCTTCCGGCGCGAACTGCTTCAAGCCCGGCACCTGCCCATGCAGGCTATGGGTAAGAATGAGACTTCCGAGATAGGGTACCTGTACGGCGTAGCGGGTCGTCTCGGCCTTCATGTCCGGCAACCCGAACAGGGTAAGTGGAACGCTCTGGCCGGGGGTGTTTTCCCAATGACCTTCCAACGCCGCGATCTTGGCAGGCTGGTATTTCAGCGTGTTGAGCCCGTGCGCATCGCCAAGCACGATCTGGAGGGGCGCCACGATCAGCACCATCCACATCGCCATCGACAGCATGGTGCGGATAGCCCGGCTCGAACGGCCCTGCAGCACGTGCCATGCGCCCGCCGCGCCTACGAAGAGGGCGGTGGCGAGATAAGCGGCCACGGTCATGTGGGCGAGCCGGAAAGGAAACGACGGATTGAAAATGATTTTCAGCCAATCGACAGGCACGAACCGGCCGTTGACGATCTCAAAGCCCTGAGGCGTCTGCATCCAGCTGTTCGATGCAAGAATCCAGGTCGCCGAGATGAGCGTGCCGATCGCCACCATGAGACTTGCGAAGAAATGCAGGCCGGGTCCCACCTTGTTCCAGCCAAACAACATGACGCCGAGAAATCCGGCTTCCAGAAAGAAGGCGGTGAGCACTTCATAGGCGAGCAGCGGACCGGTAATGCTGCCGGCTGCAGCCGAAAAATGGCTCCAGTTCGTACCAAACTCGTAGGCCATGACGAGGCCGGAAACCACGCCCATCGCGAAGTTCACCGCGAAGATTCTAGACCAGAAATGATAGAGCGTGCGGTACACCTCGTCCTTCCGCCATAACCATAGCGCCTCGAG
This sequence comes from Bradyrhizobium sp. 197, assembly GCF_023073375.1. Taxonomy (NCBI): domain Bacteria; kingdom Pseudomonadati; phylum Pseudomonadota; class Alphaproteobacteria; order Hyphomicrobiales; family Nitrobacteraceae; genus Bradyrhizobium; species Bradyrhizobium sp. 197. Next base: position 38,692 of record NZ_JADPJJ010000111.1, on the reverse strand, counting down.
AACAACGAGATAGCTCGCAAGCCCGATGGTGATCGCCGGGAAGATGATATGGAAGGAAACCGTGAACCCGAACTGGATGCGCGCAAGCTGCAGTGGAGTTATCGCGAACATGCGAGCACTCCCTCCGTAACTCCCAGGGCGGGCCGCGGGCGATAGCGCGGTGCCGGGTTCTCCCCTTTGAAACATTTCCTGGCTGCGCTCCTGACCTTGCCAAACGCACTAATCTCGATTTGGCGCACGCGCTCGCTGGAAATCGACAACTCCCGCGCAAGCTCCTCGAGCGAGGGAGGGTTCTCGCTCAGGCGCCGCGCCTCAAATATTCGTCGTTCGCGCTTGGTCAGGAGATCGAGCGCTGCCCGAAGCGCGCCGGCTTGCCGGGCGCCTTCGTCATGCTGCGCCAGGATCAACTCCGCGTTCGACGAATGATCAATCAGAAGATCCTGCCATTCGGCGCTACCCTCGCCGTCATTGACAGGCGAGTTCAACGACAGGTCGCCGCGCAGGCGACGGTCCATCTCGATTACTTCAGTGGCGTCGACTGTCAACCGCCGAGCAATGACTTCAGCTGCCTGCGTAGACAGTTCGGTTGTCCCGCTCGCAAGCTTGTTCATTTCCGTTCGGAGACGGAAGAACAGCTTCTTCTGTGCAGCTGTTGTTCCAATCTTGACCAGCGACCAGGAGCGCAGAATGTAGTCGTGTATGCTGGCTTTTATCCACCAGAGTGCATAGGTCGAAAAACGCGAGCCGCGCTCAGGCTTGAAACGCTGCGCGGCAAGAACCAAACCGAGGTTTGCTTCAGAGATGATATCCGCGAGGGGAAGACCATATCGCCTGTAGCGCCGTGCCACGCTTGCCGCGAGCCGCAGGTGACTGGTGACGAGAGCGTCCGCTGCCGCGCGATCACCCAGATCCTGCCAGCGACGTGCAAGCTGTTGCTCTTGCTCTTCCTCAAGCAGGTCGTATCGCTTGATCGCCGCGGTGTATCCGTTCGAATTGCTGCGCGCTATTCCGTTGATTTCAAACTCATTGGGCGCCATAGCTATGCTGCTCTCCTGCATACTTTGCTCCGATAGTTTCAGCCCGGCAAATGGACTGTAGGAACGAGCGCAGGGGAGGTGCCACTAAATAGGAATTTGGCAGATTAACTTTGCCTTTAATGTTGGCCAGATACTCTTGCGCCATCACAATCATCGACGTTCTCCGCCTCGGCTCATTGCAAGGCGCAGCAGGGGCTCATAGCACTCTGCTAATCACGTCGTGTGAACGGTCGGAGCAGCCTGCGGCTCGCGGCTGCGCCTGCTGGCGATGAACTGCTGCAACCGATCAAGGTAGAGGTACACGACTGGCGTCGTGAACAGCGTCAGGACTTGAGAAAGAATGAGGCCGCCAACGATCGTATAGCCGAGCGGCTGTCGTATCTCGGATCCGGCGCCGGTGCCGAGCATCAATGGTACGCCGCCCAAGATTGCTGCCATCGTCGTCATCAGGATCGGCCTGAAGCGTAGCATACAGGCCCGGTAGATGGATTCCTCTGAACTTGCGCCCTCGTTACGCTCGACCTCAAGCGCGAAGTCAACCAGCATGATGCCGTTCTTTTTAACGATGCCGATCAGGAGAATGATCCCGATGATGGCGATCACGCTCAGATCCATATGGGCCGCCATCAGCAAGAGCAGTGCTCCGATGCCGGCCGAGGGCAGGGTGGAGAGAATTGTGATCGGATGAACAAGGCTTTCATACAGCACACCCAGTATGATGTAGATCACCACCAACGCCGCCAGCACCAGAACCAACTCCCCACCCAGCGCCGCCTGGAACGCGTTCGCGTTGCCTTGGAATGTAGCGGTTAGCGAAGCCGGCTTGCCGCTGTGCTGCTCGAACTGCTGGATGGCTGCCACCGCGTCTCCCAGCGCCACGCCAGGCTTCAGGTTGAACGAGATGGTGGTCGATGGAAACATTCCCTGGTGATTGATCACGATCGGCGCTGCGGTGATCGTGCTGTTGGTAAGCGTGCTCAGCGGGACCTGCTGCCCGCTAGAAGAGTTGAGATAGATCTGCTGAAGCGCAGTGGGGCTGGCTCGGAAGCGCGGGAGTACCTCCAACACGACATGGTACTGGTTAAGCGCGGTGAACATCGTGGAGACGATGCGTTGACCGAAGGCGTCATCGAGCGTGTTATCCACGCTCGCGGGCAAGATGCCGAAGCTCGACGCGACCCGACGGTTGACGGTCGCGTTCAAGCGTGGTCCAGCGTTCTGCTGGTCGGTGGTTACGTCTATAATTCCGGGAATGTTCCTGAGTTTTTCCAGGAAAATGGCTGACCAGTGATTGAGCTCGTTGGAATCGGCATCGGTCAAAGTATATTGATACTGGGTCTTGGACAGTCGCGCGCCCACGGTGATGTCCTGTGCGGCCTGCATGTACAGGGTGATGCCCTGCACGGCCGCAAGCTTGGTGCGGAGTCGGGCGATCACCTGGTTCGCGTTTGCCTTGCGCTGGTCCTGAGGCTTGAGTGCAATAAACATCCGTCCCTGGTTGAGAGTGGTGGTGCCTCCGATCTGGGCGCCGACAGAGGCGATGGCGGGATCCTTCAGAACGGTGTCGATCACAGCTTGCATGCGCTCAACCATTGCCGGATAAGAGATGTCCTGTGCAGCTTCCGCAATCCCCGCGATCATGCCGGTATCTTGCTGCGGAAAAAAGCCCTTTGGAATCACCGTATAGAGATAACCGGTGAGGCCAATGGCGAAAAACAGCGTCATCAGCGTGATGAGGCGATGCCGCAGCGCTACCTTTAGTCCGCGCTCATACACCGAGAGCAGGCCATCGAAGCCACGCTCAGATAATCTGTAGAGCCAGCCGTGCTCATGGCTCTGCGGCTTGAGGAGGTATGCGCACATCATCGGCGTGAGCGTCCGCGAGATCACCAGCGAGAGAACGAGAGAAACGCTTACCGTTATCGCGAACTCGCGGAACAGCAATCCGACATAGCCCCCCATAAGGAACAGGGGAATGAACACGGCGATGAGCGAGAACGTGATCGCCATCACAGTGAAGCCGATCTCGCCGGACCCCATCATCGCCGCATCGTACGGCGAGAGACCCCCCTCGATATGGCGTGTGATGTTCTCGATTTCGACGACGGCGTCGTCCACCACGAAGCCAATGGCGATCGAAAGCGCCATCAGGGACAGGTTGTCGAGACTGTAGCCCATTTCGTAGAGCACCGCGAAAGTGCCGATCAACGATAGTGGCACGGTGACGGCCGGAATGACGGTCGCCCAGAAGTTGCGCAAGAATATGAAGATTACCATCACGACCAGCGCAACCGTCAGCAGCAGCGTGAATTGCACGTCGGCAACGGACGCGCGGATCGTCTGCGTCCGATCGGAGATGACATTCACCTTGATCGCTGGCGGGAGCGATGCCTGCAGCTGCGGCAAAAGCGATTTGATGCGGTCGACCGTCGCGATAACGTTGGCGCCGGGCTGACGTTGAACAGACAGGATGATCGCGCGCTGCTTGTTGAACCAGCCGGCGACCAGATTGTTCTCTGCGGCCTCAATGACGTTGCCGATGTCACGTATAAACACCGGCGAGCCGTTCCGGTAGGCGACGATGAGATCCTTGTAAGCGTCGGGCTTGAGTAGCTGATCGTTGCTGCCGAGCGTAAAGCTTTGCCGCGGACCGGTCAGCGTGCCCTTTGGCTGATCGACATTTGCTTGCGTAAGGACGTTGCGGACGTCTTCCAGGCCGATGCCGCGATTGGCGAGCGCCTGGGGATCCACTTGAACGCGGATGGCGGGTTTCTGCTGGCCGCCGATGCCTACGATGCCCACGCCCGCGATTTGCGAAATCTTCGGCAATAGAATGTTCTCGGCATAGGCATCGACGGTCGTCAGCGGCAAGGTTTCGGATGTCAGGCCAAGCACCAGGATCGGCGTGTCCGCGGGGTTTACTTTCCGGATCGTCGGTGGGTAGGGAATGCCTTGGGGCAGATACGGACTTGCGGCATTGATCGCCGCAAGAACGTCGGTAGCAGCGCTGTCTATGTCGCGGCTAAGGTCAAATTGCACGGTAAGTTGGGTGGCCCCGAGCACGCTTGCGGAGGTGAGCTGGATCACTCCGGGAATCTGCGAGAATTGCTGCTCAAGCGGCGTTGCGACGGAGGACGCCATGGTTTGCGGATCGGCGCCCGACAGCTGTGCCTGTACCTGAATCGTCGGAAAATTGACGTTCGGCAGAGAAGCGACAGGAAGCAGTCGGTAGGTGACAAGCCCACTGAGCAGGAGGGCTATCATGAGCAGCGCGGTCGCGATTGGCCGCTGAATGAATGGTGCGGAAATGTTCATGGGATTTCCTGCTCGACGGAGCTCTGCAGATTGGCTCCTTGCGCAGCCGCGCCGACCAGCTCCGTCACATGTGTACCGGCCTGAAGACGATATTGACCGTCAACCACGACCCTCTCGTTGGCCTGAAGGCCCGAATCGATCAGCGCGTCGCCATCGCTGATCGAGGCAACCTTGACGGAACGCGTTGCCACGGAATCGTCGGGTCCGATGACCCAGACAAAGGAGCCCTGCGGTCCCTGCTGGATTGCGAAGGCCGGGATTGTCAGCCCGTTGTGGCGGGTTTCGAGAAGCAGCCGTGCGTTGACAAGTTCGCCTGGCCAGAGCAAGCGCTTGGCGTTCGGAAATTCCGCCCGCAGCCTTATCGTCCCGGTCGTCTGGACGATTTGGTTGTCGATTAGGTCAAGTTTGCCTTCATCGAGTTCAGTACTGTCGTCCTGGCTGTAGGCAAGCACCTTGAGCGGCCGGTTCGTCATCTGGCGCTGGATTTCTACGAAATCCGTCTGCGGGAGCGAGAAGATCAGCGAGATCGGCTGGATTTGCGTGACATCGACGAGGCCATTTGCGTCAGTTGGATGGATGATGTTTCCGTTGTCGACTTGGCGAATGCCGGTCACGCCATCGATCGGCGAAGTCAATTGCGTGTAGCTTAGGTTCGTGTTTGCCTGCGCAATAACTCCCTCATCTGACTTCACCATCGCCTGAAGCTGGGCCAGCTGAGCCTTTGTGGTATCGACCAGCTGGGTACTTGCCCAGCCGTTTTGAGCAAGTGGTTCGTATCGGTTCAGGTTAGCCTGGGCATTGACGACCTGTGCCTGATCCCGGTCGCGATTTGCGATCGCCTGATCAAGCTGCGCCTGGTACGGCCGCGGGTCGATCTCGGCGAGTACGTCGCCTTTCTTGACGGTCTGGCCTTGCTTGAAGCTGATCTTGACGAGCTGTCCGGTGATCTGGCTGCGCATGATTACGTTGTTGTGGGCAATCACCGTACCTACGCCACGCATGTAGATCGGCACGTCGTGGCTGAGTACCGTTGCCGCAACGACCGGCACAGCTTGCGGGATGGCACTCAGCTGCGTTGTCGCAGGTTGACGGAATTGTCGCGCGGCGAAAGCGGCGCCGCCGGCACCAATCAAGCCGACGACAAGTGCGATCCATAGTTTGCGCATGCGCCCCTCCGATTCCTTTAGCAGCCGGATGCCGGTGTAACCGCGTTGGCGCTGGTGCCCGCGGTCGAAGAGGAGTCACTCGTCGTCGAGCTCAAACATGGCGACGTCGTCCCCGGTATGGTCGAGCCGTACGTCATTGTGGAGGTGCTGGGCAGCGGGACCGTAACCAACGGGCTCACGCCGGTGCTACCTGTCTCCGTGGCGCCGAGCGGGATCGAGCTTCCTATGACCGACCCGCTCGAACTCGCTCCCGGTGTTGACGAACCAGTCGCGCCCGCGGACGACGAAGTGCAGCCGGAGGTCATATCCAATCCACCGCCGTCGAAGGTCGTGCCGGCAGCTGTCATTGATGTCGTATTGTTCGTTCCAGAGGACTGCGAACCGGTCGAGCCACTGGCGCCGCAGGACGGAGTAGGTGCTGGGCTAAGGCCGCCCGGATCGATCTCTGTTGATCCAAGCGGGCTCCCGGAGACAGTCGTTCCGCTCGTTCCATTCGTGCCCAACACACCGAGTGGAGAAGTCGCTCCTATCGCCGAGGGGCTGACGGAGGTTTGAGCTTGAACCGCGCAACTCCAAAGCATTGCGAGCGCCGCTATCGCCAATCCTTTTCGCATGTAATCTCCCGCTGTCGTCTGGCAGACGGTTCCTCCCGCTCCCAGGGCTTCACCAGAAGTGTCGGTACGAAATCCTGATTCTTTGAATTCCGGGAGACGTGGCCGACCGTATCTTCGTATCAAACATACGAGGCCGGCGCTCCGAGGCCACTAAATTGGCCCGGCACGAGTCTAAATTTGAATTTAGGGAACCAGACGACGGTTAGGCAACAAGCCACCGTCGCTCAGCAACGAGAGCCGATGTCGTGCCGGAAAGCAGCGAGCATCGCCGGAATAGGAATGCCGGGCCGGTACCATTGCCGCGCAGTCGATCAGAACGCGATTTGCGCAATGCAGCCCGGGCCGCCGGGTGCCGGAGAGAGAGTGAAGCGAAAGCCGTGCAGCTTTACGATTGCGGTGACCAGGCTGAGACCCAATCCCAGTCCGGGCTCTCCGCGGCTCTTGTCTGACCGATAGAAACGCCGGGTGACGAGATCGCGTTCGCTTGCCGGAATTCCGCGCCCGGTATCGCTAACGCGTACGGTGCCGCCGTCCTCAGTCAGGCTCAGCTTAAGTTCGATCTGGCCGCACTCGGGGGTGAACTTCACGGCGTTATCGACCAGATTCGCCACCGCCTCGAACAGGAGGTCACGGTCTCCCCGCGTGACGATTTCCTCCTTGGCTTCCACCGTCAAAGCCACGCCCTTGTCTTTGGCGATTGGCTCATAAAGCTCTGCGACGTCGCGTACGAGCTCCGCCAGCTCGACATCGCGGAAGCCAACGAGCCGACGGCTGTGCTCGATCTCGGCGATACGGAGTAGCGCCGTAATCATTGTCAACGATTGGTCAAGGCCCATGATCGCCTGATCCACGGACGCCTGCAGTTGATCGAATTTGGTCGCATTGTGCCGGCCACGCTCGAGCGTCATCCTGACGTTGGTTAGCGGAGTTCGTAAGTCGTGGGCAATATCGTCTCCGACGCCAGCCACGCTCCGGAGGAGAACTTCTATCTCGTCCAGCATTCCGTTGATGAGCGTTGCGAGTTCGTCGAAGGGGGCATTGGTGCCTTGCACCGGCAGGCGTTCGCGCAGTTCACCCGCGACGATCCGCTGAACCAGCTGGTTTACCTCGTCGATCCGTCGTTGTGTCCTGATGCTCAAATAGGCTCCGACGGCAAGCCCGAGGCACAGAGCCGGAATGATGCCCCACGCCAGGACTCGTTCCACCGAATTTCCCATCTGCGCCACCTCATCGACATTCCGCCCTACGACAAGGATTTGTCCGTCAGCAAGCCGGCGTGCTGTGGCACGAACGCTCTCCTTCTCCCGTCCGAGGGCATCAATTCGCACGATTGATGTTTCGCGCGGACGAGCGCCCAACTCAAGACCATGCGGCAGGCTCTCGATATTGCCCATGATCCGATTGCCATGCGGATCGAACAAGGCAACGAGCTTTACACGACGGGGATCCTGGTCGATATGCCACTGAAGCGCCTGCAGCCGCTGTTCCGATGGAAGAGCGGAGAAGGTGTCGGCGCGATCGGTAATCAGGCGGTCCACGCTGTCGATCACATAGGTCGAGTTCGGCCAATAGATAAAGCCGATCATCAATCCCACGCAGATTGCGAACGCGCCCGCTGCAACGACGATGCCGCGAAGGAGTGTCCAGCGAAACGTTCTCGTACGGGCAAACTCAGGAAGGCGCACGCAAGATAAATCCTTCTCCACGAATGTTTAGAAGCATCGGCGGCTCACCGGGCGCGTCAACCTTTCGACGCAGGCGTCCCATATGCACATCGACGAGATTGCTCTGTGGCACGAACTTGTAGTTCCAGACTTCCTCGAACAACATTGCTCGCGTGAGCAACTGGTCCTCCCGACGCATCATGTATTCGAGTAGACGACACTCGCGCGGAAGCAACTCGAGGGTGCGCTTGTCGCGTTTGGCAGTCCGCTGAAGGAGGTCGAGTTCTAGGGGGCCCACGTGCAACACGGTTTCGCGGCTGTCACCGGGCCTGCGCAGCAGAGCTTCGATCCTTGCAATCAGCTCGACGATCGCGAACGGTTTCGTAAGATAATCGTCGCCGCCGGCCCGCAATCCGCGCACCCTGTCATCCACCGCGCCAAGAGCGCTCAACACCAGAACGGGAGTCTGAACCTGCTCCTGGCGGGCAACCTCAATGATGGTCAGACCATCAATGCCGGGCAAAAGCCGGTCTACGATCATCACGTCGGCCTCGCACGTGCGTGCCTTGTCGAGACCCTCGACCCCCGTGGCCGCCCAGTCAACGTCGAATCCGCGATTGACCAGCTCGGCCATGATCTGGCTGGCCGTCTCGTTATGATCCTCAATCAGCAGCACCTTCGGCATCGCAGGTTTCCTGGCGCTCTAAGCGTATTGCGTTGCCGTCGGGAGGCAGGAGCCATCCTGCCTGAGGCCTCTCGCAGGCATTCGCTACAAGACGAAGTACTTCTACCACATGGCAGGCCGCCATTAAATTACCGTTTAATCTGGGAATTTGGCTATAGCGTGCCGCAGCTCTTAACTTCAAGCCGCATAGACCGGCCGATAGACTTGCGAACGGACCAGCGCGCCGACGTCCTTGGGACGCTCTTTTCGCGTAAGATTGTTTTCGAAAATGTACTCGGCGATACGCGTCGCGACGTGAAGAGAGGCGGCGAAGATCTGGCCGCGCGGCGGATAGATCAGCCCGGTTGCAAGGTTCTCATCGGTCACTTGCTCTGCGACGGCCTTCGCTGCGACGATGAACATTTCATCGTTAACGCGGGTCGCTTCGGTTGCGAATATGGCCATGCCAACTGCAGGGAAGATGTAGACATTATTGCCTTGGCTCGGCATGAAGGTCTTTCGGTCAATGTCGACCGGTGGAAAAGGGCTACCGCTCGCGAAAATCGCTCGACCGTTGCTCCAGCGGTAGGCTTCTTCCGCCGTGCATTCCGAGCGTGAGGTCGGGTTGGAAAAGGGGAAGATGATCGGCCGTTCATTGATCGCGGCCATGGTTTCGATGACCTGCTGATTGAACAGCTTCGGCACGGTGCTGACGCCGAAGATGCCGGTCGGCCGCAGCGCCTTCACCGCCTCAGCGAAGCTCGAGATAGGCGCATGATCCAGGGCGAACGGCTTCTGGAAATCAGCGAGGTCGCTGCGCGACGCGACCAAAAGACCGTTGACGTCGAACAGCGCATTGCGGGACCGGGCCTCGGCGATGCTCATGCTCTCAGGCACCATTGCCCGGCTGATCAGCTCGGCGATCCCGGTTGCCGCCGAGCCGGCGCCCAGAAATAGAAAGCGCTGTTCTCGAAGCGGCCGCCCGGATATGCGTAGCGCTGCGTAGATGCCCGCAAGGGCAACCGCTGCCGTACCCTGGATGTCATCGTTGAAGGTACAAACTGAGTTGCGATAACGAGCAAGCAGCGGGACTGCGTTGATGTTGGCAAAATCCTCCCATTGGATGCAGCACCTCGGATAGAGAGACCGTACAGCGTCCACGAATTCATCGACGAAAGCTGTGTAGTCTTCGCCGCGTACACGGTGCTGACGCAGCCCAAGGTAAAGCGGGTCATCAAGCAAATCCTGGTTGTTGGTGCCGACGTCGAGCGTCACCGGCAGGCAATATTGCGGCGGGACGCCGGCGCAGGCGGTGTAAAGCGCGAGCTTGCCGATCGGAATGCCCATGCCGCCGATGCCGAGATCGCCGAGACCCAGGATGCGCTCGCCGTCGGTGACAACGATAAAGCGGACATCCTTCTCCGGCCAGTTGGCAAGCAGTCGCTTCAACCGACCCTGGGCGATGATGGGGAGATAGACGCCTCTTGGTGCCCTGAAGATGTGGTCGAACTTCTGGCAAGCCTCTCCGACCGTCGGCGTATAGACGACCGGCATGAAGCTTGCCGGATCCGACATCAGCACGGCATAGAACAATGTCTCGTTTCGAGACTGCAGGTCGGACAGCAGAAGGTACTTCTGCAGGTCGTCATCGAGGCTTGCGAGTTCGGAATGAATACGCGCGACCTGCAGCTCAAGCGTGCTCGGCACAGGCGGCAGTAGTCCTTCCAGACGATGCTCGCGCCGGTCGGCGAGTGTGAAGGCCGTACCCCTGTTCAAATGCGGGTTGCGGAGAAGCTCGTAACCGGCATCGGCGACTTCGAAGGACATGATGCTAACCTTGTTGAACTGTTTCAACAAACGAAGAGGGGAAGCGAGGGCGAATGCGCAGAATTCAGGGGGCCGATCCCTCGTCAGGCTCTGTTTCCGGCTTGCCGGGTGTGCGTGCGTTGGCAGAGGTTCCGATCCTCTCCTCGACGATGTGCGTCACGCCGCCGACCAGGGCGCCCAGCACCACTTCCGATGCCCTTATGACCGCAACAAGCGCCGGCGCGGGACCGGGGGCCGCTGCCACGAGGATGAGAGGGCAGGTCCATAGGCAGACCCGGATCAGCGGCCGACCCATTGCCGCGCTCGCGCACAGGGCCACGCCGATGCCGATCTGTAGCACCAGAGGAATTCCGATCCTGCGGCCAACCGAGTTGACCAGCAGCGCAACGGCTAGTCCGATGAACGTGCCCAAGAAGCGCCCATGGATCGAGTCAAGCGTTGCCGTCACGCTCTCCTGGGATACGATCAGGGCGGAGATCGGTGCCCAGACCGGATGTTGTAGTCCGACAAGCCTGGCCAATTCGTACGCGAGTGAGGCAGCCGTCGCGCAGCGGATGACAAAGCGACTTCGGTCGGCTGCACAAATGGCACCCTGCTTTAAGGCGCCGACGCTGCTGAACCATCGGTCAAACGCGTGTGTTCCCAAGGCGAGAAACCGTATCGGGACGGCCATAGCCCATCTCCTCCTTTCGGCGCAATCATCGCCACAGGTTGGTACGCGCGAGCTCGACGACCTCATCCGTTCGGCCGCTGAGCACAGCCTTGATCATGTAGAGGGTGAACCCCTTCGCCATTTCGGCCGTGATCTTGGGTGGGATCGCCAATTCCTGGCGGTTCACCACGGCATCCACCAGGACCGGGCCGTTATGCGCAAGAGCAGCACGGAGGGCGGGCTCGACATCGGCTGGATCTTCGATCCGGAGGCCAACTATGCCCGCCGCTTCGGCCATCGCGGCGAAGTTGGGATTTTTCAGCTCCGTCCCAAAGCCGAGGATGCCGGTCGATTTCTGCTCAAGCTCAATGAAGCCGAGCGAGCCATTATTGAAGACGACGACCTTTACCGGCATGCCGAGCTGGGCCAGGGTCAGAAAGTCGCCCATCAGCATGGTGAAACCGCCGTCGCCCGACAGCGAAATAACCTGGCGTTTTGGAAAGGCTGCCTGCGCGCCAATCGCCTGCGCCATCGCGTTGGCCATTGAGCCATGCCAGAACGATCCCAACAAGCGCCGCTTGCCGTTCATCGTGAGATAGCGCGCCGCCCAAACCGTTGGCAGGCCGACGTCGCAGGTGAAAATAGCATCCTCAGCGGCCAGATCGCTCAGCGCCTTCGCGATTTGCTGCGGATGCACCGGCGTGCGCCCGGGCGTGCCGGTCGCAAGCTCATCGAGCGAGGTGCGGCTCTTGGCATAATGCGTCAGCGACCGATCGAGATGACGGCGGTCCTCCTTGTCCTCAAGCAGGGGAAGCAGGGCGCGCAAAGTCGTGCCGACGTCGCCGACCAGACCGAGTTCGATCGGCGTGCGGCGACCGAGATTCTCAGCGCGAATATCGATTTGGGCGATGCGCGCCCCTCCTTGCGGGTAAAACTGACGATAGGGGAAATCGGCGCCGAGCAGCAGCAGCGCATCGCAATCATTCATCGCGTAATAGCCCGAAGCGAAGCCGATCAGCCCGGTCATTCCGACGTCATGGGGATTGTTCCATTCGACGTGCTCCTTACCGCGCATGGTGTGTACCATCGGCGATTTCAGCCTCTCGCCGAGCGCGATCAGTTCGTCATGGGCTTTGGCGCAGCCCGAGCCGCAAAGCAGCGTGACGCGCTTTGCACCGTTTAGAAGGTCCGCCAGCGCCCGGATGTCATCGGGCCTGGGCACCACCGTGGGCTGCCGCGGCACGAGATCGAGCTGGGGGACTTTGGTCGTCTCTGCCGCAGGCTGAAGCGCGACGTCACCGGGGATCACGATGACGGAAACCCCGCGCTTGCCCAGGGCTTCACGGATCCCGATCTCTACAGCGCGCGGCATCTGGTTCGCATTGGAGACGAGCTCGCAGTAATGGCTGCATTCGCGAAATAGGTTCTCCGGATGGGTCTCCTGGAAATAGCCGAAACCGATTTCGGCCGAGGGAATATGAGCCGCGATCGCCAGCACCGGCACGCGCGAGCGGTGGCAGTCGAAGAGACCATTGATGAGATGCAGGTTGCCGGGTCCGCAGCTCCCGGCACAAACCGCGATACTTTCGGTAAGATGCGCCTCGGCACCGGCCGCAAAAGCGGCGACTTCCTCGTGGCGCACGTGCACCCATTCAATCTTGCCCTGGCGGCGGATTGCGTCGGTCAATCCGTTCAGACTGTCGCCAACGATTCCGTAAATTCGTTTTACGCCTGACGCCGCCAGCGTCTCGGCGAATTGATCAGCGACGGTAGTCGGCATGGTCCGCTCCTTCAAGTGACGACATCACGTCGTCGTTTCTGAGCTTGGACCTAGGAATGGAGTGGGTACTTTCCCAATATATTATTTGTCAGAATTCAGGATGTTTTGGATAGCCCGCCACGCTTGGATCTAAGGCTAAGCAGCGCGCGGGCCAAAACGTACTCAGGAAAGCAATCTGGGTTCAGGACAAAGAGATATCTGCTCGCAAGATGGTTATTCAATCCTAACTTTATTTTTAGTTGAGAACGTCACCTCGCCCCACCAGTTCGAAGGAAATCGCCGCTTCGCTGCGGCAGCAATCCACCTGCGCAATCGATTCCGTTGGAGGTCAATATGGCTCTGTTGTCGCGCTCATTTGTTCGTACGCGAGTCATCTCGTTGGCGGCGGCGTTAACGGTATCGGCGACCTCGTTTGCCTTCGCACGGGATACAGCAAGTTCTCAACATGTCGACGCAGCAGCCTCCGACGTCAACGAACAACGGTTCATGTTCGAGAATGATCTGGCGATGAGCAACATTACCAGGGAGATGCTCGTCAAGCCGACGGGGGATATCGATCGAGATTTCGTGGTGATTATGATACCTCTCCATCAAGGTGCGATCGACATGGCGCGCGCCGAGCTCAAATACGGTCACAACGATGAGCTCAGGCGCCTTGCGGAGAACATCATCACGCAACAGCAGCATGAGATTGCGGTGATGCGTCATGCAGTCGGAGAAGCGCCGGCCACGCAGTCCGGCGAACCGCCGGCGCCGCAACCCAGCACGGAGTCAGATTCGAAGCGCTCGTCGGCTGCGACAAATACAACGAAACTGAACTGACACTGCCAGAGGCGCCCGCCTCCAGATGTTTCCGATAGTGTTGATGGAGCAAATCGAATGCGATCCAGTCTCATCATCGTCGCGGGTCTCAGCGCCGCGTTGATCTGGAGCGGAGAAGCCGCGCTCGGTAGTCCTCCTGGAGATCGCGGGATCACCGCGTTTGGCAATGCCCCGATCGGCCACTTGCAACCTCATGCGCCGCAGTTTTCACCTGGTTCGTCCGCAGATCAGGCCGAGCAGACAAGTATTACGAGTTTCAATGCCAAGCAACAGGGATTGGACAGAGAACTCGATAGAAGTCTCAATATCTTCCGTTGCTGACCTTGCCGGGTGCCGCGCCAAATCATCTCAGGGCGCTCTTTAAGGACAATTCGGCTGACGTGGTCGTCTCAAGCTGAAGTGAGCTTTGTGAATGGCAATTTAATGGGTCCGTGCCGCTGCCATCCTACATCCGGCTCGAAGCATCCGAAGAGTTCGGATGCGACCGAAAGCAAGAAGTTCGTGTCGCCCGACAATGCGCGCGTTGACCGGAGCGTGACTGAGCTTCGGGTGCTCTCCACGAACCCTCGCTTCGGTCGCGATCGGAGAACATCATCATGACCTTATTCAAAACTCTCACCGCAGCCGTCCTTTTGTTCGGGGCGGCAGCAACACCTGTCTTCGCACAGGGCGGCAATTCAAGAGCCGGGCGCTTTCGCCTTCTACCATCCGAACGCCGACGTCCTGAACGGAGGCGCGCCCACCCCGGAAGCCGCCTTGGCGTCGCAGCCTCCAGCCGTTTGCGAAACCTATGCGGCGATGGAAAACGGTGAAGCCCCCGCGCAGCATCATCGCACCCACCGCTGTGAGCGTCTCGGCACAATGAAACGTGAGCGCCGGCGAACGTGCATCACCGAAAAAGATAAAGAAGATCTGTGTTTGAGTAACGGCGCTCGCGATGAATGGCGCGATGCCCGAAATAGGCTGCCGCGGCGCGCGGTTCTGGTGGGCGCGGGGCTTGTAAGTCGGCGGCAAGACGCCGGATTGGTGACTTGCGTGTCGGTCGCCCGTTCGCCTTTATCCCGCGAGACCGCAAACCGCCGTGGCGCAATATGCCGGCGTCTCCGAATGCATACTCGCGTGGTTCTCAGCCTTAAACGCAAATTTAGTCACCTGAGCAGCCATTTTAATCGTCCAAATCCGTGCGCAGCTTACCTTCATCCTATCGATCGCTGAGTGAACCGGGCCGCGCCCTCGAGCCTGCCCCAGCAGTCGGAAAAGGAGCCTATATGACAATCAACGTTGTTGTGCCAACCACGCAGAAATCCACCGCTTCGCTTCGCAGCCAGGTCCGGGCATGCCGCAGCTTCCTGCTCACGCCCGGCTCTCGGCCCGACTCCCTTCACGGCGCCCGCGCCGCCGGTGCCGACTCCATCATCGTGGATCTCGAGTCGACCGTCGCTCCCGACAACAAGCGGCAGGCGCGAGAGGCCGCATTTGCCTTTCTGGGTCAGCCAGCCGAAGCGGACTTCGTACGTATCCTGCGTATTAACAGCCCGCGCTCGGTGACCGGGCTTCATGACTTGCTTGCGCTAAAGGAAGCCAACGCCAGACCCGACGCGCTTATCATCCCGAAGTGCCAGTCCGCCGACGAGACCGGACTCGTGATCGACATCCTGGATGGTCCGCTGTCGAGCGTCGGCGTCATCCCGATGATCGAGCTAGCGCAGGCTGTATTCGTCGCCGATCGGATAGCGCAGGCGCACGACCGTGTCTACGGGCTTTTTCTGGGCGGGGGTGACTTGGCGGCCGACCTTGGCGCGGAGGGTTCCTGGCAGAGTCTCCTGTTCGCGAGATCCGTGGTCGTCGCGGCCGCCGCTACGGCGGGCATCGCGGCCATCGACGTACCTTATTTCAAAGGGGATGCCGCCGGCTTGCGGCGAGAAGCGATGGCGAGCCGGAAGCTCGGCATGACAGGAAAGTCGGCTCTCCAGGCAGAACAGCTCGCCGCCATCAACACCATCTTTACGCCTTCAGCGGATGCCGTGACCCGCGCTCGCTCCGTCGCCGCCGCTCGGGCCGCAGCCGGCACGAGCACGCCCGTGATCGCCGGACATGTCGTCGAGCCGGCGATGGAGCGAGAGGCCGAGCGGGTGCTCGCGATCGCAAACAGGTTCGGCATCGGCGCGCAGGCATCCGAACGAGAACGATCACGCGAAGACGGCGCGAATGCGTGAGGGTCGGCGCTCAGTCTAATTATCGGAGCAGCGCATGCTAAACACCATCGCCGCCACCCTCGTACCCGTCGCTTTCGTCATCTATCTCGGCTACCGCGCCGGTCGACTGAAGTTCTTCGGGAGTACTGACCGGGCCTTGCTGACGCGGCTGGTTCTCGCTTGGCTGTTGCCGCCGTTGCTGCTCGCTGGGATTCTGCAAACGCCCCGAGCCGACCTGGTTGACTACCGAATACCGTTGCTGTTCGTCGTGGGACTCATGGTCCCATACCTCGTGGTGCTGCTCGGCTGCCGGTTCGTCTGGCGTTACGACCTGCGTACGTCGACATTGAAGGCGAGCCTGCTCGCTTTCCCCGATATGGTATTCATGGGCGTTCCGATCCTCGGGCAGTTGTTTGGCCCATCGAGCCTGTATCCGATCCTCATCGCAAACCTCGTTCCGTCGCTGATCATCCTTCCCCTCACAACGGTATTGCTCGAGCTTGGTTCGGACAACGGGAAGAGCCGCGGTCTGGCGGCATTCACGAAAACGCTCGTCAAGGCAATGCGTGAACCGCGTGTTTGGGTGCCTTTCCTTGGGATCGTGGCGGTCATTCTCGATTTTCACATGCCCAAGTTCGTCATCAGCTCGTTGCACCTCATTGGCAGTGCAACGACAGGAATTTCGCTCTTCGTGGCAGGCCTCATCATTGCTGAGGAGAAAGTTGAGCTCACGAAGACGGTGGCAGTAGACGCTCTCATCAAGAACCTCGTGCACCCCGTCGCCATGCTCCTGACTGTCCTGGCGTTCGGGGTCGCTGGCGTGGTCGCGCAGGAAGCAATTCTGCTTGCGGCTCTTCCCTCAGCCGTGATCACGACCATGTTTGCTGAAGAATACGGCCTTCTCCAATCCGAATCTTCCACCACGATCTTGGTGACGAGGGTGCTCGCCTTCGCAACCATCCCGATCATGATCGTGGCGACCCACCATCTGATGACCGCGTGAAAGAGGCTGCACCTATGAATATCGAAGCGGACTTCTACACGGTAGACCCGACGGATGCGCCTCACGAGATGAAAGAGGTCCAAACGCTGCTTGCTGCAAACAATCTCGAACTGGATGGCCAGGTCGAGCTATTCGTCGTGTATCGACGAGAAGGACATGTTGTCGCCTGTGCCGGTCTGGACCACTATACGATCAAGTGTGTCGCCATCGCCCAACATCTTCGCGGGGAGTCACTCAGCCTGCGGCTCGGCAGTGCGGTTGTAAAACTGGCAGCTGAGCGAGGACAGTTTCATCTCTTCCTGTACTCTCCGCCTCACAATCTGCCGTTTTTTCGCGGTTGGGGCTTTTATCCGCTGGTCGAGGTGCCGCGGCTGGTCATCCTGATGGAGAACAGTCCAGTCGCGATTCAAAGATATTGCGACGGATTACGTGAGCGGCGTCGGCCGGGGCGCAGGATCGGCGCCGTCGTCCTGAACGCCAACCCCTTTACGCTCGGCCATCGCTATTTGGTCGAGCAGGCCGCGCACGCGTGTGATTGGCTCCATGTGTTCGTGGTCGGAGAAGACGCGTCGCTATTGTCTTATGACGATCGCTTCGCGCTCGTGGCGGCAGGCGTAAGGCACATCGACAACCTGACGCTCCATCCCGGCTCCGACTACATCATCTCCCGCGCTACCTTTCCCGGCTATTTTCTGAAGGAAAAGGCGTTGATCGACAGCAGCCGGGCCGCGATCGACGTGCTCATGTTCCGTGAATATATCGCGCCGGCGCTGAACATCACGCACCGTTACGTGGGAACCGAGCCCTTCGATCCCGTTACCAGCAGCTACAACGCCGAGATGAAGCACTGGCTGCAGTATGCAGCCTCTGCGGCCCCGCCGATTGCGGTCGCCGAGCTGCCTAGGGCGTCCGTCCGCGGCGTGCCGATTTCTGCATCCCAGGTCAGAGGATTGCTGTCGCGGCGCGACTTCTCCCTCATCGAGGAACTCGTTCCCATGACGACCTTGCAGTTCTTGAGGCGAAAATATCCCGTCGAATACATCACACAGTTGGAGGTCCAAACGCGATGAAAGTCATCAAGGAAGCGATCGCCGGCACCCTGGAATCCAGCGACGTGCTGGTCAAGGTTGCACCAAGCGACAAGGAAACTCGCGAGGTTGTCCTCAAGAGCGAGGTGATGAAGCAGTTCGGCAAGCAGATCATGCTGGTCGTCATCGATACGCTCGACAGCCTTTCGGTGAGCGCCGGAGCGATATCCATCGAGGACAAGGGCGCGCTCGATTGCGTGATCCGTGCACGAGTTCAGGCGGCGGTATTGCGCGGCTGTGAGGCGCCAGAACTGGATTGGCGGAGGCTGTCATGAAACTACGGCGTAGCATGCTCTTCGTCCCCGGCGACAACGCGGCGATGCTGAGCACCTCTTTCGTATACAAGCCCGATTCGATCATGTTCGATCTGGAAGACGCCGTCTCGCCGCGAGAGAAGGACTCTGCGCGACTGTTGGTGTTTCAGGCGCTGCATCATCCGGCCTATCGCGACATTGAAACTGTCGTACGTGTCAATTCGCTTGCCACCGAGTTCGGCCTCAAGGATCTGGAGGCCGCGGTCAGAGGTGGCGCGGATGTCGTGCGCCTGCCCAAGACCGAGAATGCAAAGGAGATTCACGATCTCGAGGCTCACGTGGCGCGGATTGAGAGTACCTGTGGCCGCCCGGTCGGGGATACCAAGATCGTGGCAGCCATCGAGTCGGCCTCCGGCGTCGTCAACGCCGTATCGATTGCGACGGCTTCGCCGCGCATGATCGCAATCGCGCTTGCCGGATTTGATTACCTCGTCGACATGCACACGAAGCGCAGCAAGGGTTGGCAGCCTGAGCTGTTCTACGCCCGGGCTGCGGTGCTGCATGCCGCACGCGCGGCGCGGATCGACGCGTTTGATGTCGTGTACGGCAACGTGAACGATGACGCTGGCTTCTTGCGCGAAGTCAAGATCGCCAAACGGCTCGGGTTCAATGGGAAGTCCCTGATCCATCCGAAGCAGATCGAGCTTCTGCATCGAGCTTACGCGCCGACCGAGGAGGAAGTGAGTCATGCGAAGCGCGTCATTGCAGCGGCGGCGGAGGCGCGGCGCAAGGGGCTTGGAGTCGTGTCACTCGATGGGAAGATGGTCGACCCGCCTGTGATCGAAGAGGCTGAAATGGCGCTGCAACTTGCCGAGGCATCCTGACTAAAACCACAATAATACGAAGGACGATGTCATGAACACCGCATCAAAGAACCTGGCTACACAGGACGCCTCGCTCGCGAAATTGGCGCCGTTTGCAGGAGCGAACGCCCAGACTCCCTATCTCTCAGCCCTCGACACCAAGTTGCACCGCAAGCTCTGCGGCTCGCTCGAAGAATCCATCCAGCGATCTGGACTCAAGGACGGGATGACAATCTCGTTCCATCACGCCTTCAGGGAAGGCGACAAGGTGGTGAACAAGGTTGTCGAGACTCTGGCCCGGCTCGGCTTCAAGAACCTCACACTCGCCTCGAGCTCGCTTCTGAATTGCCACGACCCTCTGGTGGAGCACATCAAGAACGGCGTCATCACAGAAATCTATACGTCCGGGATGCGCGGCCGGCTTGCCGAAGCGGTTTCGAACGGGTTGATGCAGCGACCGGTGCAGATCCACTCGCACGGGGGCCGGGTTCATCTTCTGCAGACAGGGGAATTGAAGATCGATGTCGCGTTCCTGGGCGTGGCCAGTTGTGATGAGTTCGGCAACGCCAACGGCTCGCACGGCAGTTTGAGCTGCGGTTCGCTCGGTTATGCGAAGGTCGATGCCGAATATGCTCGACAGGTGGTGCTGCTGACCCAGGAATTGGTCGAGTTTCCGAACCATCCGGCGAGCATTTCGCAGGATCGGGTCGATCTCATCGTCAAGGTCGATCAAGTCGGCGATCCCGCGCTGATCAGTGTCGGCGCGGCGCGCGTCACCAATAATCCGCGGGATCTGCTGATCGCTCGCCACGCCGCGGACGTCATCGAGCACTCCGGTTACTTCACGGATGGCTTTTCCCTTCAGACGGGCTCTGGAGCATCATCCACCGCCGCCACCCGCTTTCTCGAAGAGCGCATGACAGGCAGGGACATCAAGGCCAGCTTTGCACTGGGCGGGATCACCGGAAGCATTGCCGAGTTGCACAAGAAGGGGCTGATCAAGGCGCTGGTCGATGTCCAGTCATTCGACGCCGATGCCGCGGAATCGCTGCGTAGCTCGAACGCGCATATCGAAATCTCGGCCAACGAATATGCCAATCCCACGTCGAAGGCAGCCTACGTCGACCGGGTCAATGTGGTTATTCTAAGTGCGCTGGAGATCGATGTCGACTTCAACGTCAACGTGATCACTGGCTCCGACGGCGTGATGCGCGGCGCATCCGGAGGACACTGCGACGTCGCGGCGGCGGCCGATTTGACCATCGTCGTTGCCCCACTCGTGCGCAGTCGTATCCCGACGGTGGTGCGCCGGGTCACCACGCTTCTGACACCAGGTGAATCGGTCGACGTCCTGGTGACCGATCATGGCATCGCAGTCAACCCCAAGCGTCCGGAAGTCGAGCAGCGGCTGCGTGACGCCCGCTTGCCCGTCATGAAAATCGAGGAGCTGCGCCAGAAAGCTGTGGCGCTAACGGGCGAGCCCGAGCCCCTCGAATTCACCGAGCGCGTTGTCGGTGTCATCCGCTATCGCGACGGTAGCGTGATCGATGTCGTGCGGCAGGTGAGGAACTGATCATGTGTGCGCTGACCGAGACCGCCGTCGCGCGCGCCGTCAGCCTCGAACAGATGCTGGCGGCTCGAGAGCAGCGAGCCGCGCGTCAAGCCGCTGCCTTGGCGTGCTTTAGCAAACCGCTCGTATCCATGACTGTGGTGATGCCCGGCCCGGTGAAGGATGGCTGGTTGCCCCGACGGGTACTGAGCGAGGCGCTCAAGCAGTTGGAGGCCATCTCAGATAAGCGCGGGTGGCACGTATTGTCGCGCGAGGTCTTGTGGCGGGAGACCGGTCCCGAAGCGCTCTACGTCATTGATGCGGAAGCGCGGATCGTCAAGTCGGTCACCGTCGCTCTGGAAGACTGTCACCCGATCGGGCGTCTTTGGGATCTCGACGTTATCGCGCCTGGAAGTGGCCCGCTGTCCCGTCGGGAGCTGAGCTTTTCGCCGCGCAGCTGCCTGTTATGCGGGCAGCCTGCCCATGCCTGCGGCCGCTCGCGCTTGCATCCGCTCGAAGAACTACTGAGCACGATAGCCAGGATCGTTCATGACTATGATCTGCGCTCAGTCAATTAGTCCGCTGACATCATCGGCGGGGTACGAGCCTCTGGAGAGGACTGCCAGCGCGCTCGCCGCGTATGCGGATCGGGCATTGCTCACAGAGTTGATGCTCACGCCCAAACCCGGATTGGTCGATCGACGAAATTGCGGCGCTCACCATGACATGGACATGCACACGTTCCTGGCCAGCGCGCGCGCCATTGCACCTTGGTGGCCGCGTTTTGTGGAGATCGGTAATTCTTGTGCCTATATCGCCGCGAGTGCATCGCTCTCGCTGGTACGTCCGGTCGGCGTGCTCTGCGAACAAGCGATGCTGCGGGCGACCGACGGCGTTAACACGCACAAGGGCGGCATCTTTTCGCTTGGCTTGCTCTGTTTCGGGGCTGGTCGTCTTTTAGGGCGTGGGATCTCCATAACGCGCGAGCGTCTGTGCGATGAGGTTGCCAGTATCTGCGTCGGGCTAGTGGATCGCGAGCTGAAGGCCAGGGGAGAGGCGCGTACGGCGGGCGAACGCGTCTTCCGGCGCTATGGGGTCGTCGGCGCAAGGGGCGAGGCCGCTTCGGGATATGCGACGGTGCGCGAGGCCGCGCTACCGGTCTACGACCAATTGCGGTCGAGCGGTACCAACGAGGAGCTGATGCTCCTGCAAGTGCTATTGAATCTGCTCGCCGTCAATAATGACACCAATCTTCTGTCACGCGGCGGTGGCGCCGGCCGGGACTATGTCCGCGCCTACGCCAGAAGGCTCCTCGAGGAGGGTGGCGTTCTGGCGCCGGACGGATTGCGCAAGATGGCCGCGTTTGATGATGCGCTGATCGCGCGCCACTTAAGTCCGGGAGGGACAGCAGATTTGATAGGGATCACCTGGTTCTTGGCGCGGTTTCCCATCCATGAAGCGGTGGAAGCACAATGATACAGAACGAAACAGAAGCCACGTCAAATCACATCGGACAATTTTTTTGATGACACGGAGGGCGGAAGCAGCCATGCGAATTCATGCAATCCAAACCGGCTTCGTTAAAATAAAACGTGCGCAGGTCGAAGGACACGGACACGGGTTGGCACGACGGCTTGCCATTTTCACCGACCGGAACTGGACCGAGTGGTTGCCGACGTACGCTTGGGCGATCGAGCACAAGGAAGGTGTTATCGTAGTCGATACTGGCCAGGGAGCGCATTTGCTCGAAACCGGAGCGTCGTATCATCCCTTTGCCCGATGGGAAGTCGCTTTTCGAATCGATAGGGAAGAAGAAATCGGTCCGCAACTGCGTGCGCTGGGCATTGGACCACGTGATGTAAAACAGGTCGTTCTCACTCATTTGCACATGGACCATGATGGCGGCCTGGCACATTTCCAAAATAGTGAAATCCTTGTTGCCTCCGGCGAACTTCGCACGGCAAGTGGATGGGCGGGGCGAATACGCGGATACCTTCCTCATCGTTGGCCCTCCTGGTTTGATCCAACAGCGCTTGAACTCGCCGCGGAACCGTTTGGGCCCTTCGCTCGCAGCCGACGATTGACACATGCCGGGGACATTGTCGCGGTGACCACTCCAGGTCACACTGCGGATCATGCCTCCGTACTAGTACGCCAGGAGGACGGCACAACGCATTTTCTTGCTGGCGATACCTCCTACAATGAGCGCCTGATGCTCGCCGGCAGGGTGGACGGCGTCAGTGCGCACGAGGGCATTTCCTGCGCAACGTTGGACTCGATTAGAGTTTTCGCCCAAGTCCATCCGACGGTATATCTGCCGACGCACGATCCCCAATCCGCTGTTCGCCTCGCAAACAGACAGCTGGTAGGTCTATCGTAAGCATCAGGCCGCGCAGAGCGACTGAACTTGGGGAGAGACCGCGCCGGATGACACGCTGAGCATGATTAACTCGCGGTGGTTCGTTGTACTGCACGCAACGCCAGCGGATGAAGCCTAACAAATTTCAGCCAAAAACTCCGGCGCGAAATCGTTCGGGCCGGCATCATTTTGGCAGGTGACAGCAGTAACCTATGCCGGGGGGTGAAGGGATATTGCTTCGGCGCGCTTTCGGTCGTTGCCGAACACGCCAAGGAAAGCGCAAGGAAAGCGGCTGAATCGGTCGCGACGAGTTCGCCACTGTGCTTTCACCCGCGAGTTATCGCGCTTAAGCAGTTGACGTGGATTTCCCATGCCGAAGTACCGGAGGGACGACGGATCACTCAAGCACCGACTTTCGAATCTGCGCCGTCAAAGCCCGCTGCACCAGAGGATCAACCGCAGTAGGGCGGCCGGTGATATGGCGGATATTGGTAGTGGGGATTGTAACAGTCCAGGCCATAGTCAAACAGGCCACCATAGCCAGGCCAGATACCCCCGAAACGGTGCGTTGCGGAGTGACGGAAGCCTGAGCCGTAGGCCACGTGGTCACCGAAGCTGACGCGGCCCCCCCCCCGAAGCCGCCGATGTGGGCACCGCCACCACGCGCTTCTGCTCTAGCCGCAAGCATGCTTGCGGCGAGCATGGTGGTCACCAGCATTGTCATAATTCGTCTCATCGTGACGTTCCTTCTCTTGTGAAGCGGTGTCGGAAAATAGGACCGCTACCAATGCGGGATATAAGCCCGATCATTTTCGTCGTCGCGAGCGGTCTTGCCATAGCATTCCGCGGCAATTCCAGACGCGGTCTCCAGGCACTGTGCATAGCTCGTGAAGCTGCAATCCGTGCCGCCTTCGTCATAGGATATGCAGTAGTGTCCGGGCGGGACAATGGGCCCCGCCGTCGCGGCGGAGCCGGACAAGGCAAGTGCGGACAGCGCAGTTGCCGAGACGAGTACGAGTATTGGAATCGATTTCATATTGACCCTCCATCATCAGTTGCCTTCATTGAAGTGAGATCTGACGTGGATGAAATCGATTATAAAAACCTTCATGTTTGCTGGGAGTGGCGTCGCACCTGGGCCAATGCAGAAGTGATGTTCATGCAAGAAGTCGGGCCGGAGCATTGTTCTCCGGCCCAACATTTTCGCGGTCGCGGCTGCCGGCCTCGGGCCCACACAACATCAGTCTGCTTCGTTGTTGCGCCGGCGCTCTGCGATCAGGACAGATCAGAAACCTGTCTCGGGTTCACAAGGCGGGCCGTTGTCCCAGGGCTCGCCCGCAAATGAGCCGACGCGGGGAGCTAGTTGACAGACGCGTCCGTCAGCGTAATGCCCAGTGGCAGCAACGTCGACGTTATCCCGGTGCGAAGTGATATGATTCTCGCGAGCCATGGCCGGACTTGCCAGCATAGCGGCGGTGATTAATCCCGCCGATAAGAGCTTAAATTTGGTCATTTCAGTTTCTCCATTGGATACGAGAGACCAACGTTTTGGCCTCGCTATCGAAGTGGGAAGGGTTACGAGTCCTCACAGCCAAAACTTTCTCACGTCTTTTCAAAATAGCGCGAGTTCGCGCATCGCATGATGATAACGCGTGAGAAAGAGGATTGTCTGCCAATCCGTGGCCGATGCAAAACGACTCCGCTGATCGGCAACTCGTGCGCATTCCAAAACGCGGTCCATAGCTCCAAAATTCGAGCCAGTCATTCTGGCCGTCTCTCAATCGAGTGGCTGATCATCGTGCAAGAGGCTCACGGCGCGTTGAACGATTGTGAGCTAGTGTTGCGTTCAGAAATTCGTATCTGCCCACATGTCACTTGGAGAAGCCAAACGACTTTGGCTTGCTGCATCCAAAGGAGAAGTTCAATGACCACAATCAAGCTCTTTTCGGCTGGATTGATCGCTGCCGCCATGCTCGCAACGCCCGCCATGGCTCGCACGAGCCATGTAACCTCGCGGCACCTCGCAGAGGACGCCAATGCGAACGCCTCCCCGACCGCCCGCTATAATGACGGCCGTGTCGGCATTACAGCACCGCGCATCGGTGCATTTTCTACGGCGCCCCCGGACGGGGAAAATTGCGACGTCGGCGATAACCCGCGTGTATGCTGAAAAAGCTGCGCAGAGAATGGATCGGCCCGGCTAAATTAGGCGCATCTCTGGGGAACCATTTGCGCATTCGGCGAACAGTGATCTTCATGCTGCATGTGTTTTCACCTGCAATGCCGAGATAGTCGTTGTGTAGAAAAATCTGGGGGGAGCGCCCGCGAGAGCAGCAGTCGCTAGCGCGAATTTTCGCGCAGAAGAGGAAAATGGAGAATCGCTATGGGCTCGGAGCTACCTGGTGGCGCGGCCAGTGTTTATCCGGCAAACAGTGCTTATGCGGGAATGGGCCGCGCTAGTCCCACATTCCGCGCCCAGCGCTACCACTCTTACGACTCCGCACCGGACACCTTCCTCGGCTATTATGGTCGCCACCATCCATGTCGGTGAATGAGAGTCACAAGGTGAACCAGAACACAGGACGAGCGACTGACCCGTTTCGCTCGGGGTCAAAGGCTGACCATGGGAGAACGTCCGCTATAACATCGCACGTTTCAGCGTCGGCCACGGGTCAAGACATCGTAACTCCCGAATTTAAGTTTTGCACGGATTGCTGCGCGGCTGGCGACGCTTGGTTCGCCGCTGCCCGTACGACGATGGAGACCAAGTCAGAATTGCCATGACGCAGCGCGATCAAATATACCGCTGACGTGAACCGCTTTGCCCTTCGTGGATGGCCAACCCAGCGCAACATTGGCGATGCAGCGTGGCAATAAAGCGCGCGGCATGAGATGGCCTGCGGAAGTCACGGTCACGAGCCGCGAGGTACCTAAACATGATAGATCCATCAGACCTGACCCGACGCGCTTCCGAATTGACCGAACTTGCTGACCACGAAGACGACCCAGGAACGCGTCAGCGCTTGCTGAGGATGGCCAAGTACTATCTGGAGATCGCGGAAATCGAACAATGGGCGGCAACCCATCCAACGTCGATAGCGTCCATCGGCGAAATCTTCGTCAAGAAATAAGTACGTCTATCGGGACACAGGTAAGCGCAGCGCGCCTACCGAAGCCCCGCCCATCGAATTGCCAGTGCTGCGCTGGTGGGAGGAGTAAATGCTCCGGCGCTGGAGGGCGGTCGTGCCCGCGCGATTAATGGCCCAAACGTAGCGGGCGCCTACGTGCGCAAGCCGGCGAAGATCCGTTGCTTTCGGAGGCTGATATTTGCGTCCAGCCCGTCTGACATCCCATCGAACCGCGCTTGCAGCGGCGCCTGCTGCTGAGGAGTTGTTTGTTCCAATCCCGCGTGAGTGGATGAGAGGGTGTCTATCTCGTTTTGGCCGCCGACATGCGTACATTGATGACTGGGATCAATTCAGAAACATAAATTGGAGTTTAATTGGGATCGTTGCGCATGGCGGTCATGTTTCGGGTAACCGGAGCTTTCGCTGCTCTGATGAGAGCTTTGTTGGATCAGCCTTGCACGGAGATATTTCGAAAACGAGACAGGCACGGACATCGAAGAGTCTGCGCACGCAAGGGCCAGCTATCTCGGAGGTAAAACATGATCTTGTTCCTCACGCGCCTTTACCCGACAGACTGGCATGCCGACATGCTCGGTCCGGTTGTGCAGATACAATCAAAATAGCGGACGGAGCCGGTTGGCAAATGGAATAACCGGGCACGCAGCAAGGAAAGATAATGGGCATCGTTCGTTTCGCTCTCCGATTTCCGCACACCTTCTATGTGTTGGCAGCGCTGATTGTGTTTCTTGGCGTTGCCGCCGTCAGGTCAATGCCGACGGATATCTTTCCAGAAATCCGCATCCCCGTGGTGACGGTCATTTGGCAATACACCGGTCTCACCACGCCGGAAATGGAGCAGCGCGTCACCACTTACAGCCAATATTCCATCAGCTCTAGCGTCAACGGCATCAAGAACATGGAAGCGCAGACCCTCAATGGTCTGTCGATCCAAAAGATCTACTTTCAGCCGAATGTCAATGTTGACCTCGCTATCGCGCAGATCGTTTCCGCCACCAATTCGATTCGCGCTCTGATGCCCCCTGGCATCCAGCCGCCGATTGTCGTGCAGTTCAATGCGTCGAGCGTCCCGGTCCTGCAGCTCAGTCTCAGTTCGGACAGCCTGAACGAGCAACAGCTTTACGATTTCGGCATGTACCGCATTCGGCAACAATTGGCGCCGGTACCTGGCGTCACTCTGCCGACGCCGGCCGGCGGCAAATATCGTCAGATTATGGTGGATATCGACCCGGACAAGCTGCTGTCGCGGGGGCTGACCCCCCTCGACATCGTGAACGCAGTCAATACGCAGAACCTGACGCTGCCATCGGGAACGGCGAAGATCGGAGACACCCAGTATACGGTGCGAACGAATGCGACGCCGGCGACGATCAATGATCTCGACATGATCCCGGTCAAGTTCGCCAACGGCGCCACCATCCTCTTGAAGGACGTGGCACAGGTCCGTGACGGATCACTAGTACAACAGAACATCGTGCGCGAGGATGGCCGCCGCTCGGTTTTGCTTAGCGTGATCAAGAACGGCAATGCCTCGACGCTGGCGGTCGTCAACGGCGTGAAGAACGCTCTGCAGGCGATCCGCGCCGCCGCGCCGGCCGGACTTAAGGTCAGCCAGCTGTTCGACCAGTCGGTGTTCGTCACGAACTCTGTCAATGGCGTACTGCGCGAAGGCGCCATCGCGGCTGCTCTCACCGCGCTGATGATCCTGATTTTCTTAGGCTCCTGGCGGTCGACCCTGGTGGTAATGATTTCGATTCCGCTGGCGATCCTGTCGTCGCTCATCGTGCTGTACTTTCTGGGCGAAACGCTGAACACCATGACGCTGGGCGGTCTTGCGCTGGCGGTCGGCATATTGGTGGATGATTCGACCGTGACCATCGAGAACACCCACCGTCTATGGACCGAAGAGGGTATGCCGCTTGCCGACGCGACCCTGCACGGTGCTGCGGAAATCGCGGTCCCGACGCTGGTTTCGACGCTTGCTATCAGTTGCGTGTTCACATCGGTGGTGTTCCTCGACGGACCGGCCAAGTACTTGTTCACGCCGCTCGGACTTGCCGTCGTATTTGCGATGCTGGCTTCCTATGGATTGTCGCGGACCCTGACTCCGATCACGATCGGGTTGCTGCTCAGGAGCGAACGTCATCACACGGACGAAAGCACTCCCCCCGGGGGCATTTTCTCGCGGATTTCCGCCGCATTCGAGCGCGGCTTCGAGCGCCTGCGTGACGGATATTCGACATTCCTGGCGACTCTGCTTCGCCGGCGATTCATCGTGCCGATCGTCGCCGTGTTGATGCTCGGTCTCGGTGCGGTGATGTTGGTGTTCGTTGGCCGGGACTTTTTCCCGCTCATCGACGGTGGCCAGATCCAGCTTCACGTTCGCGCTCCCGCCGGCACCCGCATCGAAAGCACCGAGGCGATCTTCCAGGCGGTTGAGGACAAGATTCGCGAGATCGTTCCGGAAAACGATCGGTCCCTTATCGTCGACAATATCGGACTGCCGGCGCGAGCCTATAATCTGGCATTCGCCGACGGTTCGACGATCGGAACCAATGATGGTGTCATCCAGGTGGCGCTCAAGGAGGGCCACAAGCCGACCGCTGATTACGTCAAAAAATTGCGTGAGGTACTGCCGGCCGCATTCCCGGAGGACACATTCTATTTCCAGGCGGCCGATATGGTAACGCAGATTCTGAACTTCGGACTGCCGGCTCAGATCGACGTTCGGACGGTGGGCTACGACAAGAACAATCTTTCGGTTGCAAGGGAGCTCCGGCAGCGGCTTGCGGCCATACCCGGTATCGTCGACGCCCATCTGCAGCAAGAAGTCGACGCGCCGGCGTTCTTCGCCCACATCGACCGGACCCGCGCGGCGCAGCTTGGCCTCAATGCAAGCACGGTGGCCACCAATATCAATGTCAGCCTCAGTTCGTCGGAGCAGGTATCGCCCAACTTCTGGACCGATCCGACCTCGGGGATTCCGTATTATCTTGCCGTGCAAACACCGGAATACAAAGTCAACTCGCTGAATGCGCTAGGAAACACGCCGGTTTCCGCGTCTCTGGCGACGAGACTCGGCCAAACGGTTCCGGGCATGCTCACCAATGTCGCGACGTTCAAGCGGGACAAGGTCGCCACCAATTCTAACCAGACCAATATCCAGCCGGTGTTTGACATCTATGCCAGTGTGCAGGGCCGCGATCTCGGCAGCGTGGCGGCCGACATCAACAAGGTTACAAAGGAGCTGCAGAAGAAGCTGAAGCCAGGCAATGCAATTCAGGTGGTTGGCCAGATTCAGAGCATGAACGCCGCGTTCCGGAATCTGGGCATCGGCCTGCTGTTCGCCGCGGTCTTCGTCTATCTGCTGATGGTCGTGAACTATCAGACCTTCGGCGATCCATTCGTGGTGATCCTGGCCCTGCCGACGACGCTCTGCGGCATCGTCACGATGCTGTTCATCACCGGTACCACATTGAACGTACCCTCGCTGATGGGGGCGATCATGGCGGTCGGCGTTGCTTCGGCGAACTCGATTCTGCTCGTGACCTTCGCGCGCGAGCAGCAGTTGAAAGGTCACTCCGCCTTTGAGGCCGCGCTGAGCGCCGGTCACACCCGAATCCGCCCCGTGCTGATGACGGCGGCCGCGATGATCGTCGGTATGATCCCGATGGCGATCGGCGGCGCCGGCGAGGAACAGAACGCTGCGCTCGCGCGCGCCGTGATCGGCGGCCTGCTGTTCGCGACGCCGACAACATTGCTGATCGTGCCTTACCTGTTCGCCATGCTGCGCAAGGGTAACGATGGAAAGCCTCACCATGGCGTATTCGAGGAGATTCCGGAGTGACCGAGATTCGTGTGCAGCCGAAAAGTGAAAATGTCGAGGATCGCGTTGATCCGGAAACCTATCGGGTTGTCGAGCTGCCCGATGGGGGGCGCGAGGGGCGACGTCGTTACGGAGGAGTGCTGTTCGGCGGAAGCGCGCTGCTGCTATTGCTGGGCGCCCTTGGAATAGGGGGCTTGCGCCACTACCAGGCCGGCCTCGAGGTCGCGGCCACCACGCAACAGAGCAGGACTTTTGTCCCCGACGTTCGCGTCGCGGCGGTCCGCGCCAGCGACAGCAAGATTACGGTCAGTTTGCCGGCGACCACCACGGCATTCGAGGCGGCCAATATTTTTGCGCGCACCAGCGGCTATATTGAAAAGCGCTACGTCGACATCGGTGATAGGGTCAAGGCCGGCGCCCCGTTGGCGGACATTACCGCCCCCGAGCTTGACCACCAGATTGCGCAGGCCAAGGCGACGCTGGCCCAAGACCAGGCGACATTGCGGCAGACCCAGGCAAGTCGCGATCTCGCCCAGCTCACCAATGCGCGCGACAGCAATCTGGTCAAGCAGGGATGGCTCACGCTTCAGCAGGGCGACAACGATCGCCTGACCCTGCAGGCGCAGCAAGCAGCGATGGGAGTGGCTCAGTCGAATATTGCCGCCCAGGAAGCCCAGATTCGAATACTCGAGCAGGAGAAGGCCTACCAGCGCGTCGTGGCGCCGTTCGACGGCGTCATCACACAGCGCAACATAGACAACGGGAGCCTGGTGCAGTCCGGATCGACCTTCATGTTCACGCTAATGCACCCCAATGTGATCCGGACCCAGGTGTTCGTTCCCCAAGACGAGGCTTTCGGGCTTGGGCCCGGCGTCGAGGCAGTGGTCCGTGTCCCCGAGATTCCGGATCGCACCTTTCCCGGCAAGGTCACGCGAATCGCTACCGCGTTGCAACCCGGCAGCCGGACGCTACTGACCGAGATCGACATTCTCAATCCAGACGGCGCGCTCAGTCCCGGGATTTATTGCACCGTCGAATTATTTATTCCGCGCAGGACGCCTTCGATGATCGTACCGGCCGACGCGGTTGTATTCGATCAGAATGGCCTGCATGTCGCGGTGGTCGAGAACGGCACCGCCCGTCTGCAAAAGATCACGATCGCGCGTGACTTCGGCACGGAAGTCGAAGTGCACGACGGCGTCAAGCCGGGCGATCAGGTCATCCTCAATCCGATGGTGAACCTGGCGGAGGGCAGCAAGGTCGCGGTGCGCACAGTACGCAAAGCGCAAACAAGCTAAACCGCCGCGGAGGAAGGAATTGCGATGCGACGCTTGCTATTCACAACGTCCATCCTGCTAGCAGGCTGCAACGCCTGCCTGGCGCAGATCTCCACCATGGGCACCACAGCCATGGGCCTTCCATCGACACCGGCTACGATCGTGACGTCCCCGCTCTATGGCCCGAGCCCGTTTTCGGCGACGACCGAGCCGGGCGCTCCTGACACGACGCTGGCGCCGGTGCCTCTGGCTTCTGATCCTGCTACGCCGGGAACCGTCGTCATCTGCTTCACACCAATAGGGCAAATCGCGCCTGGAACTCCGTCGGTGCCAGTTACTTCCATGTTGGCAATTGGCAGCACAACCGGAACGACGCCATCAGTTTCCACGCCATCGACCATATCGGCAGTACCGCCTACCTCTGCCACGTCCACAACTGGTAACGCAACCGCAGAAATGCCCGCGAACCCGTTGGGGACCATTCCAACGTCAATCACCGGCAGCACGACCGGGACCATTTCGCCGGTGTCCCCGCTCGGCAGCTCATCGACCACCGTATGCAGCTCGACGCCGGGAGGTCCGCCGACCAATGGTGCGGCTTTGCCGCTCTCGACCCCCGAAGTGCCGAGCAGCCCCCCGCTTGGCACGATTCAATCCACGGTCGCGGAGCTTGCCGGCACCAGCATCGATCCGACGATGATCGTAGTGCCGACGCCGAATACGTCGGCTTGCGCCGAGAGCACGACGATGAATCTGGCAACGCCGGGAACGATGGCACCAGCCTCCGCGGCAACGCCGGGCGTATCGCCTGCATCGCCACCAGGTTGCTGACCTGGCAAAACGGGGCTTTCCCGAATTGGAACCCAGATTGGCTTTGCAACTGATAGCTCCAATTCAGGAAAGTTGGGGGTGGACCTTGAGGTCACGTCATGTTTGGTTACGGCGACTTGTCAATCGGATTTGCAGTCCGTTCTGGGTCTATCCGACATGTCCCACGATCCCGGCGTTTTCTGTCCCTTACAAAGCCCAGGCCACGTTGGCGCAGAGCCGGGGAAGCCTGCAGCAGACACAGGCGAGCCGCGAGCTCGCAGAGGTCACCAGTGCGCGCGACAGCGGCTGGTCAAGCAGGGATGGTTGACCGCCCAGCAGGGCGACAATGACCTCCTGACACTGCGCGCGCAGCAGGCGGCGGAGGCAGTGGCGAAGTCGAACATCGCGGTCCAGCAAGCTCAGATCAAGGTTCTGGAGCAGGACAAGGCCTATCAGCGCGTGGTCGCTCCATTCGACGGCGTGACAACCCAGCGCAACATCGATAACGGCAGCCTGGTGCAGGCCGGTTCGACATTCATGTTCACGCTGATGCATGCGGATGTCATCCGCACACAGGTGTTCGTGCCCCAGGACGAGGCGTTGGGTGTTCAGTCGGTATCGATGCAGTCGTCCGGGTCCCGGAGCTTCCCGGGCGAGCGTTTCCAGGAAAGGTCACGCGGATCGCCACCGCGTTGCAGCCCGGCAGTCGCACGCTGCTGACCGAGATCGACGTGCCCAATCCGGATGGTGCGCTTCAGCCGGGCATCTATTGCACTGTTGAGCTATTCATTCCACGCAAGTCGTCGTCAATGGTGATACCTGCGGACGCCGCCGTGTTCGATGAGAATGGCCTGCATGTCGCAGTCGTGGAGAACGGTGTGGTTCACATGCACAAGCTCTCGATTGCGCGTGATTTTGGCACGCAGGTCGAGGTGCACCAGGGTGTCAAGCCGGGCGATCAGGTGATCCTCAACCCGATGCTGAACGTGGTGGAAGGAAGCCGGGTCTCTGTTCGCGGGCCGCAGACGAGCTAATCGATGCGGTAGGCCCCGGGTGCTCCGAGCTCGAGGAGAGGCCGATCAGCGGCGCGGCTTGGTGAATAGCCGTCTCCAATTTGGGCTCGCGAGCACGCCGCTGCGGATCAGGTAGTATCCTAAGCGGGTCACAGCGGATTGACGGGCTGTGAGCAAGTCTTGCATTCGGATCTCCCGCATCAATCCGCACCTCATTCACAGAGTAAATGCTCTTTGTGTTTGAATGGAGAAGGTTGATGACAATGTTGAAGATCTTATCGGCTGCACTGATCGCCACCACGATGTTGACGACGGCTGCGAGTGCATATGAGAACCCCATGCATAAACGGCACGCCGTGGAGCACGCCCATCCTGGGAGCATCTCGCCCTTCGCCGATGAATTCGACCGCCATCCCTGGATGTCTGGACCCCCCGTCGGCGCCTATTCCACGACGCCCTCGGAGCAGCCGGGCGGCATCTGTGACCATGGCGACAATCCGCAGATATGCTGAGGAGCTTGTCGCCCGATGCGCGATCGACCCGGCATGCGTTCAGGGCCGCTAGCGAACCTGAAGGCCTGTCCGGGTCGGCGGGCGCGTCGATGATCAGCAGGAAGACGGCTGAGCGAGCTGTCCCAAAACG
The DNA here is from genome assembly GCF_023073375.1 of Bradyrhizobium sp. 197. NCBI lineage: Bacteria > Pseudomonadati > Pseudomonadota > Alphaproteobacteria > Hyphomicrobiales > Nitrobacteraceae > Bradyrhizobium > Bradyrhizobium sp. 197. Next base: position 5,126 of record NZ_JADPJJ010000111.1, on the reverse strand, counting down.
TTCGTTCGAGCGAGAACAGTCTCCTTAGCATCCCGTAGCCGGCGACGCGACCTGCATGGCGGCAGCACTGCCACTCGTGCTGGAATCCGCCGCTGCCGGATTGGCGAGGTCCATCGAAAATGCTTTCGCTACATGCAGCCGTGTTCGGAGTCGGCATCACGCTCGGCGCGGGGCTGATGCTGGTGTTGAGCGTGTCGGCGTCGACCGTCGGCGACTGAATGGTTCCGGGTGGAGGGCCCTGCGGGACATCGGGCGTGGAGGCCGGCAAGGCCGCAGCTTTGGCCAGCGTGTTTCCAGGTGCCGACGTGCACGAGCTTCCCGGTGGTGTCGAGCTGCCGAGCACCGGCGCCGGTGCGATCGTGCCTGTCGTGCTGCCGGTACCGTGCACACGATGGTCACGGGCGTGGCCGTCGGCAAGGTCGGCGACAGGCTTGAACTCGTCGGCGCGGCCGGCCCTGACATGCTGCGGATCGTGCCGAAGGCGCTCAACGCCGAAGTGGGACTGGCAGAAACACTGGTGGTTGTGGAGGTGATGCTCTCCACGGAAGGCGAAAGCGCCACCTCGGTCGGCGCGCAACTCACGCTCGTTCCTGGAAGTGTCGGGTCTTGCGCCAGCGGAGGTGAAGCCAGAGTGGTTGCTGGCGCACCTGGAACGGTTGTGGCCGAGAAAAGGCTCGTAAACGGCCCGGTCCGGCCAGTGGAGACGACACAACAGCGCCGGGTGCTATCGGTATCGCCATGGCCGTCGTGCCCATGGTCGAGACTTGCGCCGGACAGGCGCCACTGCTCAGCAGGAGCGCGGCCGCCGCACAGACGTGTATACGCATTCAACTCTCCGACGTTCGATCGTCGAGGTGAAACGTAAGCCGTGGGCCGGCAAGTCCAATTCACTTTCGAGAGTGGAGCTTGATTGCGCCAGGCGGCCTGGTGTCAATGGCGCACGTGATCCGCGGATGGATCCTGAGTTTAGAATTTTGTGGCATCGCAGGCTCTTGATACAGTGATTGTCAATTCGTTGTCACTATAGCGGCTGGAGCGCTCCCAAAGCCTAGATTCAGGCTACGCCGATCCAATCAAAATCTGTGATCGCCGGGAATGCCTCCTGGAGGAGCTGCTGTCTGAAGAGGTACAAGATGTGACGAACCACATTCACACTGATGTGCATGGCAATCTCCGGCTGTTGGTCGCCAGGCTACGCGGTACCGGTCGTACCCTCTGATCCTCCAATGAGCGCCGAAAGGATTGCTCAGTCCCCGTCCGAGCTCAGGAGGATTGTTCTGGCGAGGTGTGGCGCCAGTGCGGAGGCCGGCCACTACTTTGCAACATACGACGACCTCAAACGTCGTTCGGCTCGACTATTCACTCCTCCAGTGTCCGAAAGCGCCCGAACATTGTGAAAGCACCAGCTGTGTACAAACGTTCGTTCGCCTCGGCGGCAAATATGTGCCGTCTCAGTCCAGAGGGAAGCACTCTCGGTTGCTGCAATTGCGGCGGGATCTGACGTTGCAGTGAGCGATCAAACGGCAAACAGGGTGCACCGCAGGCCGCGGCAGCACCCCGTATGACGCTTTGCAGGGCCTGTGCTCAACGATGCCTTGCCCCGTTATGGACGTTGCTGCCCGCGAACACGGGAGCCGCGCCGCCGGCACGCTCGAGGCCCATCCTGCCCGCCGGCGTCAAGGCGCCGCCATTCAGGACGTCTCGGTTGGGATACATCGACGCGAAGGCCGCGGGCTCCTGGTCCGCGAAGGACCACGCTGCAAACGCAGACGGGATTGTCGCCGTCGAGATCAGCGCCGCAGCAACCAGTGTCTTGAATACAGTCATCATCATTCTCCGTTGTTTCACTCGTGCGGAGAATTCGCGCCTCGCGATCACTGCTGCTCTGTCGGTGGCGTTTCCCGAATGGAATTTTCTCGAACGAGACAGATGTAGGCATTTCCGCACGGGATCGTGCGTTGTTGCGGATCACTCTTGCGAGACGGCGAAACGCCTGGAGAGCTTGGATCTCTGCAAAGGCCGATTCTGTATTCGTTGTTACGATCGCTCTCGCGATCGTGCCCGGCCGGCGCGCGCCAGACACCTAGATTCTGGTTAAGACCACCTCAGCGCGTGGAGCATGAATCATGAGGCCGTTATCACTGTTTTGCTTTGCAATTTGCTTCGTCCTCTCTGCCACCGCGGCATTTGCCCGTGGCGGCATGGGATCCATGGGATCGCACATGTCGATGGGTGGCGCGCTCGGAACGAGTGCTGCCGCACCAGGAACGAATTCCCTGGGCACCGCGCTGCCATCATCCGGTACAGGCGGCCACGCGATGAAAGGTCCGCTGCTCGGCACGAACGCCGCTATCGACAAGGAGGATGCGCGGGTTGAAAAGTTGCTGGAAGGGTCGATCTGTCGCGGATGTTGAACTCGCGCACGTCGCCGGGCCAAATGATGATACCCTCTTTTCTTGCTTTGCTGGCGTGTGAACTCGCCGGCGATTTGCTTCGCCTAATCCTTGCACTCCCCGTACCCGGACCGGTATGTCAATTCTGGCCGCCGCGCTGGTCTTCAGAGGGGAAGGGTCGACTGCGAAACGGGCGATCACCGATGGCCTGGAGCGCACCGCTGAAACCTTGATCCGTCACATGGGGCTTCTGTTCGTGCCGGCTGGTGTAGGTATCATTGCGGAGATCGCAGTATTGCGGTCGCAATGGTTGCCGATTGTTGCGGGCCTCATCGGATCGACGTTGCTGAGCCTGGCTGTCACCGGATTGGTCGCGGCCAGCGGGTCTGGGCGCTTTGCTGCCTGGGAAGCATGTCTGCCGTCACGATCCCTAAATCGAGTTTTAGTGGTGAAAGGTCGGCCGCTTCCTACTTCTTGATCGTTCATACAATGTAGGAAACGACCATGACCTCTATGACATCCGCATCTGCATACGCGAACGAGCGCGATGAGTGGGTCAGTTGTTCTCACTGGGGCATGTTTCCAGTGCGTCGAAGAGCGCGCTGACTTGGCGAACGGACCACCAGCATGTCCCAACCCAAGTTTCTGCCTGAGAATTTCACCCTGGCGCTGGTCGCGACCGTTGTCGCGGCGAGTATCCTGCCTTGCCGCGGCGCGGCGGCGCTGGCGGTTGATCGTCTCACCGACTTTGCCATTGCCTGCTGTTTTTCCTGCATGGAGCAAAGCTGTCGCGCGAAGCTGTGATCGCGGCAGGCAAGTCACTGGCATGCACTGGTGCTGCTGACGACGTTCGTGCTGTTTCCGCTATTGGGCCTGGCGTTCAGGCCGATCCTGTCGCCGCTTGTGACTCCGACGCTCTACGCCGGCATCTTGTTTCTCTGTGCCCTGCCGTCCACGGTCCAATCCTCGATCGCCTTCACCGCCATCGCGAAGGGCAACGTTCCGGCGGCGATTTGCAGCGCGTCGGCTTCGAGCATCATCGGCATCTCCGTCACACCGCTCGAAGCTCACCGAGCATTTGGTCATCGTGAGCGACGGGACAGAGCTTCCGGCGGATCTGGTCGTCTACGCCACGGGTTACGGTTCCATGAACGGCTGGGCGGCCGACCTGATCTCGAATGAGGTCGCTAACAAAGTCGGCAAAGTCTGGGCTCGGCTCGAATACAACCAAGGACCCTGGGCCCTGGCATGCGAGCAACGAACTATGTGGAAGCCGACGCAGCAGGAGGCGCTCCGGTTCCATGGCGGAAATCTGCATCAATCACGCCATTATTCGCAGTTTCTCTCGCTCCCGCTCAAGGCGCGAATGGAAGGCATTCCGACGCCGGTGTACGGCCTTCAGAAGGTGCATCACCTCGGCTGATCGGCCCGATCTGATGCAAGAGACAGGGGCGGACCGTCATTGGTTCGCCTCTTTGTGCAGATCGGAGTTCATGAATGGCGAAGGCCTTTCACAACACTATGGGAGGCCATTTGAGGTGGAGCGTTGTCATTCCGTCGGCAATGGTTGTTTCAGCTTGAACGCCTTGGTCCTGATCGTAGCCATGAAGTTGGCGATCCGTTCCATGTAGAGATAGACCACCGGCGTTGTGTACAGCGTCAACAATTGTGAGACGCAGAGACCGCCGACGATCGCGATGCCGAGCGGACGCCGCAGTTCCGATCCGACACCGGTGCCGAGTGCCAGAGGCAGGGCACCGAGCAACGCACAGAGCGTTGTCATGGTGATGGGCCTGAACCGCAGGATGCAGGCTTGGATGATGGCTTGCCTCGGCGACATCCCACCTCGCTCCGCCGTGAGCGCGAAATCGATCATCATGATGGCATTCTTCTTGACGATTCCGATCAAGAGAATGATGCCGACGAGACCCATGACATCGAGTTGTCCCCCCATCAGAATGAGGGCTGCCAGAGCGCCGACGCCGGCCGAGGGGAGCGTCGAGAGGATCGTGATTGGATGCACCAGGCTCTCATAAAGTACGCCGAGCACGATGTAGACCGCCACCAAGGCGGCGAGAATCAGCACGGGCTGTGTGGCCAACGAGGCTTGAAACGCTTGGGCGGTCCCCTGGAATCCGGTCTGAATAGTAGCGGGCATGCCGATCCGGGTCTTCATCGCGTTCACGGCTGTTACCGCGTCTCCAAGCGCTACGTTGGGAGCGAGATTGAAGCTGAGCGTAACGGACGGGAACAGGCCCTGATGGTTGATCGCGAGCGGCGCAACGGACGTGCCCACCGTCGCGAACGTGCTGAGCGGGATCTGCTTGCCGGCATTGTTTCCGATGTAGATGTTATCGAGCGCGCCGGTATCGACCTTGAACCTGGGATCGACCTCCATCACGATTTTGTGCTGGTCGAGCTGGGTGAAGATGGTCGCGACTTGCCGCTGACCAAACGCATCGTACAGTGTATCGTCGATCGCCTGTGGGGTGACGCCGAGACGGGCGGCCGTGTCACGGTCGATCACGATGCTAGCGTGGGGGGCGGCCGACTGAAGATCGCTCGCGACATCGCGAATCTCAGGCAGCTTGCGCAGCTCAGCCGCCATGGTCTCGGCCCATTGATACAATTCGGGTAACTGCCCAGGTCCGTTTGCTCGGTTAGGCGACGCTGAGTTTGTGGATGAGTTGTGTGGGGCATCGGGACAATGTTTCGAGCATGTTCCATCCGCGC
>NZ_JADPJJ010000159.1:0-85563 GCF_023073375.1 Bradyrhizobium sp. 197 | reverse complement strand
GCGCGGATGGAACATGCTCGAAACATTGTCCCGATGCCCCACACAACTCATCCACAAACTCAGCGTCGCCTAACCGAGCAAACGGACCTGGGCAGTTACCGCTGCGCTCGCAATGAGGGGGAGGGACCGTCTACTTCCCCACCCATTTCGGCGGCCGCTTCTCCGCGAACGCCTTCGGGCCCTCGATGTAGTCCTGTGACGCCGCCATCGCCTTCACCGCCGGGTACTCCCGCTGCTCCTCGATCGCCTGCTCCAGCGACACGCCAAGCCCCTTCTGGATGGTCTGCTTCGACGCGCGGATCGACATCGGCGAGTTCTTGGTGATCATCTCGGCCCAGCGCAGCGCAGCCGTCAGCGCCTCGCCCTGCGGCACCACCTCGTTGACGAAGCCGAGCTCGAGGCCTTCCTTGGCGCTGACATGGCGCGCGGTGAGGATCATGCCCATGGCGCGCTTCAAGCCGATCTGCCGCGGCAGCCGGTGCAGGCCGCCGGCGAGGGCGGCAAGGCCAACGCGTGGCTCGGGCAGGGCGAAGGTCGCATTCTCGGAGGCGATGATTAGATCGCAGGCGAGCGCGATCTCGAAACCACCGCCCATGGCGACACCGTTGACGGCGGCGATGATCGGCTTGTCGCAGTCGAAGCGCGCGGTGAGGCCGGCAAACCCGCCCTTGTCCCAGCCGCGCTTGCCACCTGCCGCCTGCCACTTCAGGTCGTTGCCGGCGCAGAACGCCTTGTCGCCGGCGCCGGTGACGATCGCGACCCACTGCTCCGCATCGGTCGAGAAATCGTCGAACACCTTTTGGAGCTCGAAATGCGCGTCGGTGTGCAGCGCGTTGTAGACCTCGGGCCGCGACAGCGTGACGATCGTGATCGGTCCCTTGCGTTCCACTTTGGAAAATTTCAGCTCCATGGTCGCTCCCGCATTTTCTGTGACAGAGAATTTCGCGCAGTGTAGCGCGCGGCGGCGCGTCAACACCATCGAATTGCGCAAGCGCGCCTTGCGCCTCTCACACGCCTCGGCTTGCTTGACTTGCGCACACTCTTCTCACCTTAATCGGGGCAAGAAAAATCGGGGCAAGAAAATCGCGCATAGCGCCTTAACGCAACACGAAAAAATCATCCGGGAGAGAACCGTGGATTTCTCATTGCCTGCCGACCTCGTCGCCTATCTCGGAGAGCTTGACCAATTCATCGAACGCGAGATCAAGCCGCTGGAGGAGGCCGACGACAACATCCGCTTCTTCGATCATCGCCGCGAATGGGCGCGCACCGATTTCGAAAATGGCGGCCTCCCGCGCCAAGAATGGGAAGCGCTGCTGCGCAAGGCCAAGGATCTCGCGGACGCCGCCGGCCATCTGCGCTTTCCGGTTCCGAAGCAATATGGCGGCAAGGATGGCTCCAACCTCTGGATGGCCGTGATCCGCGAGCACTTTGCGGCGAAGGGGCTCGGCCTACACAACGACCTCCAGAACGAGCATTCCATCGTCGGCAATTTTCCTGTCGCCACCATGCTCGACCGCTACGGCCGCGACGACCAGAAGGCGATGATCGACGGCTCGATCAAGGGCAAGTACCGCATCACCTTCGGGCTGACCGAGCCAAATCATGGCTCCGACGCCACCCACATGGAAACGCGCGCGGTGCCTGCGACCCGTGACAACGTCAAGGGCTGGATCATCAACGGCGAGAAGATGTGGACCACAGGTATGCATGTCGCCACGCACTGCGCGCTGTTCGTGCGCACTAGCGGCAATGACGGCGATGCGCGCGGCATCACCTGCTTCCTGGTGCCGGCCAGGAGCCATGGCGTGAAGATCGAAGAGTACATGTGGACCTTCAACATGCCGACCGATCATCCCCGCGTCAGCTTCACCGACGTGTTCGTGCCCGAGGACGCGCTGTTCGGCGAGGTCGGTCGCGGCTTGTCGCTGGCGCAGTGCTTCGTGCACCAGAACCGAATCCGCCAGGCCGCGAGTTCGCTCGGAGCCGCCGTCTATTGCATCAACGAGAGCGTGAAATATGCGCGCGAGCGAAAACCGTTCGGCAAGGCGCTGGCCGAAAACCAGGCGATCCAGTTCCCGCTGGTCGAGCTGGCGACCCAGGCCGAGATGCTGCGCCTGTTGATCCGCAAGACCGCCTGGGAGATGGACAAGCTCACCGAGGAGCAGATCGAGCGCACGCTCTCCGACCGCGTCTCGATGTGCAACTACTGGGCAAACCGCCTCGCTTGCGAATCCGCCGACCGCGCCATGCAGGTCCACGGCGGCATGGGCTATTCACGCCACAAGCCGTTCGAGCACATCTACCGCCACCACCGCCGCTACCGCATCACCGAGGGCAGCGAGGAAATCCAGATCCGGAAGGTGGCCGGATTCCTGTTCGGGTATATGGGGCCGGGAAAGCACTGATCGTCATTGCGAGCGGAGCGAAGCAATCCAGCTTCCTCGCTTCGCTCCTCGCACCGCCGATCAATTCACCCGCCGGTCCTTCCCCGCCCAATACGGCTCGCGCAATTGCCGCCGCAAGATCTTGCCGCTTGGATTTCGCGGCAGCGCCGGCAAAAACTCGACGCTCTTCGGCGTCTTGAACCCGGCGATGCGCTCGCGGGTGAAGTTGATGATGTCGGTTTCAGTCGCCTGCTTGCCCGGCTTCATCACCACGACGGCCTTCACCGCCTCGCCCCATTTGCCGTCGGGTATGCCGATCACGGCAGCTTCTGCGACATCGGGATGATCGCACAGCGCGCTCTCGACCTCGGCGGGATAGATGTTTTCGCCGCCGGAGATGATCATGTCCTTGATGCGGTCGTGGATGTAGAGATAGCCGTCTTCGTCCATGTAGCCGGCGTCGCCAGTGCGCAGCCAGCCGTCGGAGCGCAACGTCGCGGCGGTCGCTTCCGGTAAATTCCAGTAGCCGGCCATGTTGGAGCCCGAGCGCGTCGCGATCTCGCCGACTTCGCGCGGCGGCAGCGGCTTGCCGTCGACATCAAGGATCGCGATCTCGATGCCCGGCAGTGCCTTGCCGGCCGAGCGCATCCGCTCCAGTCCCTCGACGTGGTCTTCCGGCGGCAGCGCGACGATGGTGCCGGTGGTCTCGGTCATACCGTACATCTGCACGAAACCGCATTTGAAGATCTCGATGCACTCCTTCAGCAGCGCCGCGGGTATCGGGGAGGCACCGTACAGCATGTATTTCAACCGCGAGAAATCGACCGTCCTGGCGCGTGGCTGCCGCACCACGAACTGCATCGCCGCCGGCACCATGAACAGTTTTGTGATGCCGGACTGTTCGAAGAAATCCAGCACTTTGGTCGGATCGAACTCGCGCGCAATCACGCCGCGGGCGCCGTGATAGAGCCCCATCACGCCCCAGCCGGAGCCGCCGATGTGGAAGATCGGCATCGCGACCAGCGACACGTCGTCGGTCGACCACCGGTTCCACTCCGGCTTGTCCTTGGCATTGCCTGTTTGCACCAGGTTGAGGAAGTTGGCATGCGACAGCATCGCGCCCTTCGGCTTGCCCGTCGTGCCGGACGTATAGAGCTGGATGGCGATATCCCTGGTATCGATCGGTACTCCGGGATCGCCGCCGCTCTGTGCATCGCGCCAGGCTGTATAATCAGGCCACTCCGGCGCGCCGCCTTCGGTGGTGATGACGGTGCGCACACCCGGCAGCTCGTCCTTGATCTGGCTGACCTGAGCGATGAACTCCGGTCCCACGAACAGCACCGGGGCCTTGCAGTCGCTAACGATGAAGGCGACCTCGGGGCCTGCGAGCCGCCAGTTCACCGGCGCCATCACGACGCCGGCCTTCATCGCGCCCATCAGCAGCTCGAAATAGATATCGCTGTTCTTGCCGAGATAGGCGATCCGCTCGCCCTTGTTCACACCCATCGCGATCAGCGCATTGGCGACGCGATTGGTCTTGACATCGAATTCGGCAAAGCTGGTGACGCGGCCCTCGAACTCGTAGGCGGTGGCGTTGCCGCGGCTCGTCGCGCGCTCGCGCACCATGTCGGCGAGATCAGTCAATGGCTGTGTGGTGGGCATGTTTCTCCCGTGACGTCTTGTTTTTATAGCGCGGAGTGTGGCGTCATCCGCCGGCAAAGACAAGATGGCGGGAGGGCAACCGCGATTTCGTGTCCCGGACGCGGCGCAGCACGAAGTGGTGCGGCGCTGAGCCGGGACCCATTCTGATTCAGCATGCTGCGAGAGATAGGCCCCGGCTCAGCAGCGCATCACGCCGCAAGTGCGGCGCGCTGCGCTGCGTCCGGGGCACGAGATCATCCTCTCTTCGCCCGGTCCTTCTCGTTCTGTGCCTTGATCGAGTCCCGCGCATTGGTCCAGTCGTCGTCGCTCCAGTCGCGGAGCTGGTAGAAATTGCCGCCCATTGCGAGCGCCTGGGCGCCGTCCATGGCAATCGTCTCGCCTGTGATCCAGTCGCAGCCGCCGGAAATCAAAAACACTGCGAGATTCTGCAGCTCCTCCATGGTGCCGACGCGGCCCATCGGGTTCATCGCCTTGGTGCGCGCGCCGGCCTCGTCACCGGGCTTGATGCGCTTGCTCATGCCTTCGGTCGGAATCTCGCCCGGCGCGATGGTGTTGAGGCGGATGCCGTATCTGCCCCATTCGGTGGCGAGCGACATCGTCATGGCGTGGATGGCCGACTTGCTCATCGCCGACGGCACCACGTAAGGCGAGCCGTTGCGCACCCAGGTCACGGTGATCGAGACGACGTTGCCGGGCTGCTTCAAGGCGATCCAGCGCTTGCCGACCGCATGCGTCACATAGAACGTGCCGTGCATGACGATGTTGGCGACCGCGTCGAAGCCGCGCGGCGAGAGGTCTTCGCTGCGCGAGATGAAATTGCCGGCCGCGTTGTTGATGAGATCGGTGAGGGGGCCATCGCGAAAGATGTTCTCGATCATCTCCTCGACCGCGAGCGCGTTGCGAATGTCGACGCCGTGGCTGGTGACGCGGCCGCCATACTGATCCATCAGCTCGGTCGCGGTCTCGTCGCAGACGATCTTGCGCCGGCCGCAGATGTGCACTTCGGCGCCGAGCTGAAGGAAGCGCGCTGCCATCGACTTGCCTAGCCCGGTCCCGCCGCCGGTCACGAGAATGCTCCGGCCGGCCAGAAGATTTTCCTTGAACATGGCTGTTTCCCTCGTAGGGATTGTCAGTTAATTGGTCGATTGACTAAATCCGGCCGCCGTCTTTCTGTAAAGCGGCACCGAACAAGAACAGGCAAGAACCAGGGGAGAATCATCCATGGAAGAGCGCGTCTCGATCTCGATCTCGGAAGGCGTCGCCGACGTCCGCCTGGTGCGCGCGGACAAGATGAATGCGCTGGATCAAGCCATGTTCGAGGCCCTTGTGGCCGCAACGGACCGGCTTTCAAAGGACAAGAGCGTCCGCGTTGTCGTGCTGTCCGGCGAGGGCCGCGCCTTCTGCGCCGGCCTTGATATGGGGCGTTTTGCCGCCATGAAGGAAAAGGGCGGCAACGGAATTCCGGGTGGCGAAAATCGCGATCTCACGGCGCGCACGTACGGCCAGGCGAACTTTGCGCAGCAGGCGGTGTGGGGCTGGCGCCAGCTTCCGGTCCCCGTGATCGCCGCGATCCAGGGCGTTGCCTTCGGCGGCGGCTTCCAGCTCGCGCTCGGTGCCGACATGCGCTTTCTCACCCCCGACGCACGGATGTCGGTGATGGAAATCAAATGGGGTCTGGTGCCCGACATGGCGGGCACGCCGATCCTGGCTTCGCTCATGCGCGACGACATTTTGCGCGATCTCACCTACACCGGCCGCATCTTCTCCGCGCAGGAGGCGATGGCTTATGGTCTCGCCACGCGCATCTGCGACGACCCGCGCGCTGCCGCGCTCGAAGTCGCGCGCGAGATCGCCGGCAAGAGCCCCGATGCAATCCGCGCCGCAAAACGCCTGCTCAACAATCTCTCGGTCGATCCGGGCCCCGCGCTGCTCGCCGAGTCCGTCGAGCAGCAGAAGCTGATCGGCAGCGCGAACCAGACCGAAGCGGTGCGTGCCAATCTGGAGAAGCGCGCGCCGAAGTTTGCGGACTGAGGCAGACCTCATCCCGAGGAGCCGCGAAGCGGCGTCTCGAGGGATGGGCCACGAGGTCTCATGGTTAGAGACAGCGCTGCGCGCCTCCTCACCATGAGGGACAACGTCAAACATAAAGAAAAACAAATGAGCGAAACGTCAAATTTCCTCGGCATTGTCTCCGGCGAGCGCAGCCGCTCCCATGCCGAGGTCGCGAACCGCGCCGATCGCATCGCCGCCGGCCTCGCCATGATCGGCGTCAAGCAGGGCGATTGCGTCTGTATGCTGATGCGCAACGACATCGCCTTCCTCGAGGCCGCCTATGCCGCGATGCGGCTGGGCGCCTATGGTGTGCCGATCAACTGGCACTTCAAGCCGGAGGAGATCGACTATATCCTGAAGGATACCGGCACGTCCGTGCTGATCGGACATGCCGACATGCTGCATGCCTTGCGCGACGCCATTCCGAAAGGCGTCACCGTGCTCAGCGTGCCGACGCCGCCGGAGATTCTGGCCAACTACAAGATCAATCCCGATCATCTGAAGACGCCGGATTTCGCGATCGATTTCGAATCCTGGGTCGCGCAGCACCAGCCCTATGACGGCCCGATCGTGCCGCAGCCCATGAACATGATCTACACGTCGGGGACGACAGGCCATCCCAAAGGCGTACGACGCAACGCGCCGACGCCGGAACAGGCGGCGGCCGGCGAGCGCATGCGCGCGATGATCTACGGGCTGAAGCCCGGCGCCCGCACGATCCTGCCGGGCCCGCTCTATCATTCCGCGCCGAACTCGTTCGGCATCCGCGCCGGCAAGCTCGGCGGCGCGCTGGTGCTGATGCCGCGCTTCGAGCCGGAAGAGTTTTTGCAGCTGATCGAGCGCTACAAAATCGACACCATCTTCATGGTGCCGACCATGTTCATCCGCCTGATGAAGTTGCCGGAGGAGGCACGCAAGAAATACGATGTCTCCTCGCTGCGCCACATCATCCACGCGGCGGCACCGTGCCCGGCGGATGTCAAGCGCGCCATGATCCAGTGGTGGGGGCCGGTGATCTATGAATTCTATGGCTCGACCGAATCCAGCGCCGTCACCTTTGCGACCTCCGAGGACGCGCTGAGGAAGCCCGGCACCGTCGGCAAGATTTCGCCCGGCGCTGAGCTGCGCTTCATCGGCGAGGACGGAAGCGTGCTGGGCGTGGGCGAGATCGGCGAGATCTACTCGCGCATGGCCGGGATGGCCGATTTCACCTATCACAACAAGGCGGAGAAGCGCGCCGAGATCGACCGTGACGGCTTCATCACCTCGGGCGACGTCGGCTATATCGACGAAGAGGGCTACGTCTTCATCTGCGACCGCAAGCGCGACATGGTGATCTCGGGCGGCGTCAACATCTATCCGGCCGAGATCGAGTCGGTGCTGCACGCCGTGCCCGGGGTGCATGATTGCGCGGTGTTCGGCATTCCCGACGCCGAGTTCGGCGAAGCGCTGATGGCGGTAGTCGAGCCGCAGGCGGGCATCACGCTCGACGCCGGCGACATTCGTAAGCGCCTAAAGGCGTCGCTCGCCGACTACAAGGTACCAAAGCACATCGAGATCCGCGCCGGGCTGCCGCGGGAAGATTCCGGCAAGATATTCAAGCGCCGCCTGCGCGATCCCTATTGGGAGCAGGCGGGACGGAAGATCTAGCGGCTGCAAGAATGGCCAACGACCTGAGTGGCGTCACGGACCACCGGTCATGCTATACTAGCGGGATCATCGACCTCCGGATCATCCCATGGCCCCTGTTTCCATCCTGCTCAACCTGCTCTGGATCCTCATCGGCGGCGCCTGGATGGCGGTCGGCTGGCTGATCGCTGCCGTTATCATGGCCATCACCATCATCGGCCTGCCCTGGGCGCGGGCGGCGTTTAACATCGCCGTCTACACGCTGGTGCCGTTCGGTTCGAAGGCGGTCAGCCGCGACGAGGTCACCGGCATGAGCGATATCGGCACCGGCCCGCTCGGGGTGATCGGCAACATCGTCTGGTTTCTGCTGGCCGGCTGGTGGCTGGCGCTCGGCCATCTCCTCACCGCCCTGGCCCTCGCGATCACAATCATCGGCATTCCCTTCGCCTGGGCCCATCTGAAGCTCGCAGGCATCGCGCTCTGGCCGATCGGCAAGGTGATCGTGCCGGCCTGAGGCGTGGACCCGTCAATGTCGGCCTCCGGCTGCAGAGCGGAAGTCGCCCGGCTTTGGGGTAGGCCTATCGCATTTGAGGCGCTTCCCCGCGGCCCATCCTTCGAGACGCCCGCCTTTGGCGGGCCCTCAGGATGAGGGGGAATACGTGGCTGCAGTTTCAACGAAACCCGACGTAGCTCAGCCTCATCCTGAGGAGACCGCGAAGCGGTCGTCTCGAAGGACGAGGCGCTTGCTCAGCTCATAGCTCGTAGAATGGGTAGAGCGAAACCCATCAATCCGTCCGCCGATGACCAAGGATGATGGGTTTTCGCAAGGGCTCAGCCCATTCTACTGGCGGGAATCATGGCAGGCGCGATTCGCAACATTTAGCGGCTATCCGGCCGGCTTAGGGTCCGGTCTGATGATCCGTGCATCGTCGCCCCATCTGGCGAGGCGGGTGCGCTCAATTGCCCTCCGCACACAATTCCCCGCGTTGCACTCAGGATATTGAACCCTTCCTATCTCGCAGTTCGACGAACGCACTCGATAAAGAGCTTTGCGGCTGGGCTGAGCGCGCGATTCTTGAGTGTCACAATTGCGACAGGCCGCGGCTGCGCGGGAAGTCGAATTGGAAGTACCTTGAGAGAGCCGCCATGGTTGCCAAAGCGAAGAATCGATGTTGGAAGCATCGTCACAAATTGTGCACTGGCAGCCAGTCGACAGCACAGATGCATTGAGAGCGTCGTAATGGGCGCACGTGGCAACTCTGTACTACTCGCGCGGAACAACTCGGCGGTGAGTGACCCGTGCATGGTATCCGCGGGAGGCAGAATCCAACGCTCGCCGACTAGATCGGCAAGCTTGAGTTTACGCATCCGTGCCCATTTGCTCTGACGGCCGGCTACCACGACGACCTGGTCGTCATACACGACTTCCGCCTTTAGATCGGTTTCCTTGAATGGCGTCGGAATGCGACCCAGCATGAGATCGATGCTGCGCTCACGCAACTCACGATAATGCAGTTTGCTAATGACAGCTTGCGCGACGTCCAAGTGAATTCGGGGCTGCTCACGTGTGAAGCGCTCGATGACTGCCGGCAAGAGACCGGCCGCAATACTCTCAGTACTGCCGATGTGCAACTCTCCCACAGACGGGTCGGCGAGAAATGCGATTTCGTCGACGCCCTGCTTGAGTTCGTCGAAAATCACTCGGCCTCGCGCGACCAGTGCGCGGCCGTATGCCGTCGGCTCGATCCCGCCTCGGCTGCGGTCGAGCAAACGAAGTCCGAACGTGTGTTCCAAGTCGGTGATTGCCTTCGATACGGCGGGCTGCGAGATCGCCAGCTCTGCCGCAGCCTTTCCCATGCTTCCGCGCTCCACGACCGTGAGCAGAATACGGAGGTCGCGCAGCTTCAGGCGGCGCCCAATGCGATCGACCAACGACATGACCACGAACCTGCCAAATCGGTTATCGAACCATCACATATCAGAATTGGACAGAAATGTCTGCGTGATGCACGCTTTGATTGATGAGGCATCCGAAATCGAATGTCTGGCCTTGTGCTGAGAACACGTTGCGGAAATAGGGGAGCCACGGGAGGCGGCTTATGGGGACGCGTCGTGACTTTTTGATAGCGTCGGCGGCCGGTGTCGCTTTCTCCGTCGCTGGTCCCGTGCCGCAAATCATTGCCGAACCGCGTGTGAAAACGGCGCATATCCTAACAGGCTTCACAGCCGGGTTGCCTGATTCTGTCGCGAGGCTCCTTGCGGAACAGATGAAGACCTATGCAACGTCGATCGTCGTCGAACCTCGACCAGGCGCGAGTGGTCGTGTCGCCGTGGAAGCCGTGAAAGCCGCTCCCCCGGATGGATCGGTCGTTCTGTTCGCGCCGACTGGTTTCCTCACGCTCTTTCCTCATACCCACAAGAAGCTGAGATACGAGCCTCAGGATTTTGCCCCAGTGTCGACCGTTGCGTCGTTCGCTGCAGCTTTGACGGTGGGGCCGCGAGTGCCAGAGGAGGCGAGGACGCTTGCCGATTTCGTCTCGTGGTGCCGTGTTAACGCAAAGGATGCGACCTATGGCACGCCAGGAGTTGGAACCAGTATGCACCTAATCGGTGCAGCGTTGGGACGCGGGGCAGGCTTCGAGTTTCTTCACGTACCGTATCAAGGTAGGACGGCAATCCAAGACCTCCTCAAGGGCGAGATCGCATCGGCGATCATGCCAATCGACAGTTCCCTAGGTCTCGTGCAAGCCGGCGAACTGCGCGCCTTGGCAACCACCGGTCCAGCCCGTAGCCGGTTTCTTCCCGATGTGCCGACGATGGTGGAAGCCGGCTATCCCTTGCTCAAGGACGTCACATGGTTTGGGTTCTTCGTTCCGGCCAAGACACCGCCAGATATCATTGAAGGCCTCAATGGAGCTATTCAGGCGGCTCTGCGAACAAGTGTCATAGAGCGCAGCCTGGCAAAATTATCAGTCGAGATCGACTCGATCTCAATGGACAACTTTGCACAACTACTCGCATCGGAATCGGCACGATGGAAAGGGATCGTGCAAGCAACCGGGTTTAGCCCGAACGACTGAGCTCGTGAGATGGGTAGAGCCCTTGCGAAACCCATGCTTCGTCATCGGCGAACGGATTGATGGGTATCGCTGGCGTTCTATCCATCCTCGGCGCTCTGCGCTGCGATGAGAGAGCGCATCGCTGGTGCTGCGCACACAATTCCCCGCGTTGCCCGACGGGCAAAACACGCCGCATCCAGGTCAAGGGTGGCGCTCCCAAATATTCTGATTGACCGAATTTATCTCTTCGGGTAAACCGCAAGACATCCCGGCCCGCCAAAAGGGCGTTTCGCGATCGTCACGATACGTGAGCCGGGATGCGATGGACGCGGCAGCGCCGGCGCGTGACGAGGTGGCAGGGCGGGCTACGCCTGTGAGCCATCGCGCTCTGCGCGAACGACCCGGCGGTCACAGCGTTTCTTTTCGGCTTCGGTGGCGGGCACGCGCAAGCTTCCGGATGTCCGGGGAGGGACGTCCGCGGACGGCAAAAGCGTGTGGTCCTGACGCCCGGGGTCTGTGCGTCAAGGCTTGCGGTGATGTGCGGCCCGACCGGGTGTGCGCATCGATCATCCGCAAGGCGACGGGGGCAATAGTGCATCGCTCCCCGGGGAGAGCGCGCCATAAGCCGTAAAACCATTGCGCAGGGAAGGCCGGGATGTCCCGGCATCACCTGTGGGTCACCCCGCGTGCGTTTTTCGCGTGCGGACCCTGGGTGCCAGCCGGCGCCCGGCCTTCCCTGCGCCCTTTCTTCTCGATGAGGGCGAAACGGACAGCAAAACTCGGGCGCCCGCGCCGCGAGACCGCGGACGTGTGTGCGCATCCGTCAGCAAGGCGCATTTCCGCCCGTGATCGGTGACGTTGCCGCGCCGCCCCCAACTTCATCTTGCGCTGCGGCAAAAAACTTGCACACTCGTCGCCACCGGGGAGCCACAGCGTGCTCTAGAAGCGGAGCCAGCCATGTCCCTCCAGACCGTACCATCCGACGCCACCGATCTTCGCCCCAACCGCCCTGAGGACGTCCAGGCGCTGGAGGCGGATACGCAGCTGCGCGACGACATCCGCCTGCTCGGGCGCATCCTGGGCGATACCGTTCGCGACCAGGAGGGGGCCGAATTGTTCGACCTGGTCGAGCGTATCAGGCAGACCTCGATCCGGTTTCACCGCGACGAGGACCGGCTGGCCCGCCGCGAGCTCGAGCAGATCCTCGACAGCATGTCGACCTCGGAGACCGTGCGGATCGTCCGCGCCTTCAGCTATTTCTCCCACCTCGCCAACATCGCCGAGGACCAGAACAACATCCGCCAGATGCGCGCCGGCAAGGGTGGCGGCTCCGGCGTGCTGGCCGAGACGCTCGCCCATGCCAGGGCGGCGGGCATCGGTGCCGATGCACTACGCAACTTCTTCAAGAGCGCGCTCGTCAGCCCGGTGCTGACCGCGCATCCGACCGAGGTCCGCCGCAAGAGCACCATGGACCGCGAGATGGAGGTCGCAGCCCTGCTCGACCGCCGCGAGCGCGTCGCGCTGACCGCCGATGAGGCCGCCGCCAGCGACGAGCAGCTCCGCCGCGAGGTGCTGACGCTGTGGCAGACCAATTTGCTGCGCCGGACCAAGCTCACGGTGCTCGACGAGGTCGCCAACGGCTTGTCGTTCTACGATTACACCTTCCTGCGCGAGGTGCCGCGGCTGGTCAACGCGCTGGAGGACCGGCTGGAGGAGGGCGGCGAGCAGGCAGCCGGCGAGCTCGCCTCGTTCCTGCGGATGGGAAGCTGGATCGGCGGCGACCGCGACGGCAATCCCTTCGTCACCGCGGACGTGATGCGCGGCACGCTGCGGCTGCAGTCGAGCCGCGTCATGCAGTTCTATCTCGAAGAGCTGCATGTGCTCGGCTCGGAGCTGTCGATCGCCGCGCATCTCGCCGACGTGTCCGAGGAGCTGCGGACGCTGGCCGAGCGCTCGCCCGATACATCGCCGCACCGGAGTGGCGAGCCCTATCGCCTCTCGGTGTCAGGCATCTATGCGCGGTTGACGGCCACGGCCGAAAAGCTCGAGGTCGAAATCACGCGCCGGCCGGTGGGCAAGGGCGCGCCGTATGACAGCGTCAGGGAGCTCAAGGCCGATCTCGACGTGCTGCACCGCTCGCTGATCTCCAACAACGCCCGCGTCATCGCCCGCGGCCGGCTGCGGCTGCTGCGCCGCGCGGTGGACTGTTTTGGCTTCCATCTGGCGCGGCTCGATATCCGCCAGAACTCGGCGGTGCACGAGCGCACCATCGCCGAGCTGATGGACGCCGCCAACCCCGGCATGTCCTACCTCGCGCTTGGCGAGGAGGCGCGCATCTCGCTGCTCACCAACGAGCTGCGCTCAACGCGCTCGCTGGTGTCGCCGTTCGTCAAGTACAGCGACGAGACGATGGGCGAGCTCAATGTGTTCCATGCCGCCGCGGAGGCGCATGCGAAGTTCGGCTCGGACGCCATTCCCCAATGCATCATCTCGATGTGCAAGGGCATGTCCGACATGCTTGAGGTCGCGGTGCTGCTCAAGGAGGTCGGCCTCGTCCATCCCTCCGGGCGCAGCGCGATCAACGTCGTGCCGCTGTTCGAGACCATCGAGGATTTGCAGGCGTCATCCAGCATCATGGACCGCATGCTGTCGCTGCACGATTACCGACGGTTGGTGGACAGCCGCGGCAGCGTGCAGGAGGTCATGCTCGGCTATTCCGACTCGAACAAGGATGGCGGCTTCGTCACCTCGGGCTGGGAGCTCTACAAGGCCGAGATCGGCCTCGTCGACGTGTTCGAGCGCCACGGCGTGCGGCTGCGCCTGTTCCACGGTCGCGGCGGCTCGGTCGGCCGCGGCGGCGGTCCGAGCTATGATGCCATCATCGCCCAGCCCGGCGGCGCCGTGAACGGCCAGATCCGCATCACCGAGCAGGGCGAGATCATCTCGTCAAAGTATTCCAACGCCGAAGTTGGCCGCAACAATCTGGAAATCCTTGCCGCGGCGACGCTGGAAGCAAGCCTGTTGCATCCGCGCCAGAGCGCGCCGCGCCGCGAATATCTGACCGCGATGGACGAGCTTTCAAGTCTCGCCTTCAAGGCCTATCGCGGTCTCGTCTACGAGACCGACGGCTTCGTCGATTACTTCTGGGCATCAACCGTCATCAACGAGATCGCGACGCTCAACATCGGCAGCCGCCCGGCCTCGCGCAAGAAGACCCGGGCGATCGAGGACCTTCGCGCGATTCCCTGGGTGTTCTCCTGGGCGCAATGCCGCCTGATGCTGCCGGGCTGGTACGGTTTTGGCAGCGCGGTCGAGCAGTGGATCGCGGAGCATCCCGACAAGGGCATGCCGTTCCTCAAAGAGCTCTACCGGGAATGGCCGTTCTTCCGCATGCTGTTGTCGAACATGGACATGGTGCTTGCGAAAAGCTCGATCGCAATCGCCTCGCGCTATGCCGAGCTCGTGCCGGATGAAGCACTGCGCGAAAAGATCTTCGGTCGCATCCGCCGCGAATGGCATTCCTGCATCGAGACGCTCTTGGACATCATGGGCCAGGACCGTCTGCTCCAGGGCAATCCGCTGCTGGAGCGCTCGGTGCGCCACCGCTTCCCCTATCTCGATCCGCTCAACCATGTGCAGGTCGAGCTGCTGAAAGAGCACCGCGCGCAGAACCCGGACGAGCAGGTGCTGCGCGGGATTCAGCTGACGATCAACGGGATCTCGGCGGGGTTGAGAAATACGGGTTGATGAGGGCGAGTAGCGAACAGATGCGTGTCCGAACCGTTCGCTACTCGCCACGCGCTTATTCGCTCACGGCTTCATTGCCCCCTGTACGCTCGTGTAGACGGCGTAGAGCGAACTCGAGCCACAAATATAGAGCCTATTTCGCTGCTGACCTCCGAAGCACAAATTAGCGACTGTTTCCGGAATATGAATCTTGCCCAGCAGGTCGCCCGACGGCGTATAACAGCGCACGCCGTCTTCGTTCGGATCGCCCCAGCCCACCGAACACCAGACGCGCCCGTCACGATCGCATCGCATCCCGTCGGTGATGCTGGGCTTGGGCATCTCCGCAAACACCTTGCTGTTCGAGACCTTTCCGGACCCAATATCCACGTCGAACACCCGGATATGGGAGGGATTATCGGGGCCATCAGTGAAGCCGGTATCGATGACGTAGAGTTTCTTCTCGTCGGGCGAGAAGGTTATCCCGTTGGGTTCGACGAAGTCGTCGACGACAACCTTGATCTCCCCGGATCTTGGATCGACCCGGTAGACGTTGTTTTTTGCCTGCTCCTTCTCGGCCTTGATACCCTCATAATAGCCGCCGATCCCGTAGCCGGGATCGACAAACCAGACCGATCCATCGGAAGCGACGACCAGATCGTTCGGCGAGTTGAGCTTCTTGCCGTTGTAACTGTCGGCAATGATGGTGATCGAGCCGTCGAGCTCGGTCCGGGTGACGCGCCTGCCGCTGTGCTCGCAAGTGAGCAGGCGTCCTTCGCGATCGATGGTGTTGCCGTTGGAGTTCATCGAAGGCTGGCGGTAGACGCTCGTATGACCGTCATCCTCGGAGAAACGCATGATGCGGTTGTTGGGAATATCGCTGAACAACACGTACCGGCCGGCTGGGAAGTAGACTGGTCCCTCGGCCCATCGGAAGCCGGTTGCTACGCGCTCAACAGCCATCGTGCCCGCGAAGGCAGGAAAACCGGAGGGCCCAAACGATGGTGGCCCCTTCTTGGCCGATTCCAAATGGGAGTCCGGGTAGCGGCTGCCTGGCAGCGGTCCCAACGGCAGCGGCGCCGTCGATCTCGTTGGAGCGCCCGTCTGGCCCAATGGCATGACGGAGGCTGCCAAGCTTGCGTTGGCGGTAAAGCCAGTCGCGGCGACTGCCGCCGCTGCGCCCT
The DNA here is from genome assembly GCF_023073375.1 of Bradyrhizobium sp. 197. Taxonomy (NCBI): domain Bacteria; kingdom Pseudomonadati; phylum Pseudomonadota; class Alphaproteobacteria; order Hyphomicrobiales; family Nitrobacteraceae; genus Bradyrhizobium; species Bradyrhizobium sp. 197. The sequence goes on along the minus strand of NZ_JADPJJ010000159.1, from coordinate 69,864 downwards.
TCAAGAGGGCACGACGGCCGAGGCCATCGCGCTCTGTTGCGATCGTGTCGTCGGAGTTGGTCAGTATTCTTGTCATGGTTTCCTCCCGAAGTTGTGTTGGGAGGGAACGATCCGCCTGCAATCGGGCGTAAAGCGGGCGATCTCCGGCCGGACAACCGGAGATCGCAATGCAGCAACAATTGGAGTTCGCTTACACGGGATCCCACGGGAAGATGTCGGCGGAACGATCGAGCTTGTAGAACGATCCCTTCAGAGCCGGCATGCCGTGTTCGGCGATCGATTGCGGGGTCCAGCCTTCGCTCCGATGCACCGAGCGCAGCGGACGGTTCTGGCTGAACAGGAACAGCTCGTTCATGCGCGCGCCAAAGATCTGCCCGGAGACGTCCTTGGCCGCATCGGAGAGCAGATAGGCGCAGATCGGCGCAATTTTCTCCGGTCCCATCTGCTTGATCTTCTCGACGCGCGCCTTCTCGGCATCGGTTTCGGTCGGGATGGTGCCGATCATGCGGGTCCAGGCGAACGGCGAGACGCAGTTGGAGCGGACGTTGAAGCGGCCCATGTCGAGCGCGATCGACTTCGACAGGCCGACGATGCCGAGCTTGGCGGCGGCGTAGTTGGCTTGTCCAAAGTTGCCGATCAGGCCGGAAGTCGAGGTGAAGTGCACGAAGGAGCCGGACTCCTGCTCGCGAAACAGCCGCGCCGCGGCGTGCGAGACGTAGAACGAGCCCATCAAATGAACCTTGATGACGGCCTCGAACGCTTCCACGCTCATCTTGTGGAAGATCATGTCGCGCAAGATGCCGGCATTGTTGACGACGCCGTCGAGCCGGCCGAAATGATCGGTCGCGGTCTTCACGATCTTGCTGGCGGGGATGGCTTCGGCCACCGACTCGAAATTGGCGACCGCGGTGCCGCCGCGCTTCTTGATCTCCTCGACCACTTCCTCAGCGGGGGATGCGCTCGAACCGGCGCCGTCGGAGGCGCCACCGGGATCGTTGACCACGACCTTGGCGCCTTCCGCCGCGCAGAGCAGCGCGATCTCCCGCCCGATGCCGCGCCCTGCGCCGGTGACGATGATGACCTTGTCTTGCAGTGATTTTGTCATGTGGATTACCTCTCGTTCGTAAACACGATCGTGCCCGACGCGGCGAACATGCCGCCGACGCCATGGCACACCGAAATCTTGGCGTTGGCCACCTGCGCCGGCGCGATGCCGCGCATCTGGCGTACGCTCTCCTGGAGCGCGTACATGCCGTACATGCCCGAATGCATGTAGCTCAATCCGCCGCCATTGGTGTTGAGCGGAAGCTTAGCCCCCGGCCGCGTGTTGCCGTCGGCGATGAACTTGCCGGTTTCCTCGTGCGGCATGAAGCCGAGATCGCCGAGGCCGAACAGCGGCAGATGCGCGAAGGCGTCGTAGATCATGAGATGGTCGACGTCCTTGTGGGCGATGCCGGCCTCCCTGAACGCCAGCGGCCCCGCGGTCTTGAACGCGCGCGAGGAATTAAAAGTCTCCATCTGGCTGACCATCGGCGTCTCCACGCTTTCGCCGGTGCCCATGATGTAGACGGGCTTGCGCGGAAAGTCCTTGGCGCGATCAGCCGAGGTCAGGATCAGCGCGCCGCCGCCATCGGTGACGAGGCAGCATTGCAGCAGGCGGAACGGATAGGCGATCATGCGCGAGTTGAGGACGTCTGCGACCGTGATCGGGTCCTTCATCATCGCGCGCGGATTCTTTGCCGCCCATTCCCGCTGCACCACCGCGACCGCCGCGAGCTGCTCGTGCGTGATGCCGTAGGTCTTCATGAAGCGCAGCACGGGAATCGGGAACATGCTTGGTGGCCCATAGACGCCGAACGGCTGTTCGAACTGGCCGTTGAGGCTGTCCGGCGCTGTCGAGCGCGGCGCCTTGCCGATCATCGACTTGCCGCTCTCGGCATGGGTGATCAGCACGGTCTTGCACAGGCCGGCCTCGATCGCCGCCGCGGCGTGCCGGACATGCAGCATGAAGGAGCAGCCGCCGACGGAGGTGCCGTCCACCCAGGTCGGCTTGATGCCGAGATAGTGGCAGACCTGCTGCGGTGTCTCGACCGCGGTGGCGAAGCCGTCGATGTCCGACAGCTTCAGCCCGGCGTCGGCAATGGCATTGAGCGCCGCGTCCGCGTGAAGCTGGAGCTGCGACATGTTGGGGATGACCCCGAGCTCGGTGGTCTCGGCGGCGCCGACGACGGCAACCTGGTTGCTGCGCATGGCCTATCCCTTCGCCGGACGGAACACGGGGAGGGTGATCTTGTCGTCGAGCGCCTCGAAGGCGACCTCGAGCTTCATATCGAGTTCGAGCGCCTCCGGCGTCTGCGGACAGTCGATGATGTTGCTCATCATCCGCGGCCCCTCGGCGAGCTCGACCACGGCGATCGCATAGGGCGGCGTGAAGCCGGGCGCGGCGGGACGGTGGTTGATCACGTAGCTGTAGAGAAAGCCTTTTCCGCTCGCCTTGAAGATGCTGACCTTGCGCGAGGCGCAGGATGGGCAGAACGGGCGCGGCGGGAAATAGACATGCGCGCAGGCGTCGCAGCGCTGCAGGCGCAATTCGCCCGCCTTGGTGCCGTCCCAGAAATGCTGGGTCTCCGGCGTCGGTTTCGGTCGCGCGCGCTGCGGTTCGGCCATCTCGGAAGGTCCTCCCAGAGCTTGTTTTGTCAAGGGGCGGGTCTCAAGCCCGCCTGTTTCAATCTTGATGCGACAATCGACCATGGCGCGTCAACGGTCCAGCAATGCGCATGCATGCCATCATGCGCACAATGCTTGTGTCGAACTGAGGCAGCGCTATAGATTGCGCACGCAAATATTCCGTGAGACAGACATGCCCGATTTTCCGACACTGACGAAGCTCGCCGAAGATCTCGAAAGCGGCCGCACCACCTCCCGCAAGCTGGTCGAGGCTTGCATCGCCAGAATTGCCGATCCGTCCGGCGAGGGACAGCGTGCCTTCATCCATGTCGACAAGGAAGCCGCGCTCGCGGCGGCGGATGCGATGGACGGTTTGCGCAAGGTGAAGGCGGCGCCGTCGCGCTATGCCGGTATCCCGGTCTCGATCAAGGATCTCTTCGACATCAAGGGCCAGGTGACGCGCGCCGGCTCCCGCGCACTCGACGATTCCTCGCCGGCCGAGCAGGATGCCCCCACGGTGGCGCGGCTGCGCAAGGCGGGCTTCGTCGTGATCGGGCGCACCAACATGACCGAGTTTGCCTATTCCGGCATCGGCATCAATCCGCATTACGGTACGCCGAAGGGCGCCTGGAACCGGGCCGCAGGCCATGTGCCCGGCGGTTCGTCCTCGGGCGCCGCGGTCTCCGTGCTCGACGGGATGGCGCATGGCGCGCTCGGCACCGACACCGGCGGCTCCTGCCGCATTCCGGCGGCCTATAACGGCATCGTCGGCTACAAGCCGACGCAGCGCCGCGTGCCGCTCGACGGGGCTGTGCCGCTGTCGTTCTCGCTTGACAGCATCGGGCCGCTGGCACGATCGGTCAGTTGCTGTGCCATACTCGACGCCGTGCTCGCGAACGAGCCGGTCGTTGCGCTGAAGCCTCGCCCGGTGAAGGGCATGCGGTTGGCGGTGCCGACCACGATCGCGCTCGACGACCTCGATGCGGACGTGGCCAAGACGTTCGAGCGTGCGCTCAAGAGCCTCGCCGATCATGGCGCCATCATCGAGCGCATCGCGATGGCCGAATTCCACGACATCGGCCCGATGAACGCCAAGGGCGGCTTTGCGGCTTCCGAAAGCTTCGCCTGGCACCGCTACCTCATCACGTCCAAGGGCGACGTCTACGATCCCCGCGTTTCCGTGCGCATCATGCGCGGCGAGGCGCAGAGCGCGGCCGACTACATCGATCTCCTCAACGAGCGCCGCTCGCTGATCGCCCGCGTCAATGCGCGCCTTGCGCCCTATGACGCGCTGGTGCTGCCGACCACCGCCAATACGCCGCCGAAGATCGCCGATCTCGCCGACGACAAGGCGTTCACCAGGGAAAACCTGCGCGCGCTGCGCAATTGCACCCTGATCAACATGATCGACGGCTGCGCCATCTCGCTGCCTGCGCATCGCGAGGGCGACGTCCCGGTAGGCCTGATGCTGGCGGGCGCGGGCGGATCGGACCGCCGTATCTTTGAACTTGCTGCCGGCATGGAGGCCGTAATTCGTGTTTGACCTGACTTTCACCGTCGACGCCCAGGACACCACAACGCCACTGACACTGGCGATCGACCAGATGGTCATCGCCGGCTGGACCGGCCGCGACGCGATCGCGCGCGACAAGCACATCACGGAGCTGGAGGCTATGGGCATTGCCCGGCCGGCCTCGACGCCGATCTATTATCGCGCCTCGGCACGGCGGCTGACCATGGAAGACCGCATCGAATGCACTGGCGGCGATTCCAGCGGCGAGGTCGAATTCGTGCTGATCGGCTGGCAGGGCCGCATGTTCGTCGGCTGCGGCTCCGACCACACTGATCGCAAGGTCGAGGCCTACAGCGTCACCGTGTCCAAGCAAATGTGCGACAAGCCGATCGCATCCACGCTGTGGGAGCTCGAGGACGTCATCGGCCATTGGGACAGGATGATTTTGCGCTCCTACGCCTTCATCAAGGGCGAGCGCGTGCTCTACCAGGAGGGCACGCTGGACGCGATGCTGCCGATCACCGATCTCATCGCGCGCGGCTTCGAAGGTGGGAAATTCCCCGACGGCTGCGCCATGTTCGGCGGCACGTTCGCAGCCAAGGGCGGCATCCGCCCCGCCGACCGCTTCGAGTTCGAGCTGGAAGACCCTGTGCTGAAGCGGACGATCAAGCACGGCTATGATGTGGTGACGCTGCCGGTGCTGGGCTGAGCTATCGCCACCGTCATTGCGAGCGAACCTCTCTCCGTCGTCATTGCGAGGAGCCCTTGCGACGAAGCAATCCAGACTGGTTCCGCGGAGGCACTCTGGATTGCTTCGCTTTGCTCGCAATGACAGGGAGGGAGTCGGAAATCGGGTGGCAGAGGGCGGGCGGCCTTGCGAAAGTCAGAGCCATGACAGCAACAGCACGCAAATCGACGCTTCAGTCGCCAATCGGCCTCGCCACCCACGTCGATACCCTCGACTGGCCACAAATCGCCGGCGATCTCGACGCCCAGGGCTGCGCCGTCCTGAAGGGCCTTCTGACGCCGGAGCAATGCCGCGCCACGGCCGCGCTCTATCCTGACGACACGCACTTCCGCAGCCGCATCGTCATGGGCCGCCACGGATTTGGCCGCGGCGAGTACAAATATTTCTCCTACCCGCTGCCCGATCTGATCGCGCAGTTGCGCCCGACGCTCTACGCGCATCTCCAGGGCGTCGCCAATCGCTGGAATGAGGCGATGGGGATCGACATTCGCTACCCCGCCGCGCATGCGGCGTTCCTGAAACGCTGCCACGAGGCGGGACAGGCGCGGCCGACGCCGCTGCTGCTGCAATACGAGGCTGGCGACTACAATTGCCTGCATCAGGATCTCTACGGCGAGCACGTGTTCCCGCTCCAGGTTGCGATCCTCTTGTCGGAGCCGGAACGCGACTTTACCGGCGGCGAGTTCGTGCTGACCGAGCAGCGTCCGCGCATGCAGTCCCGCGCCGAGGTGGTGCCACTGACGCAGGGCGATGCGGTCGCCTTTGCCGTGCATCACCGCCCGGTGCAGGGGACACGCGGCACCTACCGCGTTAATCTGCGCCATGGCGTCAGCCGGATTCGCTCGGGACAGCGCCACACGGTGGGCGTGATCTTTCATGATGCCAGGTGAGCGTGACGATTGACGGCAGACTTGTTTGATAGTGTCGCCGAGGCGCAGCCGTCACGCGAGGAGATCGCCGATGGCGCCGTTTTGCTGCGCGGATTCGTCAAGCCGATCGAGAGCGAGCTGATTGCAGCTGTACGCGCGATCGTGGCGCAGTCGCCGTTCCGGCGCATGACCACGCCCGGCGGCTATCAGATGTCGGTGGCCATGACCAATTGCGGCGAGCGCGGCTGGATCACCGATCACACCGGCTATCGTTATGATCCGATTGATCCGCGAACCGGTGCGCAGTGGCCCGCGATGCCGCCCGTGCTCCGCGATCTCGCCCGCCGTGCGGCGGAGCAGGGCAGTTTCAATGACTTCGCGCCCGATGCCTGTCTCGTCAATCGCTACGAACCGGGCACGCGGCTGTCGCTGCACCAGGACAAGGACGAGCTGGACTATTCGGCGCCGATCGTCTCGGTCTCGCTCGGGCTGCCCGCGACCTTCCTGTTCGGCGGCATGGCGCGCAGCGACAACCCGCGTCGCTTCCGCTTGGTGCATGGCGACGTCGTGGTCTGGGGCGGGCCCAGCAGACTCGCCTATCACGGCGTGGCGCCGCTGGCCGACGGCGAGCACGCGCTGCTCGGGCGTCAGCGGATCAATCTGACGTTCCGCAGGACGCGCTGATCTATCTCCTCATCCTGAGGAGCGCGCCTCTTCGCGCGCGTCTCGAAGGATAGAGGCCCGAGCTGCGAGACCCGGGCCTCTATGGTTCGAGACGGCGCTCGCGCGCCTCCTCACCATGAGGAGCATCACGGCTTCGGCGGGTGGATAAACGCCCAGGGGCTGACCTCTGAATCCCGCGTCACTTCCACCGAGATCAGATACGGCCCACTATGGGCGAGCGCCTTTTCGATCGCCGCCTTGAACTGATCCGGCGCGGTCACGCGCGCAGCAGCGACGCCAAAGGACTCCGCGAGCTTGACGAAATCCGGATTGACCAGATCCGACGCCACCACGCGGCCGCCAAAACGTTCGCGCTGGTCGCGGCGGACATTGCCGTAAGCGTTGTTGTTGAACACCAGCGTCACCACGCCGATATTGAACTGCACGGCGGTGGCAAGCTCCTGCACGCCGAACATGAAGCCGCCGTCGCCGGTGATCGCCACCACCGGCTTGTCGGGATTGGCGACCTTGGCGCCGAGCGCAGTGGGGAAGCCCGAGCCGAGCGTGCCCTGGTAGCCTGAGGTGATGAAGGTGCGCGGCTCGTAGATTGGAAAGCCGTACCAGGAGGCGAAGCCGAACTGTGACAGTTCGTCTGTCACAATCGCGTTCGCCGGCAGCACCTCGCGCAGGATGTTGAGATAGGCCATCTGCGGCTGGATGCGCTGGATTTCCTGTTGCGCGGTCGCAGTCGCCTCGCGGATCGCGGCGCGGCGGCCGGCGGTCTTGCTGTAGCCCGTCTTGCTGACGGCGGCAGCAAGATCGGCGGTCGCGGCTTTGGCGTCGGCGACGATGGCCGTGTCCGGGATGAAGCGCCGCATCTCGACGGGATCGATGTCGATGCGGATACTCTTCAGGCCATCGGGACGGAACGGCCAGCGCGACATGGTCGGCAGCTCCAGCCGCGAGCCGATGCCGATCATCAAATCGGTGTTCGGCCACAGCTTGTAGGCCGCGGCCATGGTGAGGCCGAGCTCATGCGCGTTGGAGACGATGCCGCGGCCGCTGCGGAAGGCCACGACGGGCGCATCGATCACCTCGGCGAGTTCAAGGATCTCTTCGCGCGCTTCGATCGCGCCGCTGCCGACGAAGATCATCGGCGCTTTACTGGACTTGATCAGTGCGGCAGCCTGCTTGATCATGTCAGGATCAGCGAGCGGCGCCGGCAGCGGCTCCAGCACCTGTGCTGCAGCCGTGTCCGCACGCTGAGTAAAGATGTCCCAGGGCATCTCGACGGAGGCGGGGCCACGCCGTCCGGACGTCATCTCCTGGAAGGCGCGCGCGACGGTGGTCGGCGCGTTGCCGGGATATTCGATCCGGTCCGCCCACTTCACGTAGGTGCGCAGCGTCGCGAGCTGGTCCGGCATCTCGTGCAGATGCCCGCGGCCCTTGCCCAAAAATTGCGTAGGGACCTGGCCGGTGACGCACAGCACCGGCTCGTTGCAGCCGAACGCCGTGAGCAGCGCCGCGCTGGCGTTGAGCACGCCGGGGCCGGGCACCACGCTGAACACGCCGGGCCTGCCGCTGGAGCGCGCATAGCCGAACGCCATGTAGCCGCAGGCCTGTTCGTGCCGCGCGCCGATCACCTTGAGCTGGGCCTGGTGGAAGGCGTCGAACAGGCCGTAGACCTGAGCGCCGGGCAGGCCGAACACGGTGTCGACGCCATGGGCGACAAGGCCGCTTACGATCGCTTCGCCGCCGGTGAGGGTGGTCATTGCACTATTCCATTTCGATTATTGTTCAGGCTTCGTCGACGACGCCGTTTCGCAAGTTGCCGATGCCCTCGGCTTCGATCTCGACGACATCGCCGGGCTTCAAATAGCGCGGCGGATCGAACCGCGCACCGGCGCCGGTCGGCGTGCCCGTCACGATGATGTCACCGGGAACGAGGGTTGCGAAGGTCGAGATATAGCTGATGAGGTAGCGGAACGGAAACATCAGCCTGCTGGTGCGGTCGTCTTGCCGCAGCTCGCCGTTGACATGCGTGGTGAGGCGGATGTCGGCGATCTGCGATTCCCGCGTGTAAGGCACCAGCCACGGGCCGAGGCTGCCGCTGGAATCGAAGTTCTTGCCCTGCGTGACGTTAAACTTGGCATGGCGCAGCCAGTCCCGCACCGAGCCTTCGTTGCAGAGCGTGAGCGCGGCGATGTGATCGAGCGCGGAACTTTCGGGGATGTGCCGGCCAGCTTTGCCGATCACCAGCACGATCTCGCCCTCGTAGTCGAGCTGCGCTGAGGCGCGCGGGCGCACCAGCGGCGTGTCATGGCCCACGAACGAGCGCGGCGAGCGCATGAACATGCTCGGATATTTCGGCGCGTCCTGGCCGTCCTTGTACTCGGCGTTGCGGTCGGGATAGTTGACGCCGATGCAGATGATCTTTTCCGGCGCGGGCACCGGCGGCAGCCAAATGATGTCACCGAGCGCGTGATCGGGCGTGTGGCACGCGGCTTCTTCGGCGAGGCTCGCGAGCCTTCCTGCCGCGATCACCTCGCGCAGCGTCGGATAGTCTTTTGCGTGGCGCGCGGAGAGATCGACAATGCCGCCGTCGACGACGGCGCCGTACTTCGTTTCACCCTTGACGGAGTAGGTGGCGAGGCGAGGGAGGGTCATTGCTTAATCCGCCACCAGCACGTCGGCCACGAATTTTGGCTCGCGCACGGCTTGCCCAGCGAACGGCGAACCCTGCTCGAACCAGGAGCGCGGGGCCGGCGCGCCCCACAGCGTCTGCCGGCGCGGATCGCGCAGCGACCAGCGCAGCGGCTCGTGGTCGTGATCGCCGGTGAAGTAGTCGCTGGTGTAGAGTTCGAGACGGTGTCCATCGGGGTCGCGGACGTAGAGGAAGAACGCGTTCGAGATGCCGTGGCGGCCGGGACCGCGTTCGATGTTCTTCACGAAGCCTTGCGAGGCCATGACATCGCAGAGATGGATGATGTTCATCGCCGTTGGCGTCCAGTAGGCGAAGTGGTGCAACCGCGGGCCCTTGCCGTTGGTGATCGCAAAATCGTGGACATTGCCCTTGCGATGCATCCAGGCAGCCGCAATGCGCCCGTTCGGTCCGTCTTCCTCGGCGTATTCGGTCAGGCGGAAGCCGAGCCGGGCATAGAATTCGACGGTGTCCTGCACTTCGGCTGCGAACACGTTGAAATGGTCGAGCCGCTGCGGATGGCATCCCCTGTAGAGGTCGTAGCGGCGGAGCAGATGTGGCCGCCGGTCCATCGAGGCATACAGTTCGATCTGGAAGCCGAAGGGATCGGTGAATTGCAGCGTGCGGCCCTGGAAGGGCTGATCGACGAACGCGTAGCCAAGACCGTTCTCGGACAGGAACTTTGCGGCCTTGTCCAGATCCCCGTCATTGCCGACTTTGAAACCGAGCCGGTTGCAGGCGGGCACTGCCGCCTTGCGCAGCACCAGCGAGTGATGCTGATGCTCTTCCGAACCGCGCAGATACACGACCTTGTCGTCGGCGTCCTCGACATGCAGGCCGACGGTGGTCTCGTAGAACGCGCTGCTGAGCTTCAGATCGGTCACATCGAGGACGACGTGACTCGAACGGATGATGTTGAACGGCGGCTCGAAGATATGTTGCGGCACGGGCATTGCGTTTCCCCTCTCTAGATCCCGTCATTCCCCGTTCGCGCTCCGCGCGCCTGGGAATCGCGAGCGTTAGATTCCCAGCTTTTGAATCTTGTGTGTGCCCCGCGCCAGCGAGACGTGCTTGGTTTCCATGTAGAAGTCGAACGAGTAATCGCCGCCGTCGCGGCCGATGCCTGAGGCCTTCATGCCGCCGAACGGCGTCGGCAGATGCCGGACGTTTTCCGAGTTGAGCCAGATCATGCCGGCTTCGAGTGCATCAGCGACGCGGAGCGCCCGGCCGACGTCGTTGGTCCAGATATAGCCGGTCAGGCCATAGCGGATGTCGTTGGCGATTTCGATCGCGTCTGCTTCGTCCTGGAAGGGCAGCACGGTGAGGAACGGGCCGAACACCTCTTCCTGCGCCACGCGCATCTTGCCATGCGCGCCGGTCACCAGTGTCGGCTCGACATAATGTCCGCCGCCCGGGCCGTCATAGGTCTTGCCGCCGATGGCAATCGTCGCGCCGTCCTGGCGTGCGACGTCGAAATAGGAGCACACCTTTGCCAAATGCCGCTCATGGATCAGCGGACCGATCTCGGTTGCGGGATCGAGGGGATGACCGACCTTCAGCGCTTTCACCCGCGCCGTCAGCTTCTCGATGAATTTCTCAGCGATGCTGGCCTGGATCAGCAAGCGGCTCGACGAGGTGCAGCGCTCGCCGTTGAGCGAGTAGATCATGAACACGACAGCATCGAGCGCGCGATCGAGATCGGCGTCGTCGAACACGATCACCGGGTTCTTGCCGCCGAGCTCGAAATGCACGCGCTTCAAGGTCGGCGCGCCCTGAATCATGATCGCGGAGCCCGTCGCGCTTTCGCCGACGAAGCCGATCGCCTTGATGGCGGGATGCTCGGTCAGCGCCTTGCCGGCCTCTTCGCCAAAACCGTGCACGGTGTTGAGCACGCCGTCGGGAACGCCGGCTTCCTTGACGAGCTTTGCAAGAACAGCGGCCGTGACCGGCGACCACTCCGCCGGCTTGTGCACGACGGTGCAGCCTGCTGCGAGGGCAGGGGCGATCTTCCAGGTCGAGAGCATGAACGGCGTATTCCACGGCGTGATCACGCCGACCGGGCCGATCGGCACGCGCGTCGAGACGTTCCAATGCTCGTCGCTCGGCGTGTTCTGGCCGTCGCGCGCCTCGCCGCATCTGTCGGCGAAGAAGCGGAAGTTTTCGGCGGCCCGGATCGCTGCCTTGGCCATGAAGCGATAGGCCTGGCCGGTGTCGATGCATTCAAGCACCGCGATGTCGTCGGCATTGTCCTCGATGGCGTCGGCGACCCGATGCAGCAGCTTCTTCCGCATCGCCGGCCCCATGTCGCGCCAGGACTTGAAAGCGAGGGCGGCGGCGGTGGCGGCGCGATCGATATCCTCGGCATTGCCGCGGGCGACGCTTGCGAGCGTCGCGCCGTCGATCGGCGACTTGGTCTCAAACGTCTCGCCTGATATCGACGGCACGATCTTGCCGTCGATCATGTGACCGATACCGTCGGCACGCAGCGTCTTCAGCAGCGGCGCGACGCGGTCGCGGTTGGCCTGGAACACATCGGCTTTCGGCGTGAACTTATCCATGGGAGGCCTCCACTTTCAGGGCGTCGTGGATGTTGTTGCGTTTCCAGCTGGTGTCCTTGTCGTTGATCTGCATGTCGAACGACAAAGCGAATTTGCTGGCTGCAAAGACGGGATCGAGATGTCGGGAGAGCGCTTGGAAAACGTGCTCGCCGGCTGTCTTGCGTGTCTTGAGGTCGCGGCCTTCGCCGATGCGCAGCACCATGTCGAGAAAGCCGTAGTCTTGCCGGGCATCGGCGATCGCATAATGCTCGCACCTGACGGCGCGGACGCGGATGCCGCCGAGCGGGAAGATGCCGGTCTCGACCGCCGCCTTGCGCACGATTTCGCAGACAGCGCCGATGTCGAGGCGGCTGTCGAGATTGGCCGAATATTCGATCGTGAAATGCGGCATCGCGGTTTCACTCCCTGTCTTTTTGTTCGCCTAAGCGAAGTAGCAGCTGACCGAGCCGTAGGCTCCGTAATCGGCCTGAATTGTGTCGGCCTTGCGGGTCTCGATCGGACGGATGAAGGAGCCGGCGAGCACGACCTGCCCGGGCTCAAGCGCAAGGCCGAGCGGCGCGATCTTGTTGGCGAGCCAGGCGACTGCAGTCGCGGGATGATTGAGCACGCCGGCGGCAAGACCGGTTTCCTCGAGCTGGCCGTTCTTGAAACAGAGCGCGCCGACCCAACGCAAATCGGCGTCAAGCGGGCGGATCGGCCGTCCGCCGAGCACGATGCCGGCATTCGCTGCATTGTCGGCGATGGTGTCGAAGATTTTTCGCGTCGCCTTGGTCTTGGGATCGACGCGCTCGATCCGCGTATCCAGAATCTCCAGCGCCGGCACGACGAAGTCGGTGGCGTTGAGCACGTCGAACAGCGTGCAGTCGGGCCCCGCGAGGCGCTTGCTCATGACGAAGGCGAGCTCGGCTTCCACGCGGGTCGCGATGAAGCGCTCCGTCGGGACGAGGCCACCATCGGCAAAGAACATGTCGTCGAGCAGCACGCCTGAATCCGGCTCGTTGATGTCAAGCGCGCTTTGCATCGCTTTCGAGGTCAGGCCGATCTTGTGTCCCCTGACGATGCGCCCCTCGGCGATCTTGACCTCGATCCACGCCTTCTGAATCGCGTAGGCGTCAGCGATGGTGATGCCGGGAAAGTCCTGCGAGAGTTGCCGGATTTGCGTACGGGTCCTCTCCGCCTGGTGCAGACGGCTCGCGCAAGCTCGGATATCGTCGTTGGAAAGCGCCATTTGTGATCTTGCAAATCGTGGTGCCCGAAGATACTTAACATGTTAAGTGAATGCGTCAAACACAATTTGGCTTGCTGCACTGCAAACATTTTGCGGTTGAAAGGGCATCATCTTGAAGAGACCGGCTGATCCAGCGGACGACGGCGCCGCCGCCCCGCGACAGGTGCCGATGCGCGACTTCTCGCGCTCGCTGCCGATGTCGCTGCTGCGGGCACGCGAGGCGGTGATGCGGCAATTCCGTCCCTCGTTGCGTGCGCATGGCCTGACCGAGCAGCAATGGCGCATCCTGCGCGCGCTCGCGGCGATCGATGCCGTTGAGGTCACGGAACTCGCGCGCACGGCGTTCCTGCTCGGACCGAGCCTGTCGCGCATCCTGCGCGATCTCGACGCGCGCAATCTGATCGAGCGCAAGACTGCGAAGGCGGACCAGCGCCGCAGCATGGTCTCGATCTCGGAAAAGGGCGTGAAGCTGATGGCCTCGGTGGCACCGTCCTCCGAAGCGATCTATGCCGAGATCACGCGACGCTTTGGCGCGCGCAAGCTCGCCGAGTTGCAGGAGATGCTCGGACAATTGGAGTTGTGTCTCGCTTCCAGCGACGCGGGTGACGAGATCACTGACAATATGTGACGGCAAATTTGCATGATGACTTGTCTGCTCACGCATGACTGCCATTATTGCTTATCCCTTAGGCAGGCCGAGCGAAGCGAAATCCGCAAAAAGCCCGTAAAAATCGCTCAGAATAGATAACCATCGCGGGTAGTCATCGCGGGACGAGAGATCTGCGCACTTAGCCGATGTTGGCGCAATATCAATTTACTCGTATCGGCAGAATTCGTAACTAGCATCCGGCTCTGTATTCAGTGATAGAGCCAAGACAAGAAGGGCCGACAAGGATGCCCGGCCCCAGGGAGGAATGAATGAGACTGACGAGACGCGACTTCGCGACCGGAATTGCTGCCGGCATTGCCGCGCCCTACCTCATCAAAAGCGCAAATGCGCAAGGCGCCACCATCAAGATCGGCATGTGCGCGCCAGTCACGGGACCTGCCGCTGAATCCGGCGGTTACGCCATCAAGGGCGCCAAGCTTGCGCTCGAAGCCGTCAACAAGGCCGGCGGCATCCTGGGCAAGCAGGGCGAATTGATCGTCGAGGATGATCAGACCACCAATCCCGGCATCGTGCTCGCCTTCTCCAAGCTCGCCTCTCAACCTGACATCGTCGGGTTCCTCGGTTCGATCCGTTCGACTCAGGTCCATGCGATGGCACCCGACGTCATCAAGCTCGGAAAGCCTGTGATGATCGGCGGCACCGATCCGAAACTCACCCATATGGGCAATCAGTGGCTGTTCCGCTTCCGTCCCAATGACAGTTATTCCGGCCGCGTCATCGCCGAATTCGGCGTCAACACGCTGGGCAAGAAGAAATGGGCCGTGCTGCATTCGACCGACGCGTTCGGCACCGCCGGCGGCAACGCGCTCACCGGTGCGCTCGAGAAGCTTGGCTGCACGACCTTCGATCAGGGCTATGCCAACCAGAGCCAGGACTTTACGCCGGTCGTGCTCGCGATCAAGCAGTCAGGCGCCGACATTCTCGGCTCCTACTTCACCTTCGAGAACGATCTCGGCATCTTCGCCCGCCAGCTCCGTCAGCTCGGCGTGAACATCCCCTGGGTCGGCTCCCCCTCGATCGTCAACATCACTGCTCTGAAGCTCGCAGGTCCCGCGCTCCACAACACCTATGGCGTTGCCGACTACGCGGAAAATTCCAGCGAAGGCTCGAAGGCGTTCGGCAAGATCTACCGCGATTCCGTCAAGGTCGCGCCTGACAACCAGAGCTCCTGGACTTTCGATGCAATCAACGTCTTGTCGGCGGGCATCAACAAGGCCGGCTCGACCGATCCCGGCAAGATTCGCGAAGCCATCCTCGGGATCAAGAAGTTCCCGGGCGCCGAAGGCGAATACAATTTCGACCAGAACGGCGATGGGCTTCACGGCTACAACATCGTGAAGAACGAGAAGGGCGCCATCGTCTTCGACAAGCACATCGAGTTCAACGACTGACGTTCACGCGACCTCCCCGATGATCATCGGAGAGGTCGGAACGTTTTTCGGCGAACGCATCCAACCTCCAACAGAACGCTTGTCATGGATCTCGCCCTACAACTGCTCTTTACCGGGATCGGGATCGGCGCCGTCTACGCGCTCGTCGCGCTCGGCTTCGTGCTGATCTTCCGTGCCACCAATGTGGTGAATTTTGCCCAGGGCGAATTCTCCATGGTCGCGGCCTATCTGATGGTCGTCGCGGTCGAGGCCGGTCTGCCCTATTGGGCGGCCTTCATCGTCGCGCTCCTCGGCATGGCGCTGGTCGGCGTCGTCTTCAATCTCGGCGTCTATTATCCGCTGCGCCACCGCACCTATCTGCCTGTGATCATCGCCACCATCGGCGCCTCGATCCTGCTCGCCAATTCCGTGCTCGCGATCTACGGCCCGCAGCCGCAGGTGCTGGAAGGCTGGTTCGAAACGCCCGGCATCCAGGTCGGCCCGGTCTATCTCGACAGCCAGTATCTCCTGATCATCGGCGTCACCATCTGCCTCGTGATCTTCAATTTCTGGTTCTTCGAGAAGACGCTACTCGGCAAGAAGCTGCAGGCGACCTCGCAGGACAAGGAAATGGCCTCGCTGCTCGGCATTTCCGTCTCCACCATGATCATGATCACGTTCATCTATTCGGCGGTGCTCGGCGGCCTTGCCGGCATCCTCGTCGCGCCCGTGCTGTTCGTCTCGATCCAGATGGGCTCGACGATCGCGCTGAAGGCGTTTGCGGCAACCATCATCGGCGGCTTCGGTGATGTCGCCGGCGCCATCATCGGCGGGCTCGCGCTCGGCGTGATCGAGACCTTTGGCGCAGCCTATATCTCGGTGCCCTACAAGGACGGCTTCGCCTTCCTGGTCCTGATCGCCTTCCTGATCTTCCGGCCGCAGGGCATCTTCGGCGAACGCGTGGCGGAGAAGGCATGAGCGCCCCCAGCGACAACATGCCGATTCCGGCGCCCGCCATTCACTCGAAGCCGCTGCTGATCCGGCACCTGCCGTATTTCATCGGTGCGGCGATCCTGGTCGCGCTCGCGGCCAACATGCGCTTCGACGGATACGTTCACAACATCCTGCTCCAGGCCACCACGTTCGCGATCGCGGTGTTCGGGCTCTCGGTCGTGCTCGGCCTGTGCGGCCAGATCAATCTGGCGCAGGCCGCGTTCTTCGGGCTCGGCGCCTATGCGGTCGGCATCGGGACGACGGATCTGCATGTCAGCTTCTGGCTCTGCCTCGTCGGCGGATGCGTGATCTCGCTGCTGGCCGGCGCCTTTCTGGGCATGTCGACCTTGCGGCTTGGCGGGCACTACCTCGCCATGGTGACGATCTCGTTCCAGCAGATCGTCACGCTGGTCATGATCAACGCGATCTGGCTGACGCATGGTCCCGACGGCGTCTCCAACATCGGGCGTCCCGACCTGTTCCAGTCGTCGCAGAGCTATCTCGCCTTCTGCGTCGCGATGCTGGCGATTGTCGGCTATCTCGTCTGGCATCTCTCCGACACCAAGCTCGGGCGCGCCATGCGGGCGGTGCGCGACAACGAGCTTGCGGCCGGCGTCAATGGCATCGACGTCTTCCGCACCAAGATCTACGCGTTCGCGCTCTGCGCCCTTCTCGGCGGGCTTGCGGGCGGTTTGTTCGCCGGCGGCTTCGCCTATGTCAGCCCAGATCAGTTCTCCTTCGCGGAATCGATCGTGTTCCTGACCATGTCGCTGCTCGGCGGCGTGGCCTCGCCGATCGGCTCGGCGATCGGCACCGGTTTGCTCATCCTGATCCCGGAGTGGCTGCGCTTCCTCAAGAGCGTGCCGGGCCTTTATCTCGCGATCTACGGCCTGTTCGTGATCCTGATCATCCGCTTCATGCCCGACGGCATCTGGGGTTTTGTCGCGGATGCCTTCGCGCGCTGGCGCGCCAAGCTCGCGGCGCCTCCGGTGGCAGGTGCCTTGCAGTTGAAGCCGGCGATGACCGGCGGCGATACCGTGCTGGAAGTCACCGGTCTCTCGAAATATTTCGGCGGCCTCAAGGCCGTCGATGGCGTCGACATCGCCGTGAAGCGCGGCGGCGTGCACGCGCTGATCGGGCCGAACGGTTCGGGCAAGACCACCACGCTCAACGTGCTCTCGGGCCTCTATGTGGCCACGGCGGGCAAGATCGTGCTCGACGGCACCGACATCACCAACATGCCGCCGCATCAGCGCACGGCGTCAGGTCTCGGGCGCACGTTCCAGAACATCCGCCTGTTCCGTTCGATGACGGCGCTGGAGAACGTCGAGATCGGCGCGGAGCGGCCCGGCAACACCATGGTCGGGAAGGGCGACGACGCCCTCACCGAGCGCGCGATGGAGGCATTGACCTTCGTCGGCCTCGGCAACCGCGCCAACGAGCTGATATCGAGCTTCTCCTATGGCCATCAGCGCCTGATCGAGATCGCACGCGCACTGGCCTCGAACCCGACGCTCTTGCTGCTCGACGAACCCGCGGCCGGGCTGAACTCGACCGAGAAGCTCGAGCTGCACGAGCTGCTCAAGCGCATCGCCGCCCAGGGGCTGACCATCCTGATCATCGATCACGACATGACGCTGGTCTCGGAAGCAGCCCAGCACATCACCGTGCTCAACTTCGGACGCCGCATCGCGGACGGCGAATCCATGGCCGTGCTGCGTCATCCCGACGTCGTCTCCGCCTATCTCGGGAGCGAATGATGCCGTTGCTCGAAATCCGCAATCTGGTGGTGCGCTACGGCGAGATCGAAGCGCTGCGCGGCGTCACGTGCGCCGTGGAGGAGGGGCAGGTCGTGACCTTGCTCGGGGCCAATGGTGCCGGCAAGTCGACGACGCTGCGCGCGATCTCGGGGCTCGCGAAACCAACGTCGGGCGACATCCTGTACGATGGCAAATCGATCGCAGGCCTCGGCCCGGAAGCCATCGTCCGCATGGGCATCTCGCACGTGCCGGAAGGCCGCCGCGTGTTCCCGGGTCTGACTGTGAAAGAGAACATCATGCTCGGTGCGTCCAATCGCCGGGCAGCGACTTCGGAGATCTCGCGCGAGGCGGATGCGATGTTCGATCTGTTTCCGGACATCCGGAAATTCACCAATGCGCTGGGTTGGACGCTGTCCGGCGGCCAGTTGCAGATGGTGGCTGTCGCGCGCGGACTGATGGCCAAGCCGCGGCTGCTGCTGCTGGACGAGCCGTCGCTTGGACTTGCGCCTGTCATCGTGCAGGCCGTGTTCAAGATCATTTCCGAGATCCGGCGCAACACGACAGTCTTGCTCGTCGAACAGAATGCGCGCATGGGGCTGTCGGTGGCTGATTACGGCTACGTTCTCGAGACCGGCCGTATCGTGCTCGGCGGCAAACCCGACGAGCTGTGGGGCAACGAAGCCATCCGTGCCGCCTATCTCGGCGGCCATGCCAAGGTGAGTGCTTAGGGCATGATCCGGAAAAGTGTGCAGCGGTTTTCCGAAAAGATCATGCCCAGACAATAACCGGGAGGTCAATTCATGGTCACGATCCAGGTCCAGAACCTCATCGATTTCGTCGGCGAGGTATTCCGCCACGCGGACTCCTCTCCGGAGGAGGCGAGGCGGATTGCGACCTATCTGACCACGGCCAATCTCACCGGCCATGACAGCCATGGCGTCATCCGCGTGCCCGTCTACATCCGCTGGAAGAAGACGGGCTTTGTGGTCCCGAACCAGAACGCCGAAATCGTGCTCGATACGCCCTCGCTCGCGGTGGTCGACGGCAAGTTCGGCTACGGCCAGACCGTGACTCCGCAGGCGGTCAGGATCGGCATCGAGAAATGCAAGAAGGCGGGACTCGCCGCGGTCGCGTTGCGCAATGCCGGCCATATCGGCCGCGTCGGCGATTGGGCCGAGATGGCCGCCGCCGAAGGGCTGATCTCGGTGCATTTCGTCAATGCCGCGGGCTCGCTGCTGGTGGCGCCGTTCGGCGGCGTCGAGAAGCGGCTCTCCACTGCGCCTTACTGCGTCGGTATCCCGCGCGAGGGCCAGGACCCGATCGTGCTCGATTTTGCGACCTCGGTCGTGGCGGAGGGGAAGGTGCTGGTCGCGAGCCGCGGCGGCAAGAAGCTGCCCAAGGGCGCGCTGGTCGATGCCGACGGCAGCCTCAGCGAGGACCCCGCCGTGCTCTACGGCCCCTATACGCCGGAAGGTCCGCGCGATCACACCAAGGGTACCGGGGCGATCCGCGCCTTCGGCGAGCACAAGGGCTCGGGGCTTGCCTTCATGTGCGAGCTGCTCGGCGGCGCGCTGACCGGAACCGGGGCCACTTCCGGCGGTCGCCGCTTTGCCAACGGCATGCTGACGTTCTACGTCGATCCGAAAGTGGTCGATACCTCCCATGTCTTCGACGCAGAGGTGTCGCGCTATGCCGACTTCATCCGTGCCACCAAGCCGGTGGCCGGGGTCGATCAGGTCCTGATTCCCGGCGATCCCGAGCGGAAAACCCGGGCTGAGCGGACCCGAAACGGCATCCCCTTGCCGGATGACACCTGGGCGGCAATAGTGAACACCGCCCGCGAGGTCGGCGTCAGCGAAGTCAGCATCCAGCGGGCAACCGCATAGGTCTTGCGTCATTGCGAGCGTAGCGCGGCGCCCCGGTTCGCGGTAACAGCAGATTGTGCTGTCGCGACGCTCGTCATGGTGACGAAGGTCCAAATAACACGGTCCAAATAAACACGGTCAAAACAACAAAGAAGGAAGGCAACGTGGCGAACAAGGTCAAGGAAATCTGGAAGTCGGGCAAGGCCGTGGTCAACGCGTGGCTGGCGATTCCCTCCGGCTTCTCGGCCGAGATGGTCGCGCAATGCGGCTTCGACAGCGTCACCGTCGACATGCAGCACGGCGTGCAGGATTATCTGTCGATGGTGCAGTGCTTCCAGGCGATGGACAAGCATCCGGTCACGCCGATGGTCCGCGTGCCCTGGAACGAGCCCGGCATCATCGGCAAGGTGCTCGACGGCGGCGCCTATGGCGTGATCTGCCCGATGGTCAATACGCCGCAGGAAGCCAGGAATCTCGTTTCCTATGCCAAATATCCGCCGAAGGGCGTGCGCTCCAACGGCCCGATCCGCGCCGGCATGTACGGCACCGCGGGCTCCTATCAGAAGACGGCCAACGACGACATCGTGCTGCTGCCGATGATGGAGACCAGGACCGCGGTCGAGAACATGGAAGCGATCTTCGACGTCGAAGGCATCGACGGTGTCTATATCGGCCCGTCCGATCTCGGCTTCTCCTACGGCCTCGAGCCCAAGCTCGATCGCACCGAGCCGGAGATCCTCGCGATCTATGAGAAGATCATCAAGGAGTGCGGCAAGCGGGGCCTCAACCCCGGCATCCATTGCAGTGGCGCCGAAGGTGCCGCACGCGCCATCAACATGGGCTTCAAGCTAGTGACGCTCTCGAACGAGGTCGGCCTGATGACCACCTACGCCAAGATGCAGGTCAACGCGACCCGCAAGGATTCGTCCGGCAAGGCGTGAGCTCTCTGTGTCCCGGACGCGGTGCGGCGCGCAGTGCCGCTCCGCAGAGCCGGACCCAGTCGCTTGCGAGAGACACGACAAATTGGCCCTGGACGCTGCGCATTGCTTTCGCGCTTCGCAGCGTCCGGGGCACGATAGTTGCGATATAGGAGACTCCCATGACCATCAGCCCCGTCATTCGCCTGCATCCCGATGATGGCGTGCTGATCGCGCGCGCAAGCTTGCCGCCGGGCACATTGGTGGCCGACGGCGTGACCACGGTCGAGCGGATTCCTTCCGGCCACAAGGTCGCGATCAAGCCGATCGCCGTTGGCGAGGCGGTCATTCGCTACGGCCAGATCATCGGCTTTGCGACCACGCCGATCGCGCCGGGCCAGCATGTGCACGTGCAGAACTGCGGCATGGGCGACTTTGCCAAGGACTATGCCTATTGCGTCGACGTCAAGCCGACGCCGAATTTCGACCTGCCGGCGACCTTCGAAGGCATTCGCCGCCCGGACGGGCGCGTTGCCACGCGCAACTATATCGGCATCCTCACCTCGGTGAATTGCAGTGCGCATGTCGCGAGCCTCGTTGCCGACGTCTTCAAGAAGAATCCGTTCACCGGCGACAATCCGCTGGCCGATTTCCCCAATGTCGACGGCGTGGTCGCGCTGACTCACAAGACCGGCTGCGGCATGACGCAGAACGAGCCGCTGGCGCTGCTCCGCCGTACGCTCGGCGGTTACGCGCGGCATGTGAACTTCTCTCATGTGATCGTGCTCGGCCTCGGCTGCGAGGTGAACCAGATCGGCGGCCTGATGGAAGAGCAGAAGCTCGCCGGCCGCCTGCGCGCGATGGACATCCAGGAGGTTGGCGGCACCCGCAAGACGGTGGAAGCCGGCATCGCCTTCGTGCGCGAGGCACTCGCGGATTCCAACAAGGTCAAGCGCGAGAGCGTCGCCGTGAGTGAATTGACCGTGGCACTGCAATGCGGCGGCTCGGACGGCTATTCCGGTGTGTCCGCCAATCCGGCGCTGGGTGCGGCCAGCGATCTGATCGTGCGTCACGGCGGCACTGTGATCCTGTCGGAGACGCCGGAGACCTATGGCGCCGAACATCTGCTCACGCGCCGTGCCGTCAGCCGCGAGGTCGGCGAGAAGCTGGTCGATCTTATGCGCTGGTGGGACGAATATACCGAGCGCGAAGGCGCCGAGATGAATGCCAATCCGAGCCCCGGCAACAAGGCCGGCGGCCTTACCACCATCTTGGAGAAGTCGCTCGGCGCGATGGCGAAGGCCGGCACCACCAACCTCGTCGAGGTGCTGCGCTATGCTGAGCCCATCACCAAAAAAGGTTTCGTGTTCATGGACACGCCCGGCTACGATCCGGTCGCTGCGACCGGGCAGGTGGCAGGCGGCGCCAATCTGGTCTGCTTCACCACGGGCCGCGGCAGTGTGTTCGGCTGCAAGCCGGCGCCCTCGATCAAGCTCGCCACCAACACGCCCATGTACAAGCGCATGGAAGAGGACATGGACGTCAATTGCGGCACCATCCTCGAAGGCGAGGAGAGCGTCCAGCAGTGCGGCCAGCGCATCTTCGAGCTTATCCTCAAGACGGCGTCGGGCCAGCCGACCAAGAGCGAAAGCTTCGATTTTGGTGGCGCCGAGTTTGCGCCCTGGGTGCTCGGCGCGACGATGTAATGTGACTGTGTAGCCGAGATTGCGCTACGCTCCACTCCGGGCTACGGCGGATACTTTCATAGGCACGGTCTGCCCGTTGTTCATGCTTGATCGAGGTCACCAGCGGTGTTCTGCTCAAAAAAGCTGCTGGAGCACCGCACCCCGTGTCGATCTACGTCGCATTACACCACGTCACCCACTACAAATACGATCGCCCGATCGATCTCGGCCCGCAGACCATTCGCCTGCGGCCGGCGCCGCACACACGCACGCCGGTCCTGAGCTATTCGCTCAAGGTCACCCCCGCCAATCACTTCGTGAATTGGCAGCAGGATCCGCAGGGAAATTGGCTGGCGCGCTACGTCTTCCCAGAGAAGGCGACGGAGCTGAAGATCGAGGTTGATTTCACGGCGCAGATGACCGTGGTCAATCCGTTCGACTTCTTCGTCGAGCCCTATGCCGACAGCTTTCCGTTCGAATATACCCAGGATCTGAAGACAGAGCTCGCGCCTTATCTCGAGACGATCAAGCCCGATCGCCTGTTCGCGAAATACCTCGACACGATCCCGCACGAAGCCCCGAACACGGTCAACTTCCTGGTCGATCTCAACAAGCGGCTGCGGGAGAAGATTCGCTACGTCATTCGCATGGAGGCGGGCGTGCAGACGCCCGAAGAGACGCTCACCTCCTGCGCCGGCTCGTGCCGCGACTCCGCCTGGCTTCTGATCCAGACCTTCCGTCATCTCGGTCTCGCCGCCCGTTTCGTCTCCGGCTATCTGATCCAGGTCCGTCCCGACATCGATCCGATCGAGGGGCCGCCGGAGGTCGAGAATGATTTCACCGACCTGCACGCCTGGGCCGAGGTCTATCTGCCGGGCGCGGGCTGGATCGGATTCGACGCGACCTCGGGCATGCTTGCGGGCGAGGGGCACATCCCGGTTGCCGCCACGCCGCACTACCGCTCGGCGGCGCCGCTCTCCGGCGGCGCCGGCTTCGCCGAGGTCGAGTTCGCCTTCGACATGAGCGTCCGGCGCATCCGCGAGGCGCCGCGCATCACAAAGCCTTTCTCCGACGAATCCTGGACGCGGCTCAACGATCTCGGCGAGCGGGTCGACGGAGATCTCGCTGCGCAGGACGTCCGGCTCACCATGGGCGGCGAGCCGACCTTCGTCTCCGTCGATGACCTCGAAGCGGCCGAATGGAACATTGACGCCGTCGGTCCGACCAAGCGCGCGCTGGCGGACGATCTGATCCGCCGCCTCCGCACCCGCTTTGCGCCGGGCGGCCTGCTGCATTACGGCGAAGGGAAATGGTATCCCGGAGAGAGCCTGCCGCGCTGGGCCTTTGGTCTCTACTGGCGCAAGGACGGCGTGCCGATCTGGAAGAATGCCGACCTCATCGCCACGGTCGGGACGCCGCGGCGTGCCGAGGTCAGGGACGCCGAAGCCTTTATCGAGGGCACGGCGGCACGGCTCGGCCTAAATCCCGGCTACATCATGCCGGCCTATGAAGATCCCGCCTACTGGTTGCAGAAGGAGGGGGAGCTTCCCGTCAACGTCGATCCTTCCGACTCCAAGCTATCCGATCCGGAAGAGCGCGCGCGTATGGCGCGGGTGTTCGACGAGGGGCTCGCTACGCCAAAGGGCTTCGTGCTGCCGGTGCAGCGCTGGAACGCGGAAGCGCCGCGCTGGCGCAGCGAGCGCTGGAGTCTGCGTCGCAACCATCTGTTCCTGATGCCCGGCGATTCCCCGCTCGGACTGCGGTTGCCGCTCAAGGCGCTCGAATATGTTCCGCCCGATCGCTATCCCTATATCGTCGAACAGGACCCGATAGAGACGCGGGCCAAGCTGCCGGTGTTTGGCCGCATGCCGCGCCCGCAATCTGCGGCGCCGCAGCTCGCGCCGGAAAGTCTCGACAAATCGGAGCCGGTCCGCACCGCGATGTCGATCGAAGTCCGCGACGGCGTGCTCTGCGCCTTCATGCCGCCGGTCGAGCGCATCGAGGATTATCTCGAGCTGATCGCAGCCCTCGAAGCGACCGCCGAGGAGATGCAGCTCCAGGTCCATGTCGAAGGCTATCCGCCGCCGTTCGATCCGCGCATCGACGTCATCAAGGTGACGCCTGACCCCGGCGTGATCGAAGTCAACGTCCAACCGGCAAAGAACTGGCGTGAGGCGGTCGACATCACCGTCGGGCTTTATGAGGATGCCGCCAAGATTCGTCTCGGCGCCAATCGCTTCCTCGTCGACGGCCGCCACACCGGCACCGGCGGTGGCAATCATGTCGTGCTCGGCGGCTCCTCACCGCAGGACTCGCCGTTCCTGCGCCGGCCGGATCTACTGAAAAGCCTAGTGCTGTACTGGCAGCGTCATCCGTCGCTGTCCTATTTCTTTTCCGGCCTGTTCATCGGCCCGACCAGCCAGGCGCCGCGCATCGACGAAGCCCGTCACGATAGCATTTACGAGCTCGAGGTCGCGCTCTCGCACGTTCCGCCGCCGGGCTATCAGGCGCCGCTGTGGCTGGTGGACCGCCTGTTCCGGCATCTCCTCGTCGACATCACCGGCAACACCCATCGCGCCGAGATCTGCATCGACAAGCTCTATTCGCCGGATGGACCGACCGGCCGGCTCGGCCTCGTCGAATTTCGCGCGCTCGAAATGCCGCCCGATCCGCGCATGTCGCTGGCGCAGCAGTTGCTGATCCGCGCGCTGATCGCAAAACTCTGGCGCGAGCCGCAGGCCGGCAAGTTCGTGCGCTGGGGCACCGCGCTGCACGATCGCTTCATGCTGCCGCACTTCATCTGGGAAGATTTCCTCGAAGTGCTCAGCGAGCTGAAGCAGTTCGGTTATCCGTTCGAGCCGGAATGGTATCTGGCCCAACTCGAATTCCGCTTTCCCGCCTTCGGCCGCGTCCATCATGGCGGCGTGACGCTGGAATTGCGGCAGGCGCTGGTGCCCTGGCACGTGCTCGGCGAGGAGGGCTCGGCCGGCGGCACCGTGCGCTATGTCGACTCATCGGTCGAGCGGCTCCAGGTGAAGGCCGAGGGTTTTGTCGAGGGTCGCCATATCGTCACCTGCAATGGCCGCCGCCTGCCGATGACCTCCACCGGTCGCTCCGGGGAAGCCGTGGCCGGTGTCCGCTTCAAAGCCTGGCAGCCGGCCTCCGGCCTGCATCCGACCATTCCGGTGCACGCGCCTCTGACTTTCGACCTCATCGACACCTGGAATGGCCGCTCGCTCGGTGGCTGCGTCTATCACGTCGCCCATCCCGGCGGCCGCAGCTACGACACCAAGCCCGTCAACACCTATGAGGCCGAGGCGAGGCGGCTGGCGCGCTTCCAGGACCACGGCCACACGCCGGGGCCGATGCAGCCGCCGCCCGAAGAACGCACAAATGAGTTTCCGCTGACCCTCGACTTGCGGACCCCGCTCCTGCAATGAGTATGATGCCGGGGCAGGGAGAGGCGCATGGCCGAGGGCGCAGCCGAAGAGGACGACAAGGCGGGTAGGGCGCAAGGCCAACGTCAAGGTCAGCGCCGCTTCGCGCAATGGGTCCGCGACTATCGCCGCCTGCCCGGCATCCCCGACGAATTCCTGGGGCCCGACGGCGCCCCGCGCGCGGTCTGGAGCCGGTTCTTCGACGCCTTCGGCGCGCTCGCGCCCGACGAGGTCGAGCGGCGGTTTGGCATGGCCGACCGACATCTGCGCGAGGCCGGCGTCACCTATCGCGCGCCCGGCGAGAGCGCCGACCGGCCGTGGTCGATCAGCCATCTGCCGCTGCTGATCGACGAGGCGGATTGGAAGCAGCTGTCCGACGGCATCACCCAGCGCGCCGAGCTGCTCGAGCTCGTGCTGCGCGACATCTATGGCGAGGGCCGGCTCGTCGCCGAAGGCGCGTTGCCGGCCGCCGCGATCGCCGGCAGTCCCGAATATCTTCGTCCCGTCTGCGGCGTGGAGCCTCCCGGCGGGCGCTATCTCTCGCTCTATGCCGCCGACGTCGGCCGCGGACCCGACGGCCGCTGGTGGGTGCTCGGCGACCGCACGCAGGCGCCGTCGGGCGCGGGCTATGCGCTGGAGAACCGCCTGGTGCTCTCGCGCGCCTTCTCCGATCTCTACAAGTCGATGAACGTCCCGCGCGTCGCGCCGTTCTTCGAGGCGTTTCGAGATAGTCTTCGTGCGCGCGCCGATCGCGACGAGCCGCGGATCGGCGTGCTGACGCCGGGCAGCTTCAGCGAGACCTATTTCGAGCACGCGACGCTGGCGCGCTATCTCGGCTTCCTGCTGGTCGAGGGCGACGATCTCGCCGTCAGCGACGACCATATCCACATCCGCACGGTTGCGGGCCTCAAGCGCCTCGACGTGCTGCTGCGCCGGGTCGATTCCAATTCGCTCGATCCGCTCGAGCTCGATGCCTCCTCGCGGCTGGGGGTCGCCGGCCTGATCGACGTGCTGCGCAAGGACGGCGTCGTCGTCGCCAACATGCCGGGCTCCGGCGTGCTGGAGGCGCGCGCGATGCTCGGCTTCCTGCCGGCGCTCAGCCGCCGCCTGCTCGGCGAAGAACTGAAGATGCCGCACATCGCGACCTGGTGGTGCGGCCAGCGCTCGGCGCGCGATGAGGTGCTGTCGCGGCTCGACGAGGTCGCGATCGGAGGCGCCTACCGGCGCGGCGTTCCCGGTTTCGACAACAACGGTCCGGTGCTCGCGAGCGAGCTCGACGCCGGCGCACGCCGGCGCCTGACCGACGCCATCGCTGCGCGCGGCATGGACTATGTCGGCCAGGAGGTGGTGCGGCTCTCGACCATGCCGGTGTGGGAGCAGGGGCAGATCACGCCCCGTCCCTTCGTGCTGCGCGTGTTCGCAGCTGCGACGCCCGACGGCTGGGCCATCATGCCCGGCGGCTTCTGCCGGATCGCCGAGCAGTCGGATGCGCGCGCGGTGTCGATGGGCGACGGCGCGCGCTCCGCCGACGTCTGGGTGGTCTCGGACAAGCAGGTCCCGACCGCGACGCTGCTGCCTGCGACCGACAAGGTGCGCATCCGCCGCATCGCCGGCGTGCTGCCGAGTCGCGCCGCCGACAATCTGTACTGGCTCGGCCGCTATCTCGAACGCGCCGAGGCGACGCTGCGGCTGGTGCGGGCTTTGGGCTCGCCGAGCGGGCCCAACAAGGGCACCGCGGCCTCGCTGCAATCTGCCGAGCGTATCCAGCGCCTGCTGGTGGCCTGGGGCGCGATCTCGCAAACATCGCGAGCGGCGCCCGGCCGCATCGTTGCCGAAGCGCTGCAGAGCCCGGAGCGTTTCGGCTCGGCATTGTCGCTGGTCCGCGCGGCCCAGCGCACGGCGACCTCCCTGCGCGAGCGGCTATCGCCCGATGCCTGGCAAGTCATCACCGAGATGACCGAGCGGTTGGCTTTGGAGGTCGAGGGCGACGACGGCGTGCTGAGCGCGGCCGAGCTGACCTTGCAGGAACTCGCGAGCTTTGCCGGCCTTGCGCATGAGAACATGAACCGCGCCGCCGGCTGGCGCTTCCTCGATATCGGCCGCCGCACCGAGCGCGCCATCAACACCACGCGGTTTGCCCGGCAGTTCGCCTATGACGAGGCCGGCGACGAGGATCTCGATATCCTGCTGACGCTGGTGGATTGCCAGATCACCTACCGCTCGCGCTATCTGCTGGCGCCGATCCTGGCACCGGTGCGCGACCTCGCCGTGCTCGACAGCTACAATCCACGTTCGGTGGCGTTCCAGGTGACGGCGCTGAACGAGCATATCGCCGCGCTGCCGAGCCTGAAGGAGCACGGCCTGATCGAGAAGCCGCAACGGCTTGCGGTCGCGATGCAGGCAATGCTTGCGACCGCGGAGGCCGAGAAGCTCGAGGTCAAGACGCTGTTCGCGCTGGAGCAGGATCTGCTCAGCCTCGCCGAGGCGGTCGGGCAGCACTATTTCCCGCACGGCGCCAATGCCAGCCGCCCGGAAAAGCTGACGGGGCTCGCGTGATTTACGACATCCGTCACGTCACCACTTACGAGTATGAGAATCCGGTCAGCTTCGCCCGCTGCACGCTGCGGCTGGAGCCGAGGGGCGGCAATGACCAGGAGCTGATCTCGCACAATGTCGAGATCCGTCCGCGCCCCGCTGAGCGTCATGTTCGCCGTGATTTTTTCGGCACCCTGACCGAGAGCGTCGTGATCGAGGCCGCGCATCGCACTCTGCGCATCGATTCGCGCTCGCGCGTGAAGGTGTCGCGCCAGCCGCCGGCGCGCGCCGCTGCGAGCCCGGCCTGGGAGAGCGTTCGCGACATCGCCTTCGAGGCGACGAGCCTCGGGCCGTCCTCGCCGGTCGGCTATGTCTTTGCGAGCCCGCTGGTGCCGGTGCTGGGGCCGGTCAGCGCCTATGCGGCGACCAGCTTTGCGCCCGGCGCGGGCATCCTCGCGGGAGCGGTCGATCTCATGCATCGCATCCGGACCGAGTTTCGCTACGACCCCAAGGGGACGGTGATCTCGACGCCGCTCGACGAGGTCTTCGCCAAGCGCCATGGCGTCTGTCAGGATTTTGCCCATGTGATGATCGCGGGCTTGCGCGGGCTGGGCCTGCCCGCGGCCTATGTCAGCGGATATTTGCGCACCATTCCGCCGGCGGGCCAGCCGCGCCTGCAGGGCGCCGACGCCACCCATGCCTGGGTGTCGCTGTGGTGCGGGGCGGAGCTTGGCTGGGTCGATTTCGATCCGACCAACGATCTTATGGTCGCTGGCGACCATATCGTGCTCGCGGTCGGCCGCGACTTTTCCGACGTCTCGCCGGTCGACGGCATCATCGTCGGCTCGCCGAAGCAGAAGCTCGACGTCGCCGTCGACGTGCTGCTGGTGGAATGATTGCGGGTCCTGCCGTCGCGGCGCCGCCCCAGGACTGGGTGTATCGAGCCGGCACCGCAACCGCGATATCGCGGGACACAACCGCAACATATTTCCGTATTTTCGTCACGGCATTTGGTCACGCGGCCCAAGATGGGCTATGCTGACGGTTGCGTCGAGGACTACAATGAGACGTCGGGAGTAGGCGTGGGACACCACCGACAAGCGGGGCTGCATCCATGATGACGTTGCCGAGACTGGCGGCCGAGTCCCTCGAGAAGTTGCTCGGTACGTTCATGCGTCGCCGGTACGACGAGACGTCCGCAAGTATTGTCGAGAGCGCGACCCGCACCGCGATGGAATGCATCGGCAACAGCGATGCGCTCTATCACAATATCGAGCATACGATGCTGGTGACGCTGGTCGGCCATTCCATTCTCAGCGGCCGAAGTCTTCATACGCATCTGTCGGCCGCGGACTACGTCCATGTCCTGATCGCCTGCCTCGCCCACGACATCGGCTATGTGCGCGGCCTGTTCGAGGAGGATGACGCCGACGGCTTCGTGATCGATGCGGCCGACACCAAGATCTCGTTGCCGCGCGGTGCATCGGACGCGAGTTTGATGATGTATCACGTCGATCGTTCCAAGCTTTATGTAACGCGGCGGCTGCGGCATATTCCCGGGCTGGATCCGGAACGCATTGCTCGCGCCATTGAGGGCACGCGGTTTCCGGCCCAGGAAGGCCAGGACTATGACGACGAGGCCTCGATCCTGCGCGCTGCCGACTTCATCGGCCAGCTCGGCGACCCCAATTATCTGCGCAAGGCCAACGCACTTTACTACGAGTTCGAGGAGGTCGGCATCAATCGTCAGCTCGGTTATGACTCGCCGGCCGACGTCGTGAACCGCTATCCGCAATTTTACTGGAACAGCGTCGCACCGCACATCCAGACCGAGATCGGCTATCTCAACAAGACCGAGATCGGCCGGCAGTGGATCGCCAATCTCTACAGCAACGTATTCCGGGCCGAGCGCGACATCTCGCTGTCCGGCCCGCAGAAGTAACGACCGGGTAGTCGGGCTAGGTCTTCGAGCGAGTCCGCAAGCCAATCATGCAGCAAAAAACAATCAGCACGGATATCCTCGACATCGCCTATCGCGAATACGGCGCGCCGGACGGCTGGCCTTGCATCATGGGCCACGGCTTTCCCTACGACGTGAACGCCTATGCCGAGACCGCGCCGATCATCGCGCAGGCGGGCGCGCGGGTGCTGGTGCCCTGGCTGCGCGGCTACGGACCGACGCGGTTCCGCTTTCCAGAGACGCTACGCTCCGGCGAGCAGGCGGCGCTTGGTGCCGATCTGCTGGCCTTCATGGATGCGCTCGGCATCAAGCGCGCGGTGGTCGGCGGTTATGACTGGGGCGGCCGCGCGGCCTGTGTGGTCTCGGTGCTGTATCCCGAGCGCGTGATCGGGCTGGTCTCCGGCAATTCCTACAACATCCAGAACATCGCCCGCGCCATGGAGCCGGCCTCACCGCCGGAGGAGGCGGCACTCTGGTATCAATATCTGTTCCACAACGAGCGCGGCCGCCGCGCGCTGGAGCGCAATCGGCGCGGCTTTGCGCGCCAGCTCTGGGCGATGTGGTCGCCGAAATGGACTTTCGACGACACGACGTTCGAGAACAGCGCAATCTCGTTCGACAACCCTGATTTCGTCGATGTCGTGATCCACTCCTATCGACATCGTTACGCGCTGGTCGCGGGCGATCCCGCATACGCCGCGATCGAGGCAAGGCTCGCAGGCCAGCCGCCGATCCGTGTCCCGACCATCGCGGTCGACGGCGACAGCGATGGCGTCAATTTCGGCACGGCGCATCACGCGCGCAAGTTCGAGGGCTTTTTCGAGGCACGCGTGCTCACGGATGCCGGTCACAACCTGCCGCAGGAGCGGCCGGCGGAATGGGCGCAGGCCGTGCTTGATGTGCGGCAAGCGGCGTCATAGAGCCGGGTTTCTCGTCCCACTGTCTCGCCGCCTGCCAGCTTCCGATTTTTCCTGATTCCGGGAACCTTTTCCAATCGCAGCCGTCCAAGCTGTGGGGCCGCTTTCTGTATGCGGTTCGTTGCAGGGGAGGTTCTCGATGAAGACACAAACACGCAGGCTGGAACGTGTCGCGGTCGCGCAGGCGCCGAGCGAACGGCCTGAGAGGGCCGAGGTCGAGCAGGCGATCCGCACCATGATCCGCTGGGCCGGCGACGATCCCGCGCGCGACGGTCTACGCGACACGCCGGACCGGGTCACGCGCGCCTTCGAGGAGTATTTCTCCGGTTATGCGCAGGATCCGACCGAAATTCTGCAAAAGACGTTCGAGGAGATCGAAGGCTATGACGAGATGATCGTCCTGCGCGGCGTTCGCTTCGAAAGCCATTGCGAGCACCACATGGCACCGATCGTCGGCCGCGCCTGGGTCGCATATATCCCGCAACGGCGCGTAGTCGGCATCTCCAAGCTCGCGCGTCTCGTCGACATCTACGCCAAACGGCTTCAGATCCAGGAGAAGATGACCGCGCAGATCGCCAACACGATCAACGATGTGCTGAGGCCCGAAGGCGTCGGGGTCATCATCAAGGCAACGCATCACTGCATGACCACGCGCGGCGCGCACAAGCCCGGGACCGATCTCGTCACCAGCCGCATGCTCGGCGTGTTCCGCGACAATGCGTTGACACGCCAGGAGCTGCTGGGGCTGGCCAATTCGGTCGATTGATCCGCGACAGTTCAAGGAGGCGACGCCATGACCGAGGACAAGAAGCCAAGCGGGCCCGACCTGTGCAGGGGCGTGTCGCTCGCCGAGTTCAAGGACGGCAAATTGCTCGGCCATGTCGGCGAGGAAGATGTCCTGCTGGTGCAGGCCGGCAGCGAGATCTTTGCGATCGAGCCGGCCTGCAGCCACTATCACGGTCCGCTCGCCGAAGGCCTGGTGGTTGCCGACACCATCCGCTGCCCCTGGCATCACGCCTGCTTCTCCTTGCGGTCAGGCGAGGCGACCCGTCCGCCGGCGCTGAATGCGCTGGCGGTGTGGGAGGTCTCGCGCGATCAGGACAAGATCATCGTTCAGCGCAAGCGCGAGATGCCGAAGGTTTCGGTGCCTCACCGTACAGCGCCAGCGCCGGAAAAATTCGTCATCATCGGCGGCGGCGCGGCGGCTTTCGCGGCGGCGCAGACGCTCCGCCGCGAGGGCTTTGCCGGCGCTATCACGATGCTCAGCAATGACAGCGCGATGCCGGTCGACCGGCCAAATCTCTCCAAGGATTACCTCGCGGGCAACGCTCCGGAGGATTGGCTGCCGCTGCGGGGCGAAGACTACTATCAGGACGCCGGCATCGACCTCAGACTCAGCACGAATGTCTCCGCGATCGAGGCGAAGACGCGCGGCGTGACGCTGGGCAACGGCGACAGGCTGCCGTTCGACCGGCTGCTGCTCGCGACCGGCGCCGAGCCGGTCAGATTGCAGATTCCGGGTGCGGACCAGCCTCATGTCTACACCTTGCGCTCCGTCGCCGACAGCCGCGCCATCATCAAGGCGGCTGGCAGCGCCAAGCGTGCGCTGGTGATCGGCGCCAGCTTCATCGGCCTCGAAGTTGCCGCCTCCTTGCGGGCACGCAAGATCGAGGTGCACGTGGTCGCGCCGGACGAACGGCCGATGCAGAAGGTGCTCGGTCCCGAGATGGGCGACTTCGTGCGCGCGCTGCATGAGGAGAATGGCGTCAACTTCCATCTCAAGGACACGGTGGAAAAGCTGGACGGCACGCGCGCCACGTTGAAGAGCGGCGGCGTGATCGAGGCCGAACTGGTCGTGGTCGGAATCGGCGTCAGGCCGCGCCTCGCGCTCGCCGAGCAGGCGGGGCTTGCGGTCGACCGGGGCGTCAGCGTGAGCGAATATCTGGAGACCAGCGTATCCGGCATCTTCGCGGCCGGCGACATCGCGCGCTGGCCCGATCCGCATTCGCGGCAAACCATCCGCGTCGAGCACTGGGTCGTGGCGGAGCGGCAGGGCCAGACCGCAGCGCGCAACATGCTCGGAAAGCGCGAGCGCTTCGACGCCGTGCCGTTCTTCTGGTCGCAGCACTATGATGTGCCGATCAACTATGTCGGCCACGCCGAGAGCTTCGACGACATCGCGATCGACGGCAGCATTTCCGGCAAAGACTGCCTGCTGAAGTACCGCAAGGGCGGCCGCGTCCTTGCGGTTGCTTCAATTTATCGCGATCTCGACAACCTCAAGGCCGAGCTGGAGATGGAGCGGACGCGCGGCTGAGGCGCCGCTTCCGATCTTGGTTTGCGTCAATGTATGCTCCCCGCGAGGGCTGCTGTGCTGGCTGTCGTCCCGGCGGCGCCACTAACCAGCAACTCGACGCAAGACCGCCTCGCGGAACTCCGCTGATCTGACGCGCTGACAGAAGCAGCACGCCGCGCCTGCCTCGCGCGGACGACCATCACCGGGGAGAAACCATGAAAACCGCTTTTGTCCTGGCCGCAGCGCTGGCTGCCTGCCTGTCTGCGCCGGTCTCCGCACAAAAATCCTATGGTCCCGGCGTCACCGACACCGAGATCAAGATCGGCAACACCATGCCCTATAGCGGGCCTGCGTCGCCGCTCGGCATCACCGGCAGGGTGATCGCGGCCTATTTTGACGAGGTCAACGAGAAGGGCGGCGTCAACGGCCGCAAGCTCAATCTGCTGTCGCTCGACGACGCGTTCTCGCCGCCGAAGACCATGGAAGCGGCACGGCGGCTGGTCGAGGGCGACGGCGTCGCCTTCATCTTCGCGACCATGGGCACGGCCCCGAGCTCGGCGATCGCGAAATATCTCAACAGCAACAAGGTGCCGCAGCTATTTCTGATCAGCTCGGCCTCGAAGTGGAACGACCCCGCCAACATGCCCTGGTCGATGGCGCTGCCTTGGGCCCCGAACTACACCAGCGAAGCCGCGATCGACGTCGCCTATGCCCGCGCCAAGAACCCCAATGCGCGCTTCGCGGTGCTCTATCAGAACGACGACGCCGGCAAGGAGTATCTGCGCGGCGTCAAGGAAGCGCTTGGTGCTGACGCCGACAAGGCGATCGCGATGGCGTCGAGCTTTGAGGTCGCCGACCCCACTGTCGATTCCCAGGTGCTGACGCTCGCCAACACCAAGGCCGACGTCTTCATGATCTATTCGGTGACGCCGCGCGCTTGCGCGCAGGCGATCCGCAAGGCCCATGAGGTCGGCTGGCAGGCGACGCGTTTCCTCGCCTCCGGCTGCGCCAACAAGGCGACTGTGATGGTGCCAGCCGGGCTCGACGCCGGCAAGGGCGTGCTCTCGCTCGGCTCGCTCAAGCCGTTCGTCGAGGTGCCGAAGGACGATCCGGCGATGACGGCCTATATCGACTTCATGAAGAAGCGCCTGCCCAATGCCGACGTCAACAATGTTGCCGGTCTCTACGGCTACACCGTCGCCGAGGCGCTGGTGGTGCTGCTCAAGCAGTGCAAGGACAATCTGACGCGCGAGAACATCATGGCGCAGGCGGCGAACCTGAAGAACGTGCCGCTGTCGCTGCTGATGCCCGGCATCACGCTCAACACCACGCCGCAGGATTTCCGCCCGATCAAGGACGGCTATATGCTCCAGTTCGACGGCAACGACTGGATCGTGGCGAGCGAGCTATTGCGCGGCACGTGATGGCAAGCCGGCTATCGCGGTTGGTGACAGCGCATCCTTCGAGACGCCCGCTTTCGCGGGCTCCTCAGGATGAGGGCGGAGTGCGCGGCGGCAGGTTCAATAGGCGCGAATGCCGCTTAGCCTCACCCTGAGGAGACCGCGAAGCGGTCGTCTCGAAGGGCGAGGCGTCACCTTCAGCGAACAGGAGAGCAAAATGGATTTCCACCACTCCGACCGTTCGCTGGAACTGCAGGAGCGCGTCCGCCAGTTCATGCGGACGCATGTCGAGCCGGTCGAGGAGCTCTATTACGAGCAGGTGAAGCCGGAAGCGACGCGCTACAAGACGCCGCAAGTGTTGCAGGATCTGAAGCGATTGGCGCGCGAGCAGGGGCTCTGGAACCTGTTCCTCTCCGGCGAGCACGGACCGGGGCTGACAAACCTCGAATATGCGCCCGTGAAGGAGATCATGGGCCGCATCCTCTGGGCGCCCGAAATCTTCAACTGCTCGGCGCCCGATGTCGGCAACATGGAGGTGCTGGCAAATTACGGGACGCCCGCGCAGCAGGAGCGCTGGCTGAAGCCGCTGCTGGAAGGACGCATCCGCTCCGGCTTCTCGATGACGGAGCCGCAGGTCGCCTCCAGCGACGCCACCAACATCCAGTGCCAGATCAAGCGCGACGGCGGCGACTACGTCGTCAACGGCCGGAAGTGGTTCACGTCAGGCGCAATGAACGAGGATTGCGAGATCCTGATCGTGATGGGCAAGACCGCGCCCGACGATCCCGATCGTCATCGCCAGCAATCCATGATCCTGGTGCCGAAGGCGTCGCCAGGCGTGCGTATCGTCCGCGATATGTTGACTTACGGCTACGACGACGCGCCGGTCGGCCACCCCGAGATCGTCTACGAGAACGTCCGTGTGCCCGCCGAGAACATCCTGCTCGGCGAAGGCCGCGGCTTCGAAATTGCGCAAGGTAGGCTCGGCCCCGGCCGCATCCATCATTGCATGCGACTGATCGGTTGCGCCCAGCACGCGCTGGAATTGATGTGCCAGCGCGCAGTCTCCCGCACAGCCTTCGGCAAGCCGCTCGCCGAGCAGGGCTCGGTGCGCGAGGACATCGCACATTCATTCTGCGAGATCGCGCAGGCGCGGCTCTTGACGCTGCAAGCAGCCGACAGGATGGACCGCGCAGGCAACAAGGCCGCGCGCGACCTGATCGCGGCCGCCAAGATCGTGGTGCCCAGCATGGCCGTCCGCGTCATCGACCGCGCCATCCAGATCCACGGCGCTGCCGGCGTCTCGCAGGATACGTTCCTCGCGCGTGCTTACGTCTACGCCCGCTTCATCCGTATCGGCGACGGACCGGATCAGGTGCATCTTGCGGCAGTGGGGAAGGAGCTGATCAAGCGCGGCGGGGTGATCGGCGTAGGCTAGAGCCTCCTGCTGCCGAACGACGATATGCAACGTCTCCTGCAGTCTCGCGCTGTTGCGGCTTTCACGGAAGTCCCGCAATTCGCTTCTATCGCTGAGCACGTAAGACTCCGGAAGTCGAAATCCGCGGCTCTCGGAGTCATGCTGCTGACGCAATTCCTGTCTTAGACGGCTACAACTAAAACACTGTGCGGGACCGATCTGGTTCCCACAAAGGTTCCGCAGCCGGGGTTCTCGAATCCGCAAAGAATTGGCGCAAGTTCGAAACGCCTCCGCGTTCGCTTGACCATGTTCTGCGGCATCGGGAACCGCACGATCCGGAAAATCAAAGGAGATCTGATGTTGTTCCGCTCGAGCGCCGCAATTTGCGGCGCCCTGGTTGCGCTTGCCGTTTCCGTTACCGTTGCTCGAAGTGCAACAAGTGAGGTTCAGCCAAGCGCTGTCGTCGATGCCGCCTCTGGGGATGCGATCGTTGGCGCAGCATCCACGTATAATCCATTCAAGCCCGGTAAAGAGGAAGGCGGCCCGAGCACAGCCTCCGGCGAGCGTTATGATCCCTCGGTATGGACGGCTGCCATCAAGACGAGCTTGCGTCGGAAATTTGGTGGGGTCCAATTCGGGGCGCGACCGAAATATGCTCTCGTCGAGGCCGTCGGCAAGAAGGTCATCGTCAAGATAAATGACGTGGGGCCGCTCAGGCCCGGCCGCATCATTGACCTCAATGAGCGGACGATGCGCCATTTCGATCCGAGCATGGAGCTCGGTGTCATTCCTGACGTCACAGTCAAGCCACTGTCCGGCGACGATTGGATTCCTGGGCCTGTTGGCTGAACGCTATACCCGAAGGAGGCACAGCACAGCCCTCCGGGATGGCGGAAAAGCTTCGTACTAACCGCGCTTCCTTCGCGCGTCGTGATGGCGTAGCGCGTCGACGATCACCTTGAATGCAGCCGAGTTCTGCCGCGAGGTCGGATAATAGACATAATAGCCATCGAATTTCGGCGACCAGTCGTCGAGCACGATGACGAGTTCGCCGGACCGGATGTGCTGCGCCACCATGTCTTCGGGGACATAGGCGATGCCGAAGCCCTTCACGGCGGCGTCGATCATCGCGCGCGACTCATTGAAGGTCACTTGTCCCTCGATGCGTACCCGCAAGTCAGAACCGTTCTTGGCGAACTCCCATACATAATGACCGCCCGCCGCCTCGCGACGTTTGATGCAGACGTGATCTAACAGATCTTGCGGATGCTTTGGTTTCGGGTGCTCTTTCAGATATCCGGGCGAGGCGACCGCGACGAGCCGCCAATCCGGGCCGATGCGCACCGCGATCATGTCTTTCTCGACACTCTCACCGAGGCGTATGCCTGCATCGAAACCGTCTTCGACGATGTTGCGGAAGGCCGTGTCGAGGCTGAACTCGACTTTGAGATCGGGATATTTTTTCAGGGCCGGCGACAGCTTTGGCCAGACGACCGTTTCCAGCGCATGTTCGGAGAGCGTGATCCGGACGGTCCCCGACGGCGTGTCGCGCAGGGACATCAGCGCCGCGATATCGCGCTCGATCTCTTCGATGCGGGGCGCAACCGAGGCCTGAAGTCGCTCGCCCGCCTCGGTCAGGCCGACGCTGCGGGTCGTGCGCGTGAGAAGCCGCAGGCCCATCTGCGATTCCAGGCGCTTGATCGTATGGCTGAGCGTCGACTGCACGACGCCCAGTTTCGCGGCGGCTTTCGTAAAGCTGCGCTCGCGGGCGACGGCTACGAAAGCCAGCAGATCGTTGAAATCCTGGCTTGCCATGGCTGCGACTATTCATGGCCCGCATCGATCAATGCAAGCAAATTATATCGTCTAATCGAGCACCGACCGGGCCTCTATCTGTTGTCAGGAACAGCGCCAGCCTGGGCGCCTCTCGACATATGGATGCCCGATGGACGTCACAACCGATCAGAAGACAACGCAGCCAATGGCCGCATGGAGTGCGGTTTTCGCGCTGTCGCTGTGCGCCTCGACGCTCGTCGCGTCCGAGTTCATGCCTGTCAGCCTGCTTACGCCGATCGCCAGCGGCCTTCACCTGACGGAAGGACAGGCAGGACAGGCCATTTCCGTTTCCGGGCTGTTCGCCGTTCTGGCCAGTCTGTTCATCTCGGCGGCGACGGCTGGCTTCGATCGTCGCTCGCTCTTGCTGTGGCTGACCGGCCTGATGCTGGTATCTGGGGTCATCGTAGCCTTCGCTCCCAATTATCCAGTCTTCATCGCCGGACGGGCGCTTGTCGGGATCACGATCGGCGGTTTCTGGTCGCTGTCGGCCGCGACGATGATCCGCCTGGTCCCGACCACCGACGTGCCGCGCGCTCTTGCGGTTCTCAATGGCGGCAATGCGCTCGCGACCACGATTGCTGCGCCGCTCGGCAGCTTTCTCGGCCAATACATCGGCTGGCGCGGTGCGTTCTTCTGTGTTGTTCCCGTCGCCGCGCTAACTTTTGTCTGGCAGTTCCTCACGCTGCCGGCGATGCCGAGCCAGGCGCGGGCCAGCGTGGCGGTAGCGTTCAAGGTCTTGCGCCACCCGCAAGTGCCTTACGGCATGCTCGCAGCCGCGCTGTTCTTCCTCGGACAGTTCGCACTCTTCACGTATTTGCGGCCGTTCCTCGAAACGGTAACGCGCGTCGATGTCACGACGATCTCGGCGCTCCTGCTCCTCATGGGGGTTGCGGGTCTCATCGGGACGTCGATCATCGGGTTCGTCATCCGCGAACGTCTCTACATGTCCCTCATTATCATGCCGTTCGCGATGGCTCTGATAGCCGTCGCAGTGACGGCATTCGGTTCGTCACCGATTGCAATTGCCCCGCTGATGTTCCTGTGGGGCTTCATCGGGACGGCCGCGCCCGTGGGTTGGTGGACGTGGGTCAGCAAGGCTTTGCCCAATGATGCCGAAGCAGGCGGCGGCCTGATGGTCGCGGTGGTGCAACTGGCCATCACCACGGGAGCGGCCGGCGGCGGCGTTCTCTTCGACTACAGCGGCTATCAAAGCACCTTTCTGTTCAGCGCCGCCATCCTCGCTCTCTCATCGTCCGTCATTTTGGTCGGAGCCCTTCGACGCAAGGCAACAGCCGACGTTCGATGCGCTGCTTGCGGGTCGGCGAGCCCGGCCTTGTGACGCAGCCTCGCCGACACGCCGAAAAGGAGACCACCAGACAGCAGCCCAGGCACATCAAAGATGGTTCGAGCCGGACTGCATGATGCCATCCTGCCGGTGTTTTGCCCGACGAGTCAAACGGCTTCGTAAAATCCGCAAGGCGTTGCGGGGGCCGCCAAGTCATTGATATCGCTGCCCCGGGCTACTGTGCATGGGGTTGTTTTTCAGTTTTTTGTTTTGGTATGCCTGTCCCCGCCCTCGCTGGCGGTGGACGCGCCGTCATCCCGCCTTTGCGATACCGCTGTCCGCCGCTCCCGACCGCAAATTCTGGAAGAACTTTTCCACCTCGCGTGACAGCGTGTCCGCGGTTGCGGTCAGGCTGCTCGCCGCCGTGAGCACCGAGGATGCCGCCGTATCGGTCTCGCCGATGGCGTCGCGGAGCGAGGTGATGTTGGCGACGAGGGTTTCGTTGCCTTGGGCAGCCGACTGCGCGTTGGACGAGATCTCGCGCGTGGCGGCGTCCTGCTGGCCGATGGCGCCGGCGATTGCCGAGGTGACGTCGTTGATCTCGCGGACCGCGCCGCCGATCTCGCGCACGGCCTCGACCGCATTGCGGGTGGAGGACTGGATCATCGAGACGTTCTCGCTGATATCGGCGGTCGCCTTCGCGGTCTGGCCGGCAAGCGCCTTCACTTCGTGTGCGACAACGGCAAAGCCGCGGCCGGCGTCGCCAGCACGGGCGGCTTCGATGGTCGCGTTGAGCGCGAGCAGATTGGTCTGCTCGGCGATCGCCTGGATCAGGCTGAGCACGCCGTCGATGCGTTGCGTGGCGGCCGCCAGGCTCTCGATCTCGGCGATCGATTTCTCGGTGCGCTGGCCGGTCTGCTCGACCGCGCTGGCCGACTGCCGCACCTGCCGGCCGATCTCCACCACCGATGCCGACAGCTCCTCCGCTGCACCCGCGACCGCCGTGACATTGTGGGAGGCCTGTTCGGTGGCGTTCGCCGCCGTGCCGGCGCGGCTGCTCGCATCCGCGGTGACGCGGGTGATGGTCTGCGCCGTCTCACGCATGACGGAGGCGCTGTCGCTGAGGCCGCGCATGATCGCGCCGATCGCCTCGCGAAAAATGTCGACGGATTGCTCGATATGGCGAGCGCGCTCCCCGCGCGCGGCGGAGTCCTGCGAGACCTGCGAGGCGAGGTTGCGGTTGCGCCCCATCGCGTCCTGGAAGATCTGGATCGCGCGTGCCAGCGCGCCGATCTCGTCGGCGCGGTCAGCGTGCGGCACCACGACGTTCTCGGCGCCGTCTGCGACCTGCTTGATGGTCGCGGTGATGGCGGAGAGGGGCCGGGCGATCGAGCGGGCGATGATGACGATGCCGATCACGACCAGCGCCAGCGCCACGCCGCCGAGGCAGGTCAGGACGAGCGAGAGGATGCGATTGGTCTCGATCTCATGCGCGATCTGCCTGCCGCGCTCGGCATAGACCTTGGACAGCGCCTCGAGATCCTTGTTCAGCGCCGAGCGCACGGCGCGGTTGGCGTCGTTGTCGCCCCATTCGCGGCCTGCGGCCGCATTGATCTCGACGCCGCGCCGCACCAGCTCCTTGCGGAATTCGACGAACTGCTCGATGCGCTTCTTGAAGGTGGCGAACTGTTCGGCATCGTCAGCCCGGACGATGGTTTGCCAGCGTTTCACGACGTCGAGGATCTGGGCGTTGAACTTGAGCAGGCCCTCGCCGTATTTCTTGACGACGGCAGGCTCCGTCGACATGTAGACGCCGCGCGATTCCATCACGACCGCATAGACCAGCGAGTTGACCCGCTCGACGTTGAGCGCGGCGGCGTTCGCGGTCTCGATCGCGCTGGTCAGGTCGGCGCCGCGGCGGCTGTTGTAGTCGGACAGCATCGCGATCGCCGCCGTCAGCAGCGCGAACAGCGCGAAGATCGCGTACAGCTTGTTGGCAAGCGTAAAGCGGCCTGCCAGGCCGGCGGCATTCCCAGATTGGTTGATGGTCATGATGTTCAAGGGCCCTGAATGGCCAGGAGCGGCCGGGAGAGCGCGGTCGTGCAAAATTGATGCAAAATTATGCAGAATGAAGATGGACGCTGCGTTAACGCGGGGTTTGCCCCCCTTCGCCCTTGGTCGAAAGAAAGGTAAGATATTTCAGCGTCTTGATCTGAAGGTATAGTCTTGGGTTCGTGATAGTCTTGGGATCGTGCTGGACTCGGTCACTGGCCGACGAACCCCCGGAGAGACCCTTGGTCTACCGCCACACCATCGACGCCACGACCTACACGTTCCCGGATTTGCGCGACCTGCTCGCCAAAGCAACCCCGCCGCGCTCCGGCGACCGGCTGGCGGGGATTGCCGCCGCCAGCGCCGAGCAGATGATCGCGGCGCGGATGGCGCTCGCCGACGTCCCGCTCGGGCAGTTCTTGCAGGAAGCCGTCGTCCCCTATGAAGCCGACGAGGTCACCCGCCTCGTCATCGACTGCCACGACGCCAGGGCCTTCGCGCCGGTGGCCTCGTTGACCGTCGGCGCCTTCCGCGACTGGCTGTTGTCGGATGCCGCCACGCCAGAAATCCTGCGCAAGCTGGCGCCCGGTATCACGCCGGAGATGGCGGCCGCGGTCTCAAAGCTGATGCGCAACCAGGATCTGATCCTGGCGGCGCGAAAATGCGAGGTCACCACCGCGTTCCGCAACACCATCGGCCTGAGGGGCCGGATGAGCACCCGGCTCCAGCCCAACCATCCGTTTGACGACGCCAGGGGCATCACCGCCTCGATCCTGGACGGCATCCTGCTCGGCGCCGGCGATGCCTGCATCGGCATCAACCCGGCGAGCGACGACCCGGCTGTGATCGGCCAATTGCTGCGGCTGCTCGACGAGATCATCGCGCGGCTGAAAATCCCGACCCAGGCTTGCGTGCTGACCCATGTCACCACGACGCTATCGCTGATCGGGCAGGGTGTGCCGGTCGACCTCGTCTTCCAGTCGGTCGCCGGCACCGAAGCTGCCAACCGCAGTTTTGGTGTCGACCTCGCGCTGCTGAAGGAGGCGCAGGACGCCGGGCTGTCGCAGAAGCGCGGCACGGTCGGGCAGAACATGATGTATTTCGAGACCGGGCAGGGCTCGGCGCTGTCGGCCAATGCCCATCACGGCGTCGACCAGCAGACCTGCGAGGCCCGCGCCTATGCGGTCGCCCGCGCCTTTGCGCCCCTCCTGGTCAACAGCGTGGTCGGCTTCATCGGCCCGGAATATCTCTGCGACGGCAAGGAAATCATCCGGGCGGGGCTGGAGGATCATTTTTGCGGCAAGCTGCTCGGCCTGCCGCTGGGGATCGACATCTGCTACACTAACCATGCCGAGGCGGACCAGGACGACATGGACAATCTGCTGACGCTGCTCGCGGCCGCCGGCGTCACCTTCATCATGGGCGTCCCCGGCGCCGATGACGTCATGCTGAACTATCAGTCCACGTCTTTTCACGACGCGCTCTACGTCCGCGACGTCT
Organism: Bradyrhizobium sp. 197; assembly: GCF_023073375.1. NCBI lineage: Bacteria > Pseudomonadati > Pseudomonadota > Alphaproteobacteria > Hyphomicrobiales > Nitrobacteraceae > Bradyrhizobium > Bradyrhizobium sp. 197. The sequence goes on along the minus strand of NZ_JADPJJ010000159.1, from coordinate 27,022 downwards.
TCGGACTGCGTCGTGCGCCGGAATTCGACGACTGGCTGGCGCAGTCGGGCATTGTGGGCGCTGACTTCCGGCTTGCCGGCGATGCTGGCCTGCTGCCCGATTTTGCCTCCCGGCTGATCGCGTGACGCGGCGGAAGCACCCGGCGGCTTGAGGAAACCATTGGTCCCTCCGGGAATTATGCTCATGCCACAATATTGAGAAATTCCGGCGACAGCATTACGCTATACGTCGGGCTGGCAATTTCCGCGGCTATGTCGAGCGTGGCGGGGGAGCTTTGATGCGAGCTGAAAGTAACGGTACCTCCCGGCGGATTCTCTGCGTGTTTCCGCGATACACTTCGTCGTTCGGAACGTTCGAGCATTCCTATCCCCTGACCGATGGCGTCCGCGCCTTCATGCCGCCGCAGGGGCTTTTGCTGCTCGCGGCCTATCTGCCCAGGGAATGGCAGGTCAAATTCGTCGACGAGAACCTTCGCCGCACGACGAAGGAGGAGTTCGAATGGGCGGAAGCGGTCTTCGTCAGCGGCATGCACATCCAGCGCCAGCATATGAACGACATCTGCCGCCGCGCCCATGAACTCGATCTGCCGGTCGCGCTCGGCGGTCCCTCGGTCAGCGCCTGTCCGGACTATTATCCGTCGTTCGACTATCTCCATGTCGGCGAGCTCGGCGACGCCACCAATCAGCTGTTCGAGATCCTGTCGCGCGACATCTCGCGTCCCGAGGCCCAAGTGGTGCTGACCACCAAGGACCGTGTGCCGATGACGGAGTTTCCGATCCCGGCCTACGAGCTCGCCGACGTGAAGAAATACTTCCTCGGCAGCATCCAGTATTCCAGCGGCTGTCCCTATCAGTGCGAGTTCTGCGACATCCCCGGCCTCTACGGCCGCAACCCGCGCCTCAAATCGCCGGAGCAGATCATCGCCGAGCTCGACCGCCTGCGCGAATGCGGAATGACCGACACGGTCTATTTCGTCGACGACAATTTCATCGGCAACCGCAAAGCGGCGCTGGACCTCTTGCCGCATCTGATCGAATGGCAGAAGAGGACCGGCTATGTGGTGCGCCTCGCCTGCGAGGCCACGCTCAACATCGCCAAGCGGCCGGAAATCCTCGAGAAGATGCGCGAGGCCTATTTCGTCACCATCTTCTGCGGCATTGAGACGCCCGATCCCGATGCACTGAAGGCGATGCACAAGGACCACAACATGATGGTCCCGATCCTCGAGGGCGTGCAGACCATCAATTCCTACGGCATGGAGGTCGTGTCCGGCATCATCATGGGGCTCGACACTGACAAGCCGAACACGTCCGAGGTGCTGCTCGACTTCGTCGAGGACTCCCGGATTCCGCTGCTCACGATCAACCTGCTTCAGGCGCTGCCGAAGACGCCGCTGTGGGACCGCCTGGAGCGCGAGGGACGCCTGGTCGAGGACGACGGCCGCGATTCCAATGTCAACTTCCTGTTGCCCTATGACGACGTCGTCGCATCCTGGAAGCATGCCATGGCCGTCGCCTACGAGCCCGAGAAGGTCTACGCGCGCTTCCAATATCAATGCGACCACGTTTACGTGCACCGCCTGAAGATGCCGACGCCGGACGAGATGAAGACCTGGCCCAACATCAGGCGCGGCCTTGTCATGCTGCGAAATATCTTCTGGAAGGTCGGCGTGCTTGGCGACTACAAGCGCGTGTTCTGGAAGTTCGCGCTGGGGCGCATCAAGCGCGGCGATCTCGAAGGCCTGATCGGCTGCACCCTGATTGCGCACCATCTCATCACCTTTGCGCGTGAAGCATCGAGCGGCGAGACGAATGCGTCGAACTATTCGCTGCGGCTGCGCGAGGCTTCCGTTCCCGCCGAATGACGCAACATGTCTGACCCGGCCGTTCCGCGCCGCCCGACCCTCGATCTGCGGTCGCTCACGCCTGCGCGCGTCGCGCTCGGGCGCAGCGGCGCGAGCGTGCCGACGCGCGCGCTGCTCGACTTCACGCTGGACCATGCCCGTGCCCGCGATGCCGTGCATGCCGCTTTCGACGCGCCGCGACTGGTCGCCGATCTCCGCGCGCTTGGCCTCGTCGCCACCGAGGCACGGAGCCGGGCGGTCGACCGCAGGGACTATTTGCGGCGTCCCGATCTGGGCAGGCAGCTCGATGCCGGATCAGTCGAGGCTCTGACGCGAAGTGCCTCGGGGCCGTGCCCACTCGCGGTCGTGATCGGCGACGGCCTGTCGGCGGCAGCGGTCCACGCCCATGCGGCCGCGCTGATGACGCGTCTGATGCGGCTGCTCGCAGCCGACGATGATGTCGCGATCGGCCATGTCGTCGTCGCCTCAGGCGTGCGCGTCGCGCTCGGCGACGAGATCGGTGCCATTCTCGGTGCGCGCATGGTCCTGACGCTGATCGGCGAGAGGCCGGGCCTGTCGGCGCCCGACAGCCTCGGCGCCTATCTGACTTTCGCACCGAAGCCGGGCCGCACCGATGCCGAGCGCAATTGCGTGTCGAACATCCACAAGGCCGGTTTGAGCTATGACGAGGCTGCTTTCAAGATCGCCTGGCTGGTCCGCGAAGGGCTGGCCCGGGAGGTCACCGGCGTGGCGCTGAAAGACGAGAGCGCGGACCGCGCGCCGCGTCGAATTGGCATGGCTTTGCCCTTATGACGGGCATTACGGCAAAATCGCCACATCTTGATCGATTTGGCCACACTTCGCCTGCTTGCGAGAGGGGTGATTGTCCTGCTAAACCCCTCGCGGCGATTTTCCGCGCATTTTCAAAGGCAAGCCTCCCATTGGTATGGCATTTTCAGGCCGTTCGCGGGGCGCAACAAGCTCACAGACCGAGCCGATTTAGGAACTGGACAAGGCATGCTCGAAAAGCACCGTGAGAATGAGGTTCATGTCGAGAAGGTCGAGCAGGGACCTGCGTCCTCGATCGCCTTCGGGCTTGAGCGCATCGGGCTGATCGCCGTCCGGGCACCGATCGTTTCCTGCATCGTCCTGCTCGTGCTTATCGTCGGCGCCGTGTTCGGCATTCACCGGATCAAGATCGACGATTCGCTGTCGCAGCTCTTCCGCTCCAATTCCCGCGAATTCCACCAGTATGAAGAGGTGACCAAGAAGTTCCCGGCCGAGGAGTTCGACGTCCTCGTCGTGGTCGAGGGCAAGACCCTGCTGGCGCGGAAAAACCTCGAGAAGCTGCGCGACTTCGTCACCGACATGCAATTGGTCGAGGGCACGCGCGGCCTGGTCTCGCTGTTCTCCGCGCGTCAGGCGCCGGCGCCGGGCAAGCTGCCGGCCGCGCTGTTCCCGGCCGACCTGCCTGAGGGCGAGGCCTATGACAAGTTCATCGAGACCGTCAAAAACAACGAGATCATTCGCGGCAAGCTGTTGTCGGAGGACGGCACGCTGGCGCTGATCGTGCTTTCGCTCGATCCGGAGGTGGTCGCCTCCAACAAGCTGACCAAGACCGTCGCCGACATCCGCGCACTGATGAAGGAAGACCTCAGCGATACCGGGCTCAACGTGCAGCTCTCCGGCGTGCCGGTCATGCAGCTCGAGATCCGCAACGCGGTCGAGCGCGACGGGCTCACCTACAACATCCTGGGCATTCTCGCGGGCTGCGTCATCGCCATCATCTTCTTCCGCAAGGTTTCGTTCATGGTGGCGGCGGCGTTCCCGCCGATGATCGCGATCCTGCTGGCGCTCGGCGCGCTCGGCTGGGCCAATTTCAATCTCAACATGTTCCTGAACGTGATGACGCCGCTCATCATGGTCATCAGCTTCTCCGATTCGATGCAGCTCACCTTCGCCGCGCGCGACCGGCTGATCGCAGGTCAGGACAAGTATACCGCGTTCAAGAACGCGGTGCTGGTGGTGGGGCCGGCCTGCGTGCTGACGCACGGCACCGCCGGCATTTCGTTCATTGCGCTCCAGTTCTCCGACTCCGACTTGATCCGCAAATTCGGCGAGGCGGGTCTCGCCGCAACCATGATCGCTCTGGTCGCGGTGCTGTCACTGGTGCCGGTGTTCGGCGTACTGCTGGTGCGCAACGAGCAGACGTTCGCGACCAAATTCCAGAGTGCCGATGCGGGCGTGCAGGCGCTGCGCAATTTCTGCTACTGGATCGCGGTGCGCATGGTGGGCCGCCCCGGCCTGTTCAGTCTGATCGCGGTGGTGTTCGTCGCCGGCCTCGGCGTCATCTACGCCAATCTGGAGCCGCGCTACCGGCTCGCCGACCAAGTGCCGGACAAGCGCCAGGCCGTCGCCGCCAGCGACCGGCTCGATGCCAAGCTCACCGGCGCCAACCCGGTCAACGTGCTGATCAAGTTCCCCAAGGATGAAACGCTCTATTCGCCGGAGACGCTGCAAACGATCGCGGATGTGCATGCGATCGTGGAGAAGGCGGCCGGTGTCGGCAACGTCTGGTCGGTCGAGACTCTGCGCCGCTGGCTTGCGGACAAGGCCGGCAGCGCCGACGTCGCGACGCTGAAGGAATATGTCAGCGTCATTCCTGAGCATCTGGTGCGGCGTTTCATCGATGCCCAACAGGATGCGGTCTTGGTGGCCGGCCGCGTGCCCGACAAGGATTCCAGCCAGCTCCTGCCGATTGTCGACAAGCTCGATTCCGAGCTCGACGCCGTTCGCAAGAAGCACCCCGGCTACGAGGTGGCGGTGACGGGTCTTGCCGCGATCGCGGCGCGCAACTCGGCCGGCATGATCGAGAAGCTGAATCGCGGGCTCACCGTCGAATTCGCGCTGGTCGCGATCTTCATCGGCCTCGCCTTCCGCTCCTGGGTCGTGATGTTCGCCTGCATCCTGCCGGGCATATTCCCGGTGGTGATGTCGGGAACGGTGCTGTGGGCAATGGACGAGGGCCTGCAATTCGCCAGTGTCGTGGCGCTGACCGTCTCGTTCGGCCTGGGGCTGAGCGCAACAATCCACTTCCTCAACCGACTCAGGCTCGAAAGCAAGCCGGGCGTCGGTTCGGCGCTCGCGGTGGAGCGCGCGACCGTGCTGGTCGGCCCGGCGCTGATCTTGACGACGCTGGTGCTGGCCTGCGGCCTCGTCGTCACCGTGTTCTCGGACCTGCCGTCGCTGCGGCTGTTCGGCTGGCTCAGCGCCTTCTCGATGGTCATGGCCCTCGTCGCCGATCTCTTCATCCTGCGGCCGACGGCGATGTGGCTGATCAATCTGCACGCCAAGCTTCAGGGCGCGGACAAGCGCGCGATCTGAATCGATCGCGACGAACGGTCGACCATATTCTGATAAAAGAAAAACCCCTGGCGAAAGCCAGGGGTTTGTTTTGATCTGACGTCTGGGAAGCGTGAAGGCTATCAGCCCTTCGTCATCGTGATGTTGACGCCGCGGATCTCGCCCTTGGAGGAAATCTGCACCGTCTGCTTGGTGCCATTGGTGCGCAGCGACAAATTGGCGGCGAAGCCGTTGGCTTCGACGAACACCTCAATCTGGCCGCCGCCGGCGGTGCCCTGCAAATTGCCGAAGATGTTGCGGTTGGCCTCGCTCCAATTGCCGGAGATGCGCTCGCCCTGGCTCGTCACGTCGCTGGTGAGGTCGAACTTGTAGCTGTCGGACGCGCAGTGCAACGCCTGCTTGAGGCTGAGACCGGTACCGGCGACCTTGTAGTCCGCCTTGCAGCGGATGCGCTCGGTGGAGCCGTCGGACAGCGACACCGTGCCGGTGCCGGTCCACGCGCCTTCGAAACCTGCAAATGGTCCGGACGACTGAGCCTGGCTTGCCGAAACTGAGAAGAGCAGCGCAGCCCCGATGCCGGCCGCCTTGATTGCCTGTCCAGATCGCCCAAAGAATTTCATCTCAAAATATCCCGTTTTAGAAGGACGTCCGCTTTTCACCAAGAACGTCTCGCCACATCGAAAGTTTAGTGTTCCGAGCCAGTGTCAGGTTCAATGCCTGACTGCCAGAGATGGCGGTTCACGACGCCTCGCGCCATGCTCCGACCTCGCGATTTGCGGTATTTCGGCATGTTTCTGGCGCCCAAGGCCGGGTCGAGAGATGCAGCTCTGCAACAGGTGCGCAGCAAAACGCGGCGTGCCTGAATTATGACGTAGTATCAATCTCTTACATTTGCCAGAGAAGGTGCAGGGAAGACCTGATTTGGTGGATCTGGCGCCAATTTGGCCGCATTTACCAGTGCTTGTGCCTTCTCCGAGGCTGCACTTTCCGCGGCAACTTGCCATCAGAACAATCCGTTTCCGGTCGTCCCCCTGTGTGGTCCGGGATCGGCGCGATTCTGCCGTCAGAATGAAGGAATACAATGCGTAAGCTTCTCGTCGCTCTCACCTTGCTGTCGGCCTCCCTCTCGACCGCAGCGTTCGCCCAGCAAGGGCGCGGCACGGACTCCGAGCAGAAGGCCTGCTCGCGCGATGTGCAGAAGCTCTGCCGGCCGGTCATCGATCAGGGCGATTTCACCATTCTGGCCTGCCTCAAGGAAAACCGGGCCAAGATTTCGCAGGCCTGCGACCAGGTCCTGAAGAACCACAACCAGTAAGCTCGGCCACTGGCCCAAGGCGGCCCCGGGGTCGCCTTTTCGAGCCGGACCCGGAAGGGCAGCCATCGAGAGACAGGATTGGTTTTGCGGCCGTATTCCCCTATATGGGGGCCGCGGCGGCATCGCCGGCATGAGCCCGCGCGAGCGAAAAAGCCCTTCCTGTCCAAACGATTGTAGACCAGCCCTCGATGACCTCTGCGACCGAATTGCGATCCGGCAAGGGTGAGCGCGACGAGAATTTTCCCGTCGCGTCCTGGATCATTCATCCGCGTCATCGCGCCTTGATCCTGGCGTATTACAATTTCGTCCGCACCGCCGACGACATTGCCGACCACGCCACGCTGCCGGGCGACGAGAAGCTCGCTTATCTCGACCTGCTCGAGGCGGAATTGCTCGGCACGGGCGACACCCAGGCCGAGGCCGTCAGCTTGCGGCGCGCACTGGCCGAACGCGGCATGGCGCCGCGCCACGCACTCGACGTGCTCATCGCGTTCCGTATGGACGTGACCAAGCTACGCTACGAGAACTGGGACGAGGTCATCCACTATTGCCGCTACTCGGCAATGCCGGTCGGCCGCTTCATGCTCGACGTTCATGGCGAGAGCACATCGACCTGGGCCGCGTCGGATGCGCTCTGCGCGGCGCTGCAGATCAACAACCACCTTCAGGATTGCGGCAAGGATTTCCGCGAGCTCAATCGCGTCTATCTGCCGCGCGATGCGCTGGCCGCAAGCGGCGCCTCGGTCGAGCAGCTCGGGCTGACGCAATCGCCGCCGGCGATGCTGGCCTGCCTTCAGGCGCTTGCCGTGCGCAACGAAGCGCTGCTCAACGAGGGCAGGTCGCTCAGCGCGGAGATCAGGGACTTCCGCCTCGGCGTCGAAGTCTCGGTGATCCAGGCCTATGCCGACCGCATCGTGCGTCTGTTGAAGGTGCGCGATCCCCTGCGCGAGCGCGTGCACCTGAACAGGTTCGAGCTCCTCACCTTCAGCATCGCCGGCATGATCGGCGAAGTCGGCCGCCGCGCGATCGGACGCAAGGCCATTTCCAGACCGGGGACTGCACATGACGCTTGAGGCGACCTCGCCCGGCGCCAATTATGGCTCGACCGCATCCGGCAGTTCGTTCTACGCCGCGATGCGCATCCTGCCGCACGACCAGCGCGAAGCAATGTTCCAGATCTACAGCTTCTGCCGTCAGGTCGATGACATCGCCGATTCCGATGGCCCGCGCGACGAGCGGCTCGCCGCACTTCAGGCGTGGCGCAACGACATCGATGCGCTCTACCAGGGCAACCCGCCGCCGCGGCTGAAGGACTACGTCGCCTCGGTGAAGAACTTCGGCCTCAAGCGCGAGGATTTCCTCGCCATCGTCGACGGCATGGAGATGGACGTGCCGCAGGACATCCGCGCGCCCGACATGGCGACGCTGGATCTCTATTGCGATCGCGTCGCGAGCGCCGTGGGGCGGCTGTCGGTCCGGGTGTTCGGCCTGCCGGAAGAAGACGGCGTCGAACTCGCCCATCATCTTGGCCGGGCGCTCCAGCTCACCAATATCCTGCGCGACATTGACGAGGACGCGGGTCTCGGCCGGCTCTATTTGCCGCGCGAGGCGCTGCTGCATGCCGGCATCACCTCCAACGATCCGGACCGCGTGATCCTCGAGCGTGCGCTGCCGAAGGTCTGCCTGCCGCTGGCGCAGCGCGCCAAGGTGTATTTCGAGAAGTCGGACGAGATCATGAACCGCAACCGGCGCCGCGCGGTGCGCGCGCCGCGGATGATGTCGAAATACTACCATGCCATTCTGGACCTCCTGATCGCGCGCGGTTTCGACGCGCCGCGAGAGCCGGTGCGTGTGTCGAAAGTCACGCGCATCTTGATCCTGCTCCGTTACGCTCTCATCTGATGCAAAAAACAGCTCACATCATCGGCGCCGGAATTTCCGGCCTCTCCGCCGCCGTGCGGCTCGCCAATGCCGGCTTCAAGGTCGCCGTGCACGAGGCGACGCACCACGCCGGCGGCCGCTGCCGTTCGTATTTCGACGGCGCCACCAATCTCACCATCGACAATGGCAATCATCTGCTGCTGTCGGGCAACAGCCATGCGCGCGCCTATGCGCGATCGATCGGCACCGAGGCGGGCCTGGTCGGACCGGAGCGCGCGCAGTTTCCCTTCGTCGATATCACGACCGGGCAGCGCTGGCAGATCGATCTCGGCGACGGTCGGCTGCCGACCTGGGTGCTCGACGAGAGTCGCCGCGTTCCCGACACCGGGCTCACCGATTATCTGAAGCTGGCGCCGCTGATCTGGGCGTCTGAAGAGACGCTGGTGGGCAAATCCATTCCCTGCGAGGGCGTGCTCTATCAGCGCCTGGTGCAGCCGCTGCTGCTCGCAGCGCTCAACGTCGATCCTCCCGAAGGCTCGGCGGGGCTTGCCGGCGCGATCGTGCGCGAGACGCTGCTCGCCGGCGGGCAGGCCTGTCGCCCCCTGATCGCGCGCGACGGACTCAGTGACGTTCTGATCGAGCCCGCCGTGAAATTCTTGACCGAGCGCGGGCACTCCGTTCAACTCGGCCACGAACTGCGTTCCTTTGCGAACAATGACGGCAAGGTCGGCGCGCTGAATTTCGGCGGCGAGGATCTGATCCAGATCGGCGCTGGCGACGTCGTCGTGATGGCGGTGCCGCCGCGCGCCGCCTCCAACCTGCTGCCCGGCCTGAAGACGCCGACCGAATTCCGCGCCATCGTGAATGCGCATTTCCGCGTTGAGCCGCCAGCGGGATCAGCTCCGATCCTCGGCGTGATCGGCGGCGTCGTGGAGTGGCTGTTTGCGTTCCCGAACCGGCTTTCGGTCACCATCAGCAACGGCGACCGCTTGGTCGACATGCCGCGCGAGGAACTCGCGCAGGTGATCTGGAACGATGTCTGCAAGGCCGGTGGCGTTTCCGGCGAGCTGCCCCCCTGGCAGATCGTGCGCGAGCGCCGTGCCACATTTGCGGCGACGCCGGCGCAGAATGCCCTGCGCCCGGGGCCGGTCACTGCGTTCAAAAACCTGTTTCTTGCAGGCGATTGGACTGCTACGGGATTGCCTGCAACCATCGAGGGATCGGTCCGATCCGGCGATCGCGCCGCCGATCTGGTTCTGGCCGCCAAGGGATACTGACAGGCGGCCCTGACGGGCATTTGTCCCCGGTCAATTTCGGTCTATTTCAATCGACTAACGGAGCAATCGAGCGAGATGGAGTCCGTGAACGCGACCAACCGCGAAGCCCGAGAATCTATGAACTTGGACTCCAGGAACCTGGAATCCAGGAACCTGGACTCGAGCATTGCGTCGGCCATCGAAGGCGTCCTCGGCTTCCAGCAATCCGACGGCCATTGGGTGTTCGAGCTCGAGGCCGATTGCACCATTCCGGCCGAATACGTCCTGCTTCGTCATTATCTTGCCGAGCCGGTCGATGCCGTGCTCGAGGCCAAGATCGCCAATTATCTTCGCCGCGTTCAGGGGGCTCATGGCGGCTGGCCGCTGGTGCATGACGGCGAGTTCGACATGAGTGCCAGCGTGAAGGCGTATTTCGCGCTGAAGATGATCGGCGATTCCACTGACAGCCCGCACATGGTGCGTGCGCGCGAGGCGATCCACGCCCGCGGCGGCGCGATCAACAGCAATGTCTTCACGCGCTTCTTGCTTGCGATGTACGGCATCGTGACCTGGCGCGCCGTGCCGGTGCTGCCGATCGAAATCGTGCTGCTGCCGTTCTGGTCGCCGTTCCATCTCAACAAGATCTCCTACTGGGCCCGCACCACCATGGTGCCGTTGATGGTGCTCGCAGCGCTCAAGCCGCGCGCGAGGAATCCGAAGGCTGTCGGCATCGACGAGCTGTTCCTCCAGGATCCGCGCTCGATCGGCATGACTGCCAAGGCGCCGCACCAGAGCCTGGCCTGGTTCGCGCTGTTCCGCGCGCTCGACCACATCCTGCGTGTGGTCGAGCCGATGTTTCCCAAGAGCCTGCGCAAGCGTGCCATCGACGCGGCGCTCGCCTTCACCGAGGATCGGCTCAACGGCGAGGACGGCATGGGCGCGATCTATCCGCCGATGGCCAACATCGTCATGATGTACGACGCGCTCGGCAAGGACGAGAATTTTCCGCCGCGTGCGATCACGCGCCGAGGCATCGACAAGCTGCTCGTGATCAAGGACGACGAGGCTTATTGCCAGCCCTGCGTCTCACCGGTGTGGGACACGACGCTGACCGCGCACGCGCTGCTGGAAGCCGGCGGTGACAAGGCGGTGCCTGCCGCTAAGCAGGGCCTCGACTGGCTGATCCCGAAGCAGGAGCTCGCGGTGAAGGGCGACTGGGCGGTGAAGCGGCCCAATGTCCGTCCGGGCGGCTGGGCCTTTCAGTACAACAATGCCCATTATCCCGATCTCGACGACACCGCGGTGGTCGTGATGTCGATGGACCGCATGCGCCGGGAGCACGGCGCGACCGGCTATGACGCCGCGATCGACCGTGCCCGTGAGTGGATCGAAGGCATGCAGAGCGACGACGGCGGCTGGGCTGCCTTCGACGTCAACAACCTCGAATATTATCTGAACAACATCCCGTTCTCCGACCATGGCGCGCTGCTCGATCCGCCGACCGAGGACGTCACCGCACGCTGTGTCTCGATGCTGGCCCAGCTCGGCGAGACCGCGAAGACCAGCAAGCACGTCGCCGACGGGATCGCCTACCTCCGCAAGACCCAGCACCCGGAAGGGTCCTGGTATGGCCGCTGGGGCATGAACTTCATCTACGGAACCTGGTCGGTGCTGTGCGCCCTCAACATGGCTGGCGTCCGTCACGACGACCCGATGATGCGCAAGGCGGCCGGCTGGCTGGCCTCGATCCAGAACCAGGACGGGGGCTGGGGTGAGGACGCCGTCAGCTACCGCCTGGACTACGCCGGCTGGGAGGCAGCCCCCTCGACCGCATCGCAAACGGCATGGGCCTTGCTCGCCCTTATGGCTGCCGGCGAGGTTGATCACCCGGCCGTCGCCCGCGGGGTGGAGTACCTGATTGCAACACAGAACAAAAAAGGACTGTGGGACGAGCAGCGGTACACCGCCACAGGCTTCCCCCGCGTGTTCTATCTGCGGTACCATGGTTACCCGAAGTTCTTCCCGCTGTGGGCGCTGGCCCGGTATCGGAACTTGAGGGACACCAACAGCAGGGTGGTAGGGGTCGGAATGTGACTTTGGGGACGGGGGACTACCTTACCGCGGGCAATGCCATTGATCCGCGGCCGATATTGATCGTGACCGGACTGGTTCAGGAGGCCCGCATCGCGGCCGGGCCCGGAATGGCGGTCATCTGTTCGTCGAGCAGCCCGACCCAGTTGCGGGCGCTGCTGACGGTGCTGGATCCTGAGACGATTCGCGGCGTGATCTCCTTTGGCGTGGCCGGCGGCCTCGACCCGACGCTGCGCTCCGGCGACGTCGTGCTGGCGACCGAAGTGCTCGCCGGCGACACCCGCTGGGCCGCCGGGCTGTCGCTCGGCGACGACCTCATCGACCGCCTGACGTCGGGACGCCGCCGCGTGGTGCGCGGCAGCCTCGCCGGTGCCGAGGAAGTGGTCACGGGGCGGTCCTGCAAGGCGGCGCTGCATTCGGAGACGGGAGCGGCCGCCGTCGACATGGAAAGCCACATCGCGGCCGCCTACGCCGCCGAAGCCGGCTTGCCGTTCGCCGCGGTCCGCGTCATCAGCGATCCCGCCCATCGCGCGCTGCCGGCGCTCGCCCGCGCCGCCATCAAGCCGAACGGCCAGATCGACGTGCTGGCCGTGCTGCGCGGCATCGCGCGCAACCCGACCGCGCTGCATGGACTGGTCTCGACCGGTATCGATTTCAACCGCGCGCTGCGCTCGCTTCGCGGCTGCCGCGACTTCCTGATCGGCACCGAGCTCGTCGAGAGCGAGGCTCTGGTCTCCGAGGCGGCCTGAGCGGTTTTCCGATCCGACAAAAGATAAAGGCCCGGTTCGCCATTGGCGCCCGGGCCTTTGTTTTTTGATCGGGCTACAAGGCCGACTTGCGCGCTTACGCCGCCGTCGAAGCCTTCCGCGCTGCCTTCTCCTGCGCGGCGGCGGCCTCGTCCTTGCGAATCTCCGACAGGCGCTTCTGCACTTCCGCCGAGAAGATGTATTGCGCCGGGCGCTGCTTGGTCATGTCGATCTCGGGCGCCATCGGACCCGTGGTCCTGACACCGCGCAGCGACACCCACATCGCCTTCAGCGGGTGGCTGATGGCTGCGGTCGCCGCCGTCGGCTCGTAGCCGCAATGGGCCATACAGTCGGCGCACTTCTCGTACTTGCCGGTGCCGTAGGTCTCCCAATCGGTGGTGTCCATCAGCTCCTTGAAGGTCTTCGCGTAGCCTTCGCCGAGCAGATAGCAGGGCTTCTGCCAGCCGAAGATGTTGCGCGCGGGCATGCCCCAGGGCGTGCACTCGTATTCCTGGTTGCCGGCGAGGAAGTCGAGGAACAGGCCGGAATGCATGAAATTCCACTTCTTGCCCTTGCCCATCGCAAAGACGTCGCGGAACAGCTTCTTGGTCTTGGTGCGGTTGAGGAAGTGCTCCTGGTCGGGCGCACGCTCATAGGCATAGCCCGGCGACATCGAGACGCCGACACCGAGCTCGACGGTGAGGTCGAGGAATTTTGCAATCTCCTCGGCCGGATGGCCGTCGAAGATGGTGGCGTTGACGTTGACGGTGAAGCCGCGGGCCTTGGCCGCCTTGATCGCGGAGACGGCGCGATCGAACACGCCCTTCTGCGACACCGCCTTGTCGTGGTGCTCCTTCAGGCCGTCGAGATGCACCGAGAAGAACAGATAGGGCGAGGGCTCGAACAAATCGAGCTTCTTTTCGAGCAGCAGCGCGTTGGTGCAGAGCGAGACGAACTTCTTGCGCGCGACGAGGCCGCGCACGATCTCGCCGATCTCCTTGTGGATCAGCGGCTCGCCGCCGGGAATGGCGACCATCGGCGCGCCGCATTCATCGGCTGCGTCCCAGCACTCCTGCGCGCTCATGCGGCGGTTGAGGATCGCGTCCGGATAATCGATCTTGCCGCAGCCGACGCAGGCGAGGTTGCAGCGAAACAGCGGCTCCAGCATCAGCACGAGCGGATAGCGCTTGCGGCCAAGCAGCTTCTGCTTGATCAAATAGCCGCCGATACGCATTTCCTTGAAGAAGGGGATAGCCATTACGAGTTTCTTTCTGGGCTTGAAATTCGGGTGGGTCAGCTCGCAGCCAGTTGGGCCGGAAGCCGGAATTCGATGTTCTCCTCGCGGCCCGGCAGCACCGAGACCTGTACCGGTCCGATCCGCCGCATCGCTTCGATCACGTCATCCACGAGTACCCCGGACGCCGAAGCGCCGGCCGTGGCGCCGACGGTCCTGGCATCTTTCAACCACTCCGGATCGAGCGCGCTGCCGTCGGCAATCATATAACTCGCGACGCCGGCCTCAGTGCCGATTTCGCGGAGCCGGTTCGAGCTATTGGCAGCGCCCACCACCAAGATCACGTCGACCAGCTTGCTCCAGTTCCTTACCGCAGATTGGCGGTTCTGTGTCGCATAGCAGATATCCCGGATGTCCGGGCCTTGAATATCTGTAAAGCGGGCCTGAAGTGCCCCGGGAATGTCCTCGTACACCGTGGTTGCGGCTTTGTTCTTCAATCTCCCCATTGCACCCACTACGCCCGCGCAAAAACCGCGCGATTGCGCCAGATAAACTTCCATTGGACGTCCATCACGCAAGTTGCACCGATCCGCATCTTGAGTCCCCGGAGCACCCGGGTACCAATGAGCTGCAATATCCGCACCATCGGTTTCGGCACGCAGCCGTCGCCCACGCGGGTACACATGGAAGGCGCAATACTTTGTGTCAAAAAATCGGCAGCAAGGAAAGGGACCTATGAACTTTGGTTCCCTGCAGGATCCATTTGCGGTACTATAGTAGAGAAGGTTCCGGTCGGCGAAACGGCGACATTTGTGCGCGGCCCTCGGTCACTTTCCCGCCTCAACTCCTCGGCTATACCGACCGCCCCGCATGATTTTGCCACGGCCTCCCGCCGTTCAGCTCGAACCTTCTGGCGGGAAGAGCCACTCAAAACAGCAATAGGTTTCGCCCGGGAACTCCGATAAACAGCGGGCGTTTCCGGGAAGCTGTTAACGCAGAAAGAAAAGAAGTGCTGCAAAGCGTAGTCGTTGCCATCGTCAGGGCCTGCACCCGGTTTGCCCCCATCGTCGTCGTTCTCGGGCTCCTGCTGGCGGTGGGGGCGGGCTACTACACGGTCCATCACTTCGCCATCAACACCGACATCAATTCGCTGATTGCCCAAAATCTGGACTGGCGCCAACGCGACCAGCAATTCGATCGCGCTTTCGACCGCGATGCGACGATCACGGCGGTGGTCGAAGCCAAAACGCCGGAGATGGCGACTGCGGCGTCGGACGCGCTCTATGCCAAGCTGAAGGACGACAAAACCGACTTCCAGTCGATGCAACAGCTCGGCACTGGCGAGTTCTTCGAGAAGAACGGCCTGTTGTTCCTGCCGACCGAGGAGGTCGCCAAGGTCACCGGCCAGTTCGAATCCGCCGCGCCCCTGATCGAGATCATGGCGGGCGATCCCTCGATCCGCGGCCTGACCGGTGCGCTCGAGACGGGTCTTGCCGGCGTCAAGCGCGGGCAAGTGAAGCTCGACAACACCGAACGGCCCTTCAACCAGATCGCACAAACGGTTGAGACCGTGCTCAACAAGGGCAGTGCGAGCTTCTCCTGGCGAGAGCTCGTCAGTGACGAGCCGCTGACGGATTCGGACAAGCGCGCCTTCATCGAGTTCAAGCCGATCCTCGACTACAACGCGCTGGAGCCCGGCAAGGGCGCCACCGACGCGATCCGCAAGGCCGCAGCCGATCTGGAGTTTGCAACCAAATACCAGGCGCGCGTGCGGCTGACCGGTCCGGTCCCGATCGCCAACGAGGAATATGCAACCGTCCAGGAAGGCGCTGTCGTCAACGGCATCGGCACGGTTCTGGTCGTGCTGCTCATTCTGTGGCTGGCGCTGCATTCGGCGAAGATCATCTTCGCGGTGTTCGTCAATCTCTTCGTCGGTCTTGCGCTGACAACCGCCGCCGGTCTGATGATGGTGGGCTCGCTCAATTTGCTGTCGATCGCGTTCGCCGTGCTGTTCGTCGGCCTCGGCGTCGATTTCGGCATTCAGTACAGCGTCCGCTATCGCTCCGAGCGCTATAAGCATAACGACCTTTCGGGTGCGCTGGTATTGGCCGCGAAGCGCTCGGCAATACCGCTGTCGCTGGCGGCGATGGCAACCGCGGCCGGCTTCCTCTGCTTCATGCCGACCGACTACAAGGGCATATCGGAGCTCGGCCAGATCGCCGGCGTCGGCATGCTGGTCGCGTTCCTCACCAGCATCACCGTACTCCCGGCGATGCTGAAGCTGTTGAATCCGCCCGGCGAGAAGGAGCCGGTCGGCTACGCCTTCCTGGCGCCGCTCGATCACTTCCTTGAGAAGCACCGCGTGCTGGTCGTCGGTGGTACGATCTTTCTCGCGGTCGCCGGCCTGCCGCTGCTCTACTTCATGAAGTTCGACTTCAACCCGATGAACCTGCGCAATCCGAAGGCCGAATCGATCGCGACCTTCCTCGATTTGCGCAAGGATCCCAACACCGGCGCCAATGCCATCAACGTGATGACCACGTCGGAGGAGCAGGCAAAGCAGGTGGAGGCGAAGCTGGAGAAGGTGCCCGAAGTGCTGCGGGTGATGTCCCTCAACAGCTTCGTCCCTGAGGACCAGCCGCCGAAGCTGAAGCTGCTTGCACAGGGCGCCAAGGTGCTGAACCCTGCGCTCAATCCTGACCAGATCGACGCGGCGCCGACGGACAAGGAGAACGTCGATTCGCTGAAATCCTCGGTCGACAATCTGCGCCGGACCGCAGGCGATGCGAAGGGCCCGGGTGCGGTCGCCTCGCGCCGGCTCGCGGACGCGCTCGAAAAGCTCGCCAATGGCGACGAGGCTACGCGGAACAAGGCGCAGGACGTGTTCGTCGCGCCGATGAAGATCGTGTTCGACCAGCTCCGGAACGCGATGCAGGCCGAGCCGGTCACCCTGAAGTCATTGCCACCCGACCTCATCAGCGCCTGGAAGAGCAAGGACGGCATCATCCGCGTCGAGGCGCTGCCCAAAGGCGATCCCAACGACAACGACACGCTACGCAAATTTGCGGCGGCCGTGCTCGTTGCCGAGCCGACCGCGATCGGGGGCCCGGTCTCGATCCTGAAATCCGGCGACACCGTGGTGAAGGCGTTTATCCATGCCGGCATTTACGCACTGCTGGTGATCGGCCTGTTGCTGTGGATCACGCTGCGCCGGTTCGTGGATGTGCTGATGACCTTGGTGCCGCTCCTGGTTGCCGGCGCGGTAACGCTCGAGATCTGCGTGCTGATCGGCTTGCCGCTCAACTTCGCCAATATCGTCGCGTTCCCGCTGCTGCTCGGCGTCGGCGTGGCCTTCAAGATCTACTATGTCGTGGCCTGGCGCTCGGGCAGGACAAACCTGCTCCAGACCAGCCTGACGCGTGCGATCTTTTTCAGCGCGATGACGACGGCGACGGCATTCGGCAGCCTGTGGCTGTCGAGCCATCCGGGAACGTCCAGCATGGGCAAGTTGCTCGCGCTGTCGCTGGTGACGACGCTCGCCGCCGTGCTGCTGTTTCAGCCGGCGCTAATGGGCAAACCCCGCAATCTCAGGGAGTAGGCAGATGTCGCCGACCGGGTCGGCGGCGCCCTTCTGACCAGGTTTGGCAGTGCCGGCGGCCTTCGGGGCTGCCGGCGCAGGCTGCGCCGCTGTAGCGCCCGTCGTTCCCGGGGCCTTCGGCACCGCGCCGGTGGACTTCGGCGTGCCCTTGGCCATGGCATTGGCGGTGCTCAAGGGAATAGGCGGGCCAACGCGGGTCCAGGTTTCGCCACCGCAGAGGAAGCCCATCACGCAGCCCTTGATCTCGAGCTGGTCGGTGCCAGCCGGCGTGATGGTCGCGCTGTAGAGCTGGCCGTCCTTGGCGTTGTAGACCTGACCCTCCCACTGATCGGCGCCGGGCTTTTTCTTCATGTCGATCAGGGTTGCCATGCCCAGCGTGGGCCTGGTCTTTTTCGACGCGTCGGGATTGTATTCATCGCGGCCGCCGGGCTCTTTTTCCCAGGAAACCGCGCCCCACATGCTGCCATTGCATTGGGCGACACGAATGTTGGCCACGGCGTCGGCAACCCGCCAGTCGCCGGTCGGATCGGCGGCGAGCGCCGGGGTCAGGCAGGTGAAACCGCCAGTCAGTATTAGTCCGGTGTAAAGGGCTAAACGCATGATAGTTCCTTGGCAGTGCAACATGGTCTAAAGCTGTGCTTGCGAAGATGGTCCGAAAAAGGGCAAAAGGCCGCACAGACCGTTTTCGGCAACGGTCCGTTTTCAGTTGACGAGACGGCCCTCAACCGAAGTATGTAACGGATGCACAGCCCAAATCCAGACATGTCTCAGCTATTCGCGGACCGTCAGGCCCAGCGCAGCGCCCTGCATAATCGGCATATGAACGAGCAGTTCGTTCGGGTGCTCAAGACCATCGGCTATGATGTCGGCTTCCAGAAGGGGCAGGGGCAGTACCTCTACGACCGAGACGGCGCGCGCTATCTCGACCTTTTGTCCGGCTTTGGCGTGTTTGCGATCGGGCGCAATCATCCTGTTATGCGCGAGGCGCTCAAGAGCGTGCTCGATGCCGACCTGCCCAACCTCGTCCAGTTCGACGTCTCGGTGCTCGCCGGCGTGCTCGCCGAGCGGCTTTTGAAGTACGTGCCCTATCTCGACAAGGCGTTCTTCGCCAATTCCGGCGCCGAATGCGTCGAAGCCGCGATCAAGTTCGCTCGCGGCGCCACCGGCCGGCCCGGCATCGTCTATTGTGCCCATGCCTATCACGGCCTGACCTATGGCGCGCTGTCATTGACGGGTGATTCGAACTTCCGCACCGGCTTCGAGCCGCTGCTGCCGGGTTGCACCTCGATCCCGTTCAACGATCTCGCCGCGCTCGAAAAGGCGCTGGCCTCGCGAGAGGTGGCGGCCTTCGTCGTCGAGCCGATCCAGGGCAAGGGCGTCAACATGCCCACCGACGAGTTCCTGCCAGGTGCGGCTGCGCTCTGCAAGAAATACGGCACGCTGTTCGTCGCCGACGAGATCCAGACCGGCATGGGCCGCACCGGCCGCTTCCTCGCGGTCGAGCATTGGAACGTCGAGCCCGACATGGTGCTGCTGTCGAAGTCGCTGTCCGGCGGCCACGTGCCGGTCGGCGCGGTGCTGACGCGCAAGAGCATCTTCGACAAGATCTTCAACCAGATGGACCGCGCGGTGGTGCACGGCTCCACCTTCTCCAAGAACGACCTGGCGATGGCCGCGGGCATCGCCACGCTCGACGTCATGGAGTCCGAGAAGCTGATCGAGTCCGCCGCCAAGCGCGGTGCCGAGCTGCGCCTTGCGCTCACGCGCATGGTGCCCGGCTACGAGCTGTTGAAGGAAGTGCGCGGCAAGGGCTTGATGATTGGCATCGAGTTCGGCCCGCCGAAATCGCTGCGGCTGCGAGCCTCGTGGAACGTGCTGGAGGCCGCCAACAAGGGCCTGTTCTGCCAGCTCATCACCGTGCCGCTCTTCAAAGATCACAAGATCCTGACCCAGGTCGCCGGCCACGGCAGCCACACCATCAAGCTGCTGCCGCCGCTCACCATCACCGAGGAAGATTGCGGCTGGATCGAGCGCGCCTTCGACGACGTCATCGCCGGCAGCCACAAGGTCCCCGGCGCGATCTGGTCGCTCGGCAAGACGCTGGTGGACAACGCGGTGAGGCGGTCGGCGTAACCTGATCCCTCAGGCCGCCTTGGGCTTGTTCACAGTCTCGATGCGGTCGAGAGCCTTGCCGAGATCGCGTTTGGCGATCTGAATATCGTAATCGTTCTGGAGATTGAGCCATAGCTCAGCGGTCGTGCCGAGCGCTTTGGCAAGCCGAAGCGCGGTGTCAGCGGTGATTCCGGTCTGCTCACTCGCAATCCGCTCAATACGCGTACGCGGCAGGCCGCATGTCTTGGCGAGCGCGCCTGCCGACATGTCCAGCGGGCTCAGGAATTCTTCCCGCAGAACCTCACCAGGATGCATGGGCTTGAGTTTCTTGGCCATCGTCGCATTCTCCTAGTGATAATCCACGATCTCGACCTGAACGGGACCTTGTGATGTCCACACGAAGCACACTCGGAACTGGTCGTTGATCCTGATCGAGTGCTGTCCCTTGCGATCGCCCGTGAGGGCCTCAAGGCGGTTTCCGGGTGGTGCCCTCAAGTCGCTGAGTTCGCCCGCAGCGTGAAGATAGCGCAATTTCCGGCGAGCAACCTTCACCAGGTCGGCCGGAAAGCGTTTGGGGCTTTCGCCGTTAAAGACCGCCTCAGTCGTTTTGTCCCGAAACGTCCTGATCACTCAGGCAATGTATCATTGGTTGATACATGCGCAAGGGATTTGTATCAATTTCTGATACGACTCCAGGGTTACCCCTCCACATTCGCCTTCATCGCCGCCTCGAACTTGTCGACGAACTCGGCGAGCTCGTCGGCGCCGATATCGCTGACGGCCCAGAAATTCAGGCCCCGCTCGCCCCAGCGGCGGCAGTTGAAACCCTGCATGGTCTGGGTCTTCGGCGGACGATGTTCGGTGCTTGAGGTCTGCGCCACGAACAAATTGACCACGTGCTGCCGGCGCTTGTAGACGACCGCGCCGATGGCACGTGCGTCGATATAATCGAGCCTGCCGCCGACCAGCGTAAAACCCTGCGCGGTGAGGTCGATCACGGGCGGGGCGACGTCGAGCTTGCCGTTGAACCACGGCTTCACGGTGTGCTGGTCGGTCGAGACCACGTCGATGAGGTGGCCGGCCTGGAGCGAGCGCAGATGCGCGGAGACGACCTCCGACAGGATGCGCTGCTGGTCGTCCTGGCGCAGCACCACGGCGACGACACCGGAGGCGGCGAGCGCAGAGACCGCCGAACCCATTGCAAAGCCGCGCAGCACGGAGCGGCGGCTCGGTTGTTGGCGCTGCGGCTGCGGCAGCGAAGCCTCGATCCGGATGCGCAAACTCGTCGGCGCGGTGTAGCGCAAATTGGTGTCAGCGAGCACGCGCTGCATTTCCCGTTGTGAGGCAAGCTCGGCGGCGCAGGCCGGGCAGCTTGCGATATGGGCTTCGACCTCGCGTGCATGGCCCGCATCGAGCTCGTTGTCGAGCAGCGCGTGAAGCAGCATTTTTGCTTCGTCGCAGTTCATTTCGAGTGCTCCTCTTCCGCCATCCATGCCGCGCGCAGCATGGCGCGGGCGCGTGCGAGGCGGGACATCACGGTGCCGACGGGTGCGCCGACGGCCTCGGCGATTTCACGATAGGACAGGTTGCTGATCTCGCGCAGCACGAAGGTTTCCTTGAACGGTTCGGCGAGGGCGTCGATCAGCTTGCGGATCGCGCCGGCGTCGCGGCTGCGCAGCACTTCCGTCTCCGGGCTCGCCTCGGTCTCTTGCCAGATCGGCGTCTGCTCGGCGGCGCCGGGCGTATCCTCGATCGCGCTGTGTCTGTGCGCGCGCCGTCCATATTCGGCGTTGCAGACGTTGCGCAGGATCGCAAACAGCCAGGGCTTCATCGCCGGCCCGCGATAGCTGTCGAAATGCTTCAGCGCGCGCAGATAGCACTCCTGCACCGCGTCCTCGGCATCGGAGGCGTCGCGCAGCAGATAGCGTGCGAGTGTGTAGACGTCGTCGAGATGAGGCAGCGCTGCCTCGCGGAAGCGCTGCGCCTTCTGCAAATCGTCGTTGGCGGGCATCGCTCCTCGCTTTGCCTCTTGTTCTGCGCGTTGCTTCGTTTCGTCCACATTCGTTTGGTCGGCGTGTGTGACCGAGGGCACACGAGCCCGGCCGGCGTGGGACCACCGGCCGGGCAAGACGTTGATGCCTTGGTTCGAGATGTTACTCAACCTTGATCATCCCCGTCATGTGCGGGTGCAACGAACAAAAATATTTGTAGTCGCCCGCATTGGTGAAGGTGAAGGAGAACTTGTCGTCGGTGTCCAGGGTCTTGGACCTGAACTTGCCGGCCGACACCACGGTGTGGGGGATGTCGTCCCGGTTGGACCAGGTCACCGTGGTGCCGACCTTGATCTTGAGCTCGGCCGGCTGGAAAACGAAATTGTCGATATGCACTTCCATGTCGTCGGCACGGGCGGTTGTTGCGGGCAAGAGGATAGCCGCGGCCAAAGCGAGACCGAGGTCGACAGCGAAGTCGCGGCGATTGAGTGTCTTCATTGTCAGCTTCCGTTCAGCTCTGCTCAACCTTGGAGCGGCGTGTCGATGATCGCGAGCCGCTGCTCGTTCTGCTTGAAGTTGACGCTGGCAACGCCGAGCATGGCGCGCAGCTTTGCGTCCTCGACCTTCATCGGTCCGGGCGACGGAGCTGCCCCCGGCGCCGGCTGCGGGAACGCAGTCGAGCGCGCGGTATGGAAGGTGACGTTGCCCTCGACCTTCTGCATCACTTGATGGATGTGGCCGTTCAGCACGGTGACGGAGCCGAAACCCTTGACGTATTCCAGCGCGCGGCCGCCGTCCTCCGTGCCCCAGCCCCATTCCGGATAGACGGTCCAGAGCGGGATGTGGGCAAACAGCACGATCGGCGTCGATTTCGACTTGCCGCGCAGGTCGTCCTCGAGCCAGGCGAGCTGATCGGCGCCGAGATTGCCGAGGCCGCCGGCCTTGAGATCGACGACGTTGACGAGGCCGATGAAGTGCACGCCGCCGGCGTCGAACGAATACCAGCCCGCCCCCTTGGTGCCGCGGCCGTAGCGCTCGCGATAGAACTTTACCTCCTCGTCGAGGAAGTCATGCTCGCCGGGCACGTAGTGCACGTCCAGCTTGCTCTGCGAGATGATGCGATCGGCGTTGTCGAATTCGGCGGCCTTCGACAAATGAGTAATGTCGCCGGTATGGATCATGAAGGACGGCTTGACCGGCATCGCGTTGATCTTGTTGATGGCTTCCTCCAGCGTGCCGAGCGCGTTGGGATTGGCCGGCTTGTCGAAGCCGACATGGCTGTCGCTGATCTGGAGGAAGGTCATGCCGGGCGCGGCCGCGGTCGCGGCTTGCGCGGAATCAATGATGCCGAGCGAGCGCGGCACGCCGCCCGTGATGGTCCAGAGCACTCCGGTGCCGGCCCAGGTCATGCATTCGAGCACCTTGCGGCGGCTTAAGCCGTCGTCCCCGTGATCGTGTCCGCTCATCGCGTGTCTCCTCTCGCCCGGAATTGGGCTTCGGGGAGGTGATTGGGGGAGGGGTGGGTTTATTCCCGGATGAGATGACGATTTCGTGAGTTGGTTTCGATCGAGGCACGACGCTATGTCGCGAATTCGCGCACGGCCTTCACCACGATCGCCGGCGCTTCCTGCGCCACACAATGCCCTGCACCGTCGAACGTCAGCGTGCTGACGCGCGGAATCAGCGACACGGCGCGCGAGGCCATCTCCTTGTAGATCGGTCCCGACTTCGCGGCGGTCGTGACCCGCACCCGGCAGTCGATCGCGGAGAGCGAGGTAAACGGATTGCCGCGCGCATCGCCGACGTAGACCTGCTCCATCGCCTGGTAGATCGGACGCAGGATCGCCGATTCGATCTCGGGCGTGCAGCAGAGCTGCACCCGGCCGTTCGCCAGCGGCGCGAAGCCATGGCGCACATAGGCCCGAAGCGAAGTCTCGGTCCAGTCCGCAAACGTCGGCGCGGCGCGGTAGCGCTCGAATACGGCGTCGGCACTGTTGAACTCGGCACGTCGGCGCAGTGTTCCCTGCACGCGGGACAAGGAGTCTTCGCTCAATTCTCCGGAGCGCGCAGCGCGCGTATCCATTACAGTTGGCTCCATCACGAACAGGCGTGCGAAACGTCCGGGCAAGAGTTTCGCCGCGAGCAGAAGATCGGTCGCACCTGCGCTGTGGCCGATCCCGTAGACGTTGCGCAGCCCGAGCGCATCGATCACCCGGCAGACATCTTCGGCATAGTCCAGAAAATGATAGGCCCCGGGCTTGTGGCTCGCGCCATGGCCACGGCGGTCAAGCGCATAGACCGTGTAGGTCGCGGCGAGATCGCGTGCGACCTCGTCCCAGACGTCGGCGACGAAGCCGGTGCCGTGAAGCAGAAGCGCAGGCGTCCTTCCGCTCTCGCCCCATCGCAGCATGGCGATCTGCGCATCAGCGGGGCCGATCGAAAAGCGGTGCGCTTGAATCATGGTAGGGCGCTACTTGCCATCTTCCAGGATCATCGTCGCGCCCTTCTCGGCGATCATCGCGGTCGGCGTGTTGGTATTCCCCGACGTGATGGTCGGCATGATCGAGGCGTCGACGATGCGTAAGCCTTCGAGGCCGTAAAAGCGCAGGCGCTCGTCCACCACCGCCATCGGGTCATTCACCGCGCCCATCTTCGCCGTGCCGACGGGATGGAAGATGGTGGTGCCGATGTCGCCGGCGGCCTTTGCAAGCGAGGCATCGTCGTCGCCGACGGAGGGGCCGGGCAGATATTCGCTCGGGCGGTATTTTGCGAGCGCCCTCTGCTGCATGAGGCGGCGGGTGGTGCGGATGGCGTCGGCGCCGACCCGGCGGTCGTCGTCCGTTGACAGATAATTCGGCGCGATGATCGGCTTCTCGTCCGGCGCCGCCGCACGGAGACGTACGGTGCCGCGCGAGGTCGGCTGCAGATTGCAGGCGCTCACCGTGATCGCGGGGAAGCGGTGCAGCGGATCGCCGAATTTGTCGAGCGACAGCGGCTGCACATGGAACTGGATGTTGGCGCGCGCGCGCGTCGCATCGGAGCGTGTGAAGATGCCGAGCTGCGATGGCGCCATGGTCAGCGGGCCGCGGCGGCGGAAGGCGTAGTCGAGGCCCATCAGGCCGCGACGGACCAGATTGCAATAGGTCTCGTTCAGCGTGCGCACGCCCTCAACCTTGTAGATCGCGCGCTGCTGGAGATGATCCTGGAGATTGCGACCGATGCCGGGCTTGTCCATCACGATGTCGATGCCGAGCGGGGCCAGCCAGTCGGCGGGCCCGATGCCGGAGCGATGCAGCACCTGCACTGAGCCGATCGCGCCGGCCGAAAGGATCACCTCGCGTTTCGCACGCGCCTCGATGATCTCGCCGTTCTGGACGAAGCGCACGCCGACGGCGCGGCCCTGCTCGATGATCAGACGATCGACCAGCACGTGCTTCTCGAGCCGCAAGTTCGGGCGGTTCAGCGCCGGCTTGAGGAAGCCGCGTGCCGACGACCAGCGCCGGCCGCGCTTCTGGTTGACGTGGAAATAGCTGGTGCCTTCGTTGTCGCCGGTGTTGAAATCGGGAATGCGCTTGATGCCCATCTCCTCGGCGGCGTCGCCGACGGCGTCGAGAACGTCCCACGACAGCCGCGGCGCCTCGATGCGCCAGCCGCCCCCGGCGCCGTGGTGCTCGCTCGCGCCGAGGAAATGATCCTCGAGCCGCCTGAACAGCGGCAGCACGTCGTCATAACCCCAGCCGGTCATGCCGAGCTGGCGCCAGTGATCGTAATCGGCGGCCTGTCCGCGCATCGAGATCATGGCGTTGATCGCCGAGGAGCCGCCGATCACCTTGCCGCGGGGATAGGCGAGCGCGCGGCCGTTCAGGCCGGGCTCGGCCTCGGTCTTGAACATCCAGTCCGAGCGTGGATTGCCGATCGCGAAGAGATAGCCGACCGGAATGTGGAACCAGATCCAGTTGTCGTCGCCGCCGGCTTCGAGGATGAGGACGCGATTGCCTGGCACGGCCGACAGCCGGTTGGCAACGATGCAGCCCGCCGTGCCGGCCCCAACGACAATATAGTCAAACTCACCTTCGAGCCGCCTTGGCATTCTGCTTCCACCCGGATGGTCATGCAACGTGCCGTCCTAATACGCAGAGACGGCGGATCGGGACAAGCCCGGCCATGCCGAGCGGACAGGCTAGACCCCGATCCCCGGCAGTTGGGTGGACTGGTGCTTGCATGGTAGACAGTCCTGTATTTTCAACAAAGCTTGAGAGCCTCCATGCCCATCGTGAACCGCGTCGCCGACCTTCAACCCGATATTCAGGCCTGGCGCCGGGACATCCACGAGCATCCCGAGTTGCTGTATGACGTCCACCGCACCGCAGCATTCGTCGCGGATCGCCTGCGCGAATTCGGCTGCGATGAGGTCGTGACCGGCGTCGGACAGACCGGCGTGGTCGGTGTGATCAAGGGCAGCAAGCCGGCCGGCGAGGGCCTCAAGACCATCGGCCTGCGCGCCGACATGGACGCGCTGCCGGTCGAGGAACAGACCAACCTGCCTTACGCTTCGAAGACTCCCGGCAAGATGCATGCCTGCGGCCATGACGGCCACACCGCGATGCTGCTCGGTGCTGCGCGCTATCTCGCCGAGACCCGCAATTTTGCCGGTGATGCGGTGGTGATCTTCCAGCCGGCCGAGGAAGGCGGCGCCGGCGGCCTGGCCATGGTCAAGGACGGAATGATGGAGCGCTTCGGCATCGAGCAGGTCTACGGCATGCACAATGGCCCGGGCATTCCGATCGGCTCGTTCGCGATCCGGCCGGGTCCGATCATGGCGGCGACCGACGAGGTCGATATCATGATCGAGGGCCTCGGCGGCCATGCCGCGCGGCCGCACAAATGCGTCGATTCCGTTCTGGTCGGCGCGCAGGTGATCACCGCGTTGCAGTCGATCGTCGCGCGCAGCGTCGATCCGCTGGAATCGGCCGTGATCTCGATCTGTGAGTTTCACGCCGGCAACGCCCGCAACGTCATTCCGCAAACCGCGACATTGAGGGGCACCATTCGCACGCTGTCGCCGGAGGTGCGCAAGCTGGTCGAGAAGCGCGTGCACGAGGTTGTCGCGGGCGTGGCGCAGATCACCGGTGCCAAGATCGATCTGCACTACAAGCGCAATTATCCCGTGGTGAACAACCACGCCGCGGAGACCGAAATTGCGCGTCGCATCGCCGGGCAGGTCGCGGGCGAGGCCAACGTGCGCGAGATGTCGCCGCTGATGGGCGGCGAGGATTTCGCCTATATGCTGGAAGCGCGCCCCGGCGCCTTCATCTTCTGCGGCAACGGCGACAGCGCCGGCCTGCATCACCCCGCCTACAATTTCGACGACGAGGCGATCGTTTACGGCACGTCGTACTGGGTCAAGCTGGTCGAGGAATCGCTCGCGGCGTCGTAAGGTCAAGCGTGAGGCATACATGAAAAGGGCCCGTGCATCGCACGGGCCCTTAGTGTTGTGTGCCGAGTATGAACGACAGCTTGGAGGTGGAAGTCCTCTATCCAGCCTGATGGCGGCGAAGGATTAGCGAAGCGCAAGGGCGTCATCGTGAGGTG
>NZ_JADPJJ010000180.1:0-90136 GCF_023073375.1 Bradyrhizobium sp. 197 | reverse complement strand
TTCGTTGGCAGATGCGGCTCTATCTGAGCCCACTGCTTGTCGTTGAGCCAGAACAGTCCTTTGCGCATCGAAGTCCCCCGTGCCGAATCAACTTGGCACCAGGGAATCAGAACTCGCTAATCAGGTACAGACCCTAGTCTTAAGCTTCGCCGGAGCCGGAAAACAGCCCCGTCGGTGGCGTCGCGCGCGGCGGCGGGAGGGTCCGACCGCCCGGAGCTCCCGGTCTGCTCTTGAGATCGTATCGCTGGGCTAGGTCGAGTAGCCGCCGCTTGATGAACGGGTCCGCGTTCTCCGCCAGATCGCGCGCCCGCTGCGCGAAGCCCCTGTAAAATTCTTCCACAACGCCACCCCCGCAACATCACTGAAAATCGGATTTCAGTGTGAGACGCGCTCCGCGTCAAGGGGTCTGGTGCATGCGGACGATTTTCGTCGATTGACTTGTGCTCGCGGCGCACGGGGAACTAAGCTGGTCCCGGCAGGCAAAAACCATGACTCCGCTCTACTTCAGCCGGAAACTGTGCCCGAAGTGCGGTAAGCCGATGACGGTCGTGCCCGACGACGTCGCGCCTGGCCGGCCGCGCCACGTCTGCCTGGTCTGCGAGGACGATCCGTTGCGCGATCCCGCCGCCCGGAAGTGGGCGGAAAGCCCACTGCGACCGCCGGCCAAATAACGTTCGAGTTGAAATCGAGCCCGGCAGCCGGATTGCTGAGAGGCTGATTGTGCTCACAACTCTTTCCAACGCTGTGGCGTTGCAACCCGAACGCCCAGCTTCGTTCCATCGCGCGTGCCGGCGGATAGTCCCGGACTCGGAGGCCGAGCATGTCCAGCGACGCTAGCATCTGTTTCACGCCTCGCAGGGCGGTCGGTCGCATGGATGCGGAGGGCGGCGTTTGCATCCACATGGCGAGTACGTCGCCAGCCTCGTTATCGATCTTGCGATGGCAAGTTCGACAGTGCGCCAGCGTTACTGACAGCGACGGTTTCCATTGCGTGTGATGACGCGGCGTTTAGGTGGTCTGCTTAAGGTGAACGACGTTCCGCTGCTACGCCCGTTGCCTTGACATCCGAATGGCCGATAGGGCCGCCTGTCTTCTCCCGTGTGTTTTCGCGACGGGCGCACCCATCTGCGTCCTCGATAGAGGCTGGTCTGACCGAAGGCCGATCCCGCTTCGCGGGCTCTCGATCTTGTCCCCGCAACGTCCGTCCTCGACTTTCTTCCCCTGGCGCTGCGCACCATTCCTCGCGGTCCAAGAAAGTCGCTGCCGGCCGCCCTCCATTTCATTTCGGCCCTTTGGGTGCAGGTCGATCGCCTTCGGTCTCACGACCGCCATCGAGGTCGCGATAGGCGCGGCCCGAGAAACCAAGGGAATGAGACAATGGCTACCATCGGCACCTTCACTTCCACGGGCAATGGCTTCTCCGGCGCAATCAAGACGCTCAACCTCAACGTCAAGGCCAAGCTGATCCGCGTCGAGAATCCTTCCGACAAGGGACCGCACTTCCGCATCTACTCGGGCAACGTCGAGCTGGGTGCTGCCTGGCAGAAGACCGCCAAGGACACCGAGCGCGACTACCTCTCCGTCAAGCTGGACGATCCGAGCTTCCCCGCTCCGATCTACGCCACCCTGACCGAGGTCGAAGGTGCGGAAGGTCTCCAGCTGATCTGGTCCCGGCCAAATCGGGACTGAGGCTCAGCCAGTGGGCTCCGCCGCAAGGCGGGGCCTGCTTGCCTTCGATCGGAGATGCGATCATGACCATCGACACCATCGAAGAATTGCGCGCCGAGTTGCGCGAATGCGTATTCACGCCGGCGGAGCGCAAGGCGCTCGAAGTCGAACTGGCCGAACTCATCCGCCAACGCGACGAAGCTTTCGCAGCCGAGGAGGGGGCATGAGCCCCCTCGTCTTGCGCCTTACGATGCACCGTCGTTAGGGGCCGCTCCTCCGTTCAGAACATCCTTGATAGCTTTGGCAGGCGTAAACTTCAGCTTCTTGGAAGCTGCGATCGCAATCGTTGCGCCGGTTGACGGATTGCGGCCCTCACGAGCGGGGCTATCCTTGACCTTGAACTTGCCGAACCCAGGAAGGCTCGTCTCGGCTCCGCTTACGGCCGCATCAGTGATCGCCTTGAACACGCTATCGACGATGGTTTTCGCCTGAGCCTTTGTCAGCTCGTTCTCGGCTGCAATCTTTTCGGCAATCTCATTGGCAGTCGCCATGGGACGAGCTCCGTCTTGTTTCGATTTTGCTCGTCTGACATCAAGACCGCGGAACAGATAGTGCCGGCATCGCGGGCGGAGCCGTCATCCCCGAGAAATTGCCTGACTGCGACAGCTTTTTGTCGACTCCAGCGCAACCGCGCCTTCGCTTGGCGCGGTCCAGACGTCCGAACGCTTCGATCGCGTCCGCACTGCCATCGAAGGTCTGCACCATCGTCTTGCCGTTCGTGCCGATCCGGCCCCAATTGCGCATCAGCGACATTTCTCCGAACAAGGTCGGCTGCGCGGACAGCACATAAAACCGCCGCATATTGCGCGCGGCATCGATGCGGCGCAGATGAAGCGGTTCTGGTTCGGATTTCGGCACCGCCAGATTCTCGCTTCCGAGGGAAGCGGCATCCAATGAGTTTTATGAATCGACTGGGCAGATCGATTCATACTATCGATGGGTCAATTGCGCCGGAAATTGCCGCTCACCTTACGGGCTAAACCTTTCCTCAACAGTGACTTCGCTGTCGGGACGCGCGCGTCGCAATGCTTGGCTTGTAATTGCGGCCGTCTTTATCGCAACAGGAGGCCTTGAGCCGGCGGCACGACTCTCGCTAGCGATAGGTAGATTGTATTCTCATCGATGCAGATAGCCGTCGCATAGAAGCATTCGTGTCCGGTAGGTCACTCTTGCAGCAGTGAAGGCTTGGGCGAGCCCCTTCGGGGGACGGCTCTACTCGCGCCGGGCTGCGGCGCTCCCGCAGCCCGCAAGCGGTCTCCGCGCTTCGCGTGACGATCCTCTCGCGACCGTGTCGACAGCAGTGGTCCAGCAACCAGCACGATTTCCAGTCTCGCTTCCCGGAATTTGCTCCCCTCGATAGCTATGACCTGACTCTTCTGGCAGGGGATTCGCGGGACGAATTTCGGGATCGTTCCGGGGATCGGATTCGCAATCGTTTGTTGGTTCAAACCAACATCTCCCACGACATGATGGACGAGGATATGAGCTCAACGCCGCTAGACCCATTCCGGATTTTGAGATGAAGACCATTGTCATCAACAATCAAAAGGGCGGGGTCGGCAAGACAACTCTTGCTGTCCATTTGGCTTGGTTCATGGCGGAAGCGAATCTCCGCGTTCTCGTGATCGACGTTGATGCGCAAAGCAATGCGTCGGACACGTTGAGGCACTACGCCGCCTCAACGTTAGCCGCGGATTTGTTCAAGCCGGGGGCGCGGATAGTGCCCAGGGAAGATGAAGGCCTAACGCTCGCGCCGGCCGATAGCTCGCTGACGGATCTCGATCGCAGCAGTGCGACCGCCATAACGACTCTGCAAGAGAACATCGCTGTCGCGTCGGATCAGTTCGACGCTTGCGTGATCGATACCCCGCCATCGCTTGGACTACGCAGTGTCGGTTGTTTGGTTGCGGCGTCGCACGTCCTGGCTCCCATCTATCTGGAAGACTATTCGATCAAGGGCGTCAAAGGTCTGATGCAGACCGTGATCGGCGTGCAGAGGCGTTATGGCCGTCAGGATACGAGGTTCCTCGGGTTGCTGCCCTCGAACTTCAACACGAAATCGCCCCGTCAAAGGACCCATCTTGAGCAACTCTTGCGCGAGGCTGGCAAATATGTGTTCCCGGGCCAGATCGTTGCAAGGGACGGCTACGCCGAGGCTGTTGCGGAACGCCTGCCGGTCTGGAAGCTGAAGCGCCGCTCTGCGCAGGAGGCGGGTCGGGAAATCCGCGATGTTCTCGCCAAGATCGTCGCGCAAATGGACGAGCCGGCGCATGGCGCTTGATCTCAGCTTTAAGCAGCTCATCGACGCCGCGGAAGATGGCGCTGCAAACGGGCAACCGATTTGCATTTCCATCGGCCGTATTGACGAAGATCCGGACCAGCCCCGTCGCAGCTTCGACGAACAGAAGCTCGAGGAGCTTGCGGAATCGGTCCTTCAGCATGGTGTGCTGCAACCGATCGTGCTGCGGCAAGCGAGGGAGGAAGGCCGGTACGTGATCGTCATGGGAGCAAGGCGGTATCGTGCTGCTAAGCGCGCCGGGCTCCGTGACATCCCGGCTTTCATCCATGCCGTTGGTTCTGCGGATCGTTATGTTCAGATGATCGAGAATATCCAGCGCGATGACCTCAATGCCCCCGAAATTGCCGCGTTCATCGCGGATCGTTTGGAGCTAGGCGATAGCCAAGCCGATATCTCTCGCAAGCTCGGCAAGCCCAGGGACTGGGTGTCTCGCTACGCGTCGGTCCAGAGCATGCCGGAGTTCCTCCGGTCGAAGCTTGCCGGCTCCTCAATCCGTGCTGTGTATGAACTCTACCAGGCTTGGCGTGATCAGCCCAACGCCGTCGAGACCATATGCGCAACAGAGGAGAGCTTCACCGACGCGCACGCCCGTCAACTGGCTCGCAAAGTTCGCAGCGAAGCCCGCGGCTCCCCTGCTGATGGCGAAGGGCCCCCTGGAGCTCAACCCGCACGAAGCTCGATCGCACCGCAAGTGGCATTGCGACCCACGAAGAGAGACCGTGTAACGGCGATCGCGGAAAAGCCCCGCAGCTCTTCGGTCGATCGGAACGAGCGAATGAGCTCATTACTGACGATCAGAGTGCGTCACCAAGATCGTACTGGCTGTCTTCTGGTCGATCGACTCGCGTCTCAAGGCTCACGACACGCAGTGCTGTTGGTCGACGGCGCGGAAGAAGCGGAAGAGGTTCCAGCATCGACCATCACAATCGAAGAGATCCTTTTCGCATGAAGCTGGTCTTAGACAGCCTCCTCAGAAACGCTGCCACAGTTGGTGGGCCAGCGGAGCGGATTTCCCATCCGAAGGATGGCGCGTTAGCGCAGCAGCCGGAGGCCGAACGCGCCCCCCACAGCGCTGTAGAGAGGCCGGAGGCTGCTGGAAAGCCGCGGTCCACATATTCGGTGCCAATGTTGCCGATCTGCGCGCACGGCGTTCGTGGAGTACAAGGAGTAGGGGCGGCGGCTGCGTCATTCCAAGAGCAATTCTCCGCATCGATCGCCGGCTGGGTTGGATCTCACCTGCAGCGACTGCCGAGCTTTGAATGCCGAGCCCGTTGGTTTGAACCAACATGGAGGGGATGGATAGAGTCGCTTTTTCTAGTGCAGGATAGGCTTCGCGCCAGCGATGTATTACATCGCGATTGGGATCGGAGTGCATGGCTCTGATCTCGCTTCGCGTTCCCGACGAAGTCGCGGCGCAGTTCTCCGCTTTTGCAGCTACGCAAGGCGGCAAGTCTGCGCTGCTGCGGCGTCTCATTGCTGATGCCCTAGCTGCACCAGCGCCGCACATCTTGGCGTTGCCGGTCGGACGGCCGGAGAAGGTGACTGTGCGGTTTCGCGAGAGCGAGATGCGGCAGCTCGCCGAAGTTTCACATCAGCGCGGCATGACCCGCACCGGCTGGATTGTCGCGCTAGTGCGCTCGCGATTGGCATCGCCCGTGCAGCATTCCCCGAACGAGCATGACGCGCTCCGCGCGATCGTTCGCGAGCTCAACCGGATCGGCGGCAACATCAACCAGATCGCGCGCGCCGCAAACACGAGTGTACTGCAGGGCAGGGCGGTTGAGCCCGATCTGTCCGCAATTCAGGAGGCCAAATTGGTCATTGAAGCAGAGCTCGCGAAACTTCGTAATGCGCTGCACGGCAACGCCGACTATTGGGATGGACGGCGATGACTCGGCGCCATTCGCCGCGGCCGACCGACCTGGCTTCCGAACTTCCGCCGATCTCGTATGTCTGGGAAACTCCCAATCGGCGCCCACGGCGGGCCGAGTGGGATATCCCCGATCCGGCCGCTCCCAGACGCCTTACGCCGGCGATGCGTGCAAAGCTCGAACGCATCGTGCGCCGAGCACCAGAGGTGATGGTCAAGATCACCGGTCGCACCAAGAGCGTGGCGCATCTCAAGTCGCACCTTGCATACATCACGCGAAACGGCGAGCTCGATGCGGAAACAGAGCAGGGCGCGACGCTGGCGGGTCGTTCCGGATTGAAAGACCTGCAGCAACGCTGGCAGGATGATGCCGGTCTCGACGAAAAGCGCCGCCGCGATGGGTCGCTCTCGATCAACATCATTCTGTCGATGCCGGCTGGCACTGATGCCGTCGCCGTCAAGGATTCAGCCCGGGCATTTGCCATCGAGACGTTCGGGGGCAATCACGACTACGTCTTCGTCCAGCATCTCGACGACAAACATCCTCACGTGCACCTGACCGTTCGGTCGCTGGGCCATGACGGCAAGCGCCTCAACCCTCGCAAGGCGGATCTTCAGGCCTGGCGGGAGCGGTTTGCTGGCGAACTCCGGCTTCGCGGGATTGCGGCAGAGGCAACGCCGCGGCGAACACGCGGACGGGTTCGAAAGGCTGATCGCGGGCCGGTGCTCGCTTTGCGCAAGCGAAAGATCACGCCCGATGTCGATCGGTTCGCCCGCACGGATGTGCTTTCGGAGGTGAGGGGCGGCAAGGCTGTGAAACATCCATGGGACGAAAAGATTAAGTCACGTCAGGATGCGATCCGGCAGCGATATCTCGACTATGCCGCCGAGCTACAGCGCTCTGGCGTGGCGGCAGATCACGAGCTAGCGCGCCAGGTTCGCCAATTCGTCAACGACATGCCTGCTGTCGAAACCCGTCGGCATGCGCTGAAGAATGAGCTTTCGGAGCTTGCCAATACCCGCCGCCGCGGCGCGGAGCAGGGCGTCGATGCAGAGGGGCGCCACCAAACAAGAGACAATGACCGGACCAGATGAGCGAGCGTAGGACTCATAATCCTGGGGTCGGGGGTTCGAGTCCCTCTCCCGCTACCAACGTTCCCCTGTGTCCAGCCCGGAGACATCGGTAACAGGTGGTACCTAAGACATGGGTGACAACCTCGTGCCGAACGGGTTGTCGAGGGGTTGCAGGGTTTTCTGCTCCAGGTCGAAGTATCCCAGATCATAGTGCATGAAGCTTGCGAGCCAAATACCGTCGTCAACTTCCTTGATGCCGAGTTTCTGGCCGGCCAGCACGGTAGAGACGTTGATCCGCTTGCGGTGCAGGCAGAGACGCCCGCAGGCGGTGACCAGCAGCTCGCGATCGTGGAACGGATAGGTCGGCTCGGGCAAGCCGACGTAAGAGCGTGGTGAGGCCAGATAGAGTTCGGCGGGGCATTTCATATCGAGTGCCTCATGCGGCCGTTCGGTATTGAACTCGCGGACGAAGACGTCGAAGCGTTCCTGCTGCATCAGGCTGTTGGAGCCCGGCGGACGGGTTGTTTCCTTCTTGAGGGTGAGGTGCATGCGCTCGTGGCGGCCATTTTTGTGAATCGGCGCCGAACCAAGCCACTCGAACGACCAGCTGGCCACCGGCCGCAAACTCCGCGTGCTGACGATTGTCGACATCTTCAGCCGCTTCTCGCCGGGGGTCGATCCGCGGTTCAGCTATCGAGGCGAGGACGTTGTGCTGACTCTGGAGCGCATCTGCAAAACCGTCGGTTACCCGAAGAGCATTCGTGTGGATCAGGGAGGGCTGGGCCGTTAACGTCAAACGGGTCTATCGCCTGTACCGGCCGCCGGCATGAGCTAAACCCCGGAAAATTCCAGCATCAGCTGGCCTAGTTTTGGGGAGCACTTCAACATCCGCTGAGGCTCTAATCGCCACTGGATGAAACTTCGGAGGCAGGTCAGGGGCATTGTAGGCGACTGCCGGCAAATGAAGGTGGATGTAGACAGCTATAACGATGCTCATCCTGACGCGGAACCGATCCAGATTGTATTTGATTTTAGTATGGACTTGGCCGAGCTGGAAGCTGCAGACGAGGCAGCTTAGTCTGACTGCACTCTACTATATGCGTTTTGCCGATGGCGTGTCCGCAATAGCTGGCGGCAAAGCGGACTGTGCTTACAGCGGTGGATTGACACCATTGAGCCTTTGACCCAACCGGTTCAAATCTTCTGCTTTGGAAGGTGGTCGTCGCCGAAGAGTCGCCCTCTTAGCTAGATGGCTCCGATCTTTACGCAGATTGCATGGACGACCATGAATATCGGGAGCGCGATCAGGAACCATACAATGGCGTCTGCGTCGCGATCTGGCGCAAACTCCCGGTTCGCATCTGTCTCACGGGTATGAGGAATTACAGAAAAGACCTGGCTTGATCGGGTGCGCTTGGTCGCGCGCCGCAAGAGCTGTTTGACGGCGGTCTCGTGCTCGATTGTCGGGGCCTCTTCTCGATCGGACATCCGTGCTCCTTCGCCTTCAGCCCGATCTCGACCAGCCGTCACTGCTTCTCTGCGGGGGGCATGTTAGGGGGTGGTGGCGGTGCTGGCTGTGGGGTTTCCGCTGCAGGCTCCGCAGCAATGCAGTCGCCCGCCCAGATCTTGGTACCTCGGACTGTGCCGACGAGTTTGCATCCCAATGGCGCCTGCGGCTTGGCCTGAACGGGCGGCTTTTTAGCGGGTTTCGGGGGAGATTGAGCAAGGGCGGCAGTTGTAAAGAGCAGCACGACGAGTCCGATTAGCGGCTTCATGTTTCTTCCCCTCAGCACTTCATTTCCCCTTCGCCTTTGGCTTAAACCATTTCGTGCATCCTGGACTGGCGCAAGCCCGACGAGGAAATGGATTGGCGCGAGCTTATGGCGCGCCGGTTGTTAGCTGATCTCGTCGGGGCGAGGCGCAATTGTTCCGCGAGATCTACGCCTAGCGCAATGAGCTGATGGGAGGCGAGGCCGGCGCGTCCCTGCGCGATCAGTTCGCTTAAGCGGCCCGCGCCATCGAAGGCCCTTTCGCAGAGGCCCGCCGATTTGCGCTGGCGGGCCTTGTTCTCGTTGCCAGAACGTTCCTATGCTCGGGGACGACCCCTTGGCATAGATCAAGGAATTCAGTCACATCGAACAGGTTGCGAACGCGAACATATTCATAATCGGAACACCTCAACTTGCGTGGAACCCGCTCGGAGGATTTGCAGTTAAATCGCCGGTTCAATCGTCGTGGAGAAGGCCATGGGATCGCGCCTCAGGGTTAGCCAATCTTCCACTCTCGAAGAGCGACTTGCAGAGGAAGCGAAACGCCTCCGTGAACAAGCCAAAAATCTCCCGCATGGAGCACAGCGAGAAGCCTTACTGCGAAGGGCCCAACAAGATGAGATCGGCGCTCATATGACCGCGTGGCTTACGTCTCCGGGGTTGCAGCCGCCGGAGTAAGGCGTAAGATTCAGGTGATTTGCGAAACCAAGGGGGGCAGCGTGACCGCGCCAGACCTCGTTTTCATAATCACCATCGTTGGATTGGGCGCTCTATCCACGATCCTCGCGTATATGCTGGTGCTGGGCGTCTAAGGCGCCCTTAAATCTCCGAATAGACAAAGAGTAAGGCGCCTCAGTTGGCGGCCTCTTATGAGGGTTCACGCTGGCGGGCCTCCGTATTTTCCCGGCGTGCTCATGACTCCGGTGTGATTGCCGCGTTAAATTTTTTCCAATGCCTCAGTGGCCAATCACCGCTATTGTCACGATACCGGCGCGAGTTCGTTGGCGAATGACTTTAATACCGGAGATTAGTCGCATGTCTCAGCTAGAGTTCGAACGACAATGGTTCGGCTGCCCGCGGACGTGAAACAATTCATACGTGAGCAGGCGGCGCACAATTGTAGCAGTCAAAATTCTGAAATTGTGCGCGCTGTTCGCGCCCGGATGGAAGCAGAGCAGGAAAAGGCGGTGCGGTAATGTCCCTCGGCACTGGCGCACTGTCTCCGCGGGCGGCTTCCGCCCCGCGCTTCGCTATGAGGCGGGACGAGGCTGCGGCATCAGTGGCTGGCCCAGCGTAACGGTTACCGCGACCGAATCTGGGAGACCCGTGCCGGCGTGGTGGAACTGCGCATTCCCAAGCTGCGCAAGGGCTCCTACTTCCCGGGTTTCCTGGAGCCGCGCCGGATGGCCGAGAAGGCGCTCACCGCCGTGGTGCAGCAAGCCTACGTGCAGGGCGTCTCGACCCGTTCGGTGGACGATCTGGTGCAGGCGATGGGCATGACCGGCATCTCCAAGAACCAGGTCAGCCGGCTGTGCGGCGAGATCGACGACAAGGTGAAGGCGTTCCTTGGCCGTCCGATCGAGGGCGACTGGCCCTATCTGTGGATCGACGCCACCTATGTGAAGGTGCGCCAGAATGGCCGCATCGTGTCGGTCGCGGTGATCGTCGCGGTCGGCGTCAACAGCGACGGCCGCCGCGAAGTTCTCGGCATGGATATCGGCCCGTCAGAGGCCGAGACGTTCTGGACGGCGTTCCTGCGCAAGCTCGCCCGCCGCGGCCTGCGCGGCGTCAAGCTGGTCGTGTCCGACGCCCACGAGGGCATCAAGGCCACCGTGGCCAAGGTACTCAACGCCAGTTGGCAGCGCTGCCGCGTTCACTTCATGCGTAATGCGCTGGCGCATGCCGGCAAGAGTGGCCGCCGTGTCGTCTCCGCCTTCATCGCCACCGCGTTCGCCCAGGACGATGCGGACGCCGCACGAACGCAATGGCGCAAGGTCTCCGATCAGCTCCGCCCCAAGCTGCCGAAGTTGGCATGCTTCCTCGACGAAGCCGAGACCGACGTCCTCTCCTATATGACCTTCCCGCCGCAGCACCGGACCCAAGCTGCACTCCACCAACCCGATCGAGCGCCTCAATGGCGAGATCAAGCGACGAACCGAGGTGGTCGGCATCTTCCCCAACGAGGATGCCATCGTCCGCCTCATCGGCGCGATCCTCCTCGAGCAAAACGATGAATGGGCGGTCCAACGCGCTCGCTACATGACACTGGAAACCATCGCGCCGTTGAGCGATGATCCGAGCGTCAGCCTCAATATCGCCAGCTGACCGGCCCGGCCCTTGCCGGCGAACGCGGTGATCCACCGCCAGCTACACCACGCCAAGGGACACGATCCATGATCGGCATAGCGGTGCCGCCAAAGGCTGACAATGCGCGGCTGGACTCCCACTTCTTTGGCGATCGAGCGGGTGCTGCGCCCGTCCGCCGCCAACAGAACTATCCGCGCCCGCTTCAAATCGCGCTGCAACGTCACCGGCGAGCGACAACACGCCTCAAGCACCCTGCGATCTTTCCGCGAAAGGTGGACTTCTCTTGCTTCGGGGATCATCCCGATGTTGAATCACGACTCACGCTTTATGAAAAGTGGGTACTAGCGCGCCCTAAAGCATGATCCGGAAAAGGTGTGAAACGGTTTTCTGAGATCATGCTTGAACAAGAAGTTGATCAACCGCGCTGAACGGCGGCGTCAGCCGGCGACCCGCAGCGCGGTTACCGCGACGCAGGCGTTGCCGAACGGAATCAGCACCACCTGTGCGCCGTTCGGCAGGGCTACGGTTGCGAGTTCACCGAGCGCGCCGTTCTGCCCATTGAGCTTGGCGAGTTCGGCCGCAACGGTTGAGCAGCTCTCCGTCCGCGGCGTTACCCGCACCAAATTGCCCTCGCAGGACGATCCAACCGGTGCGGCAAACACGATACCGGCGGCCTGTTGAGCATTGCCCTGCGGGACTTGGCCCGGGCTGGCCTGATTAGGTGCGAGCGCGACCAGCGACTGCACCGAATGCGAGTTGCCGGCCTTGGCGTCCCACTGCGACTGCGCGGTGTAGTTGGAGTTCATCGCCAGACCGCGGCCGAGCGTCCCGAACAAATTGGCGCAGGTCACGATGTTGCCTTGCCGCGCATGCTCGTCGAACACAGTCG
The DNA here is from genome assembly GCF_023073375.1 of Bradyrhizobium sp. 197. Taxonomy (NCBI): domain Bacteria; kingdom Pseudomonadati; phylum Pseudomonadota; class Alphaproteobacteria; order Hyphomicrobiales; family Nitrobacteraceae; genus Bradyrhizobium; species Bradyrhizobium sp. 197. Next base: position 78,200 of record NZ_JADPJJ010000180.1, on the reverse strand, counting down.
GTTGCTGCCCCGCCCGCTGCGGCGGAACGGATGCCGCGGCAGAAGGCGGCGTCTGCGCCTCCGGCGGACGCTTGTGCGGCTGCGGCTTCGCGGCGGCGGCGGGCTTCTTCGCCGGCGCAGGCGTCGCGGGCTGCAGCGGCATCGGCTGCGCCTGGGCAGGCTGCATTTGCTGGGCATAGCCCACCACGCCGGCCGCACTGAGCGCCGCCACGACGACCGCCGCGAAAATCAGGATGGGGGTTTTCAGTCGCATCGGCGTATTCATTTTCTTGTCCTGCACCTCGATGCGGCGCTCCGAATTCCGTGTCCGCATGCCGCTCCCTGTCATTTCAGTTTCGCCAGCACGCCGGACAATCCATCCAGCGGCGCCTCCAGCACGATCGGCCCTGCCTGCGGCAGCTGATAGGACACACGGCACGGCGTTGCCGCGCGGATATGCCGCCTGAGCACATTGCCGATCGCAATCGTGGCGAAGCAGAAATTGGCATCGCAGCGATCGGTCTGCGCGACGATGCGATCCGGGCCGTCACCCATGGCGAGCTCGATCTGCGCACCGACGCCCGCGGCTGCGGGAATGCGCATCGCCATCAGCGGCTTGCCGTCGGCGGTCGCAATCAGCGACCAGTTGAAGGCGACCGCGCCCTGCGCGTTGACGATCGACTGCGTGACGTTGCAGACGCGGCGCTTCGACTTGAGGCTTTCGTCGCAAATCAGGGTCCAGTTCCTGAACGGCTGGATCATCCGCCTGAACTCGCCGAGCGGCTCGCCCTCCGGCACCACGACGTCCGATGGCTTCACGGCGTAAGCGGACGACGGCACGCTCTGCGCAGCCGCGCTCGCCGCCGCGCAGAGCCAGATCGCCAAAGCCAGACACGCCAGCCGCCTCGTCGACGCTAGGGTCAATTGAGCGTGAGGCTCACGCCGGCGCTGACGCCCCAGTCGCTGCCGGCGGTGGTCGCCGCCAGGTTGCTGCGCAGCCGGCTGTTCTCGCTGGTGTAGCCAATGCCGAAGGCGAGTGCGCCCTGGCTGCGCCAGACGCCGCCGCCGGCCGATGCGCTGATCTTGCCGGGCCGATCGTCATAACGCAGCGATGCCGCGGCCATGCCGATCGCCGCCGCACGCCAGGCGTCCTGCCGCACCTCGCCGATCTGGCCGTTGAGCTGCTGGAACGCACTGTTGAGCTGGTTGACGTTGACCGCGTCGGTGCCCGCGACGCCCGCCGCCACGTTGCTGATAGTCACCGGCCCGCTATTGCCGCTGTTCAGCGTCACCTTGTTGGTGGTGTTGCCGGAGGCATCGGTGTCGTAGCGGATCGAGCCGCTCGCAACTGCCTGGAGCTGGCTGACATTGACCGCGTCGGTCGCGGCCGAGCCTGCGGCGACGTTGGTGACGCGTCGCTCGGCGCCGGACGAGCCGACCGAGACTTCGCCGGTGGCGACGCCCGCGACGGTCTTGCCGACCACCGGCGTATAGGCCGCGTCGCTCAGATTGGCCGTGGTGGTCGAGTTCGCGCCGAGCGCCAGCGAGTTGGCCTGCGTCGCCTTGGCGCCTGCGCCGATTGCGACTGAGTTGTCGGCCGACGCGGCGGAGCCGTTGCCCATCGAAATCGCGTTCGCCCCGCTCGCGACCGATTGCGGGCCGATCGCGACGCTCTCCGCGCCGGTGGCGGAGGAATCCGCCGCGGTCGAATTGGCGTGGAAATACTTGATGCCGCCGCTGCCGGTGCTGATGTTGTTGACCGTGGTATAGAGAGCGTCGAGCGAGGTGTTGGTGGCCCAGAGCTGCGAGCCGTTGATCGCGTCCGTCGAGGTCGCGCTGATCTGGCCCGCGGCCAGGTTGGTGAGGGTGCGCTCCGCACCCGCGCTGCCGACGCTGACGGTCGAGGTCGGCGCCGTGCCGGCGAAGTTGTAGGTGGTGCCGCCGATCGAGGTGCTTGTTGTCGCGACCACCGTCGAGGTGGTCGAATTGGCGCCGAGCGCGACGTCTCCGGCCTGCGCCGTGGCCTTGGCATTCGGACCGAGCGCGACACTGGTGGGGTTGCTGGTGACCGCCCCCGCACCAATCGACACCGACTGGATGCCGTTCGCCTGCGAACTGGTTCCGAACGCAATCGCATCCTGGAAGCTGGACAGCGAATTCTGGCCGATCGCGATGCCGCCGGGCGCGGTCTGCTGCACGGTTGCGCCGAACCCCATGCCGATGCCGTTGTCGCCATTGACCACGGTCTGTGGCCCCACCGCGACGGAATTGTTGCCGACTGCCAGCGAGTCGGCGAGCGTCGAGTTGGCGTGGAAGTACATCGAGGTCGTGGTCGCGAACGATTGCAGCGCACCGGTCAGCTGCCGCACGGTGACGGCGTCGCTCGACTCGGTGCCGTCGGCCACGTTGGTGATCTGGCGATAGCTCGTCGCGTTGCCGACCGACACCGCGCCGAGCAGCGCAAGATCGTTGGTGTTGTAGGGAATGATGGTGCCGCCGATGGTGCCCGACGCCGGCGCGATCGCGCGGCTGGATACCGAGCCCGAGCCGATCGCAACGCCGTCGGCGACCGTGGCCTGGGTGTTGAAGCCCAGCGCGGTGGCATTCGTGGCCGTTGCCGACGCGGCAACGCCGGCGGCCATCGAGTTGGTCCCGGTCGCGCCGTTATTGGTGTAGTTGGCCTGCTGGGTGCCGCCGTCGTTGACGCCATAATAATGCGTCAGGCCGTTGCTGACGACGGTCGAAAGGCTGTCGATCGCCGAAGTAGCGGCCCAAAGCTGCGAGCCGTTGATCGCATCGGTCGAACCGTTGCTGATCCGTCCCGCCGCCACATTGGTGATGGTGCGCTCGTTGCCGACCGAGCCGACGCTGACCGTCGAGAGTGGATTGGTGCCGGCGAAGGCGTAGTTGGTGGTGCCGATGGTGATGCCTGATGTGCCGACCGCCGTGGTGGTCTGGCTGCCCGAGCCGAGCGCGATATCGTTGGCGTTGGCAGCGGTCGCGCCGTTGCCGATCGACACCGAGCCGCGGCCGGTCGCGGTCGACACCGGTCCGATCGCAACCGCATCGGTGCCAACCGCGTTGGAATCGGCCAGCGTCGAACTGGCGTGGAAATATTTAATGCCGCCGCCGGTGCTGATGTTGTTGACGGTGGTCGCGAGGCCGTCGACGGCCTGGTTGGTGGCCCAGAGCTGGGAGCCGTTGATCGCATCGGTCGAAGCGTTGCTGATCCGGCCCGCCGCGACATTGGTGATGGTGCGCTCGGCGCCAAGCGCACCGACGCTGACGGTCGAGGTCGGCGTCGTGCCGGCGAAGCTGTAAGTGGTGCCGTTGATCACCGTGTTTGGCGTGCCGACTGCCACAGCCGTGACGCTGCCGGACCCGAGCGCGACGTCGCCGGATTTTGCCGCCGCCGTTGCGCCATCACCCAGCGCGACATTGCCGGCGAGACCGGCCGCGCCCGCGGTGGAGCCGTTGCCCAGCGCCACGGAGCCCTGACCGATCGCCTTGTTGTTGTTGCCGATCGCGACGGCGCCGGCGGCCTGATTGGCGGCGGTGGCGCTTGCAGTGCCGTCGTTGTTGGCGATGTTGTTTGCGCCGCCGGTGAAGGCGCCGGTGCCGCTGGCATAGCTCGGATCGCCGATCGCCACGGCGCCGTTGCCATAGGCGACGTTGTTCGCGCCGATGGAGACCGCCTGGCCGCCGGTCGCCACCGAGTTGGTGCCCAGGGCGACCGCATTGGCGGAACTGGCCGCGGCGTTGTTGCCGACGGCGATGGCGCTGGTGGCGCTGGCAGCCGACTGGAAGCCGACGGCAATGGCGTTGTTCGCCGTCGCCTGGGCGCCGCTGACCGAGGCATTTCCGGAGCCGATGGCGATGGCGTTGGTCGCGCTGGCGTTGGACCCCGTGCCGGTCGCGATGGAATAAGCGCCGTTGGATGCCGCGTTGTTGCCGAGCGCGACACCGCCGGTCGCCGCACTGGCGACGATTGCGCCAGATCCGATTGCGACCGTGCCCCCGGACGCGAGCGCCTGCGCCTGGTTGCCCAGGGCAACGCCGAAATCACCCGATGCCACGGAGGTCGAGCCAATGGCAATCGCGCTTTGTCCCTGCGCCTTCGCGAAGAAACCTTGCGCGATCCCGAATTGGCCCGCCGCCTGAGCCGAGTTACCAAGGGCCATGGAGCTTCCAGCCGACGCGACGGTGTTGACGCCCAGCGCCAGCGTGTTGGTGCCGGAGGCGTTGGCAAGGTATCCCACGGCTGCCGTCCCGACATTGGAAGCGGTCGCCCCGTTGCCAACTGCCGTCGACTGGTTTCCCGTCGCGGCAGCGGACGTGCCGAAGGCGCTGGCGCCCGTGCCGGTCGACCGGCTTGCGCGTCCGATTGCAATGGCGTCGGCCTGAGACGCCGTCACATCCGTGCCGATGGCGATGGCGCTCTGTGCGAGAGCGCCGGTTCCCGCAGCCGTGCGGGAGCCGAGATAGAGAGAGTTCAACGCGGTCGCGTTCGCCTGGAAGCCGACTGCGATGGCGTTCTGCTGGCTGGCGACCGTGCTGGTGCCTTGGGCAACCGCATCCAATCCTGACGCCCCTGCAAACTGTCCAAGCGCAATGCTGCGCAATCCGCTGGCTACGGATCCGTAGCCAGTGGCGAACGCATAATTGTTGCTGGCCGTGGCGCCGGCACCAACTGCGGTGGAGTTTCCACCCGTAGCCTGAGTGTTGGTGCCCAGCGCGCTGGCCCCGGCCCCGGTGGCATTGGACTGAACGCCGAGTGCAACCGTATTGATGTTGTTCGAGATCGCGCCGCCGCCGATCGCCACCGCGCCTCCGGTGCCCGTGGCCTGCGCATCCTGGCCGATTGCCACGCCATATTGTGTCGACGAAGTGGAGCGGGTCCCTATCGCAATGGCGTTGAGCACAGATGCCGCCGCAGTCGTGCCGACGGCGATGGAGCCGGCGGCTGTCGCCGAACCGCCGCCAGCCTGATATTGCGCATGTGCCGGCGCTGAGAGGCCGAGCGCCATGATCGCGGCCAGGCCGCCGATCGCGCTGGCCGAACGCAGCCCGCCGCCGGCCGCCAGCGTCCCGAGCAGCAGCTTCTTGCGGCTGACGCCGAGCACCTGATGGGCCCTGCGCAGGACCGCCATCAGCCGGCGAAGTTGCGAATGGCCGCGTACATCGCCCGACGCGACCCAGTTCCGCACGAAGCCGCTGCGGCCCTGACGCTTCAGCGATGCGGTTGGAATCTGTGCGACAGCCATGGTGTGCCCCCTTTTGTGACATCTTGCCGAGACGTCGGAGGCACCGTGCCGTTGCAGACCGAATGCGGGCCGGCCAAGCACGCACATTGAGAAATCGAGAGGGTGCGATGCGCGCCCGTCTTCCGGTCTTGGTTGATGATCTGTCGAGTTCAACGCGCGCGCCTTGCCACCCAGCGCTCGCCCGACTGCCCGATCACCGTTGCCCCGAGTCGTCATATCAGAACAATAGAGACAAATTCGCCAACGTCACTGAGCAGCCCGTCCAAATAGATGGCAGATCGTCTCACAAGTTGAAGGATTTACCCGACACACGGCGAGATGCTCGCCGCGCGATTCAACCGATAGTTGATTTGCCGCGCACATGGTCGCGCATCTCGCGTGGGCTGACGCCGAATTCGCGGCGAAACGCGCGGGTGAAATCCGACGCCAGCCTGAAGCCGTGGCGATAGGCGATCTCCTGAACCTGCCTGTCGGGACTGCCGACAAGTTCTGCACGCGCCGCGCGCAGCCGCTGGCGCTGGATGTATCCGGCGACCCCGCCGACGCTCTCGAATGCGCGGTAGAGGTTGGAGCGCGAGATCCGCAATTGCTGCGCTATGCGATCCGGCGTCAGGTCGAACTCGCCGAGATGCGTCTCTATATGAAGACGCGCACGCTCGAACAGCACCGATTCGATAGCGCCGCGCGCCTGTTCCAGCCGATCCGGCAGCAGCTGGATACACGCGCCGATCATATTCGCGGTCGCCGCTCCCGCCTGTCGCAGTTCGTCGGAAGACATATGGATCAGGCGCATTTCCAGCCGGTCCAGGTAATCTGCCAGCAGGTCGATCAAGTTGCCGGTGAGCAGGGTGTTGCGGACGCTGTCGAGCCGGTCGGCCACCTCGGCGAATGCGCTGCGCCGCAAGCCCAGCACCAGGCCGTCATAGTCCGTGATCCGGCCATGAAAGGCGTCATCGAGCGAGATCAGGAACATCGCGCCAGGCCGGGCGTGAATTTGCCGCTCGCCCGTCTCGAACCAGGCTTCGCCCGCCCGCACGCGAAACAACCACCAGATATCACGCGTCGAGCGCTGCGGCGACCTGATACGCGCGAACGTTTGCGCGGCAAAACGACCGGATGTGAAGACGACATCGGCCATGTTGCAGGTCAGGTACTCCATCTCGAAGCCCAGCGCAGGGTCGCGGCCCTCCGGCGGCGCGACGTCGATCAGGGAAGCCATCCGCGTCTTCCACACCTCGAACTGCTCCGACGGCGGATAAGGCCGTGTCGAGAAGAGCCGCGGTGGCGAGGGGGCGATATCCCTGATGTTCCGGGGCTCGCGCGGCAGCGGAACATGTTCCAGGAGCTTCGCCACGCGCGCCGGTGTATTGTCGTCTTCTTGCATCTTCTTTCGTCGCCCCGTGTCGCAAACGACGAACGTCGGCTCAACGGGAGGCATTCCCAAGGTTGCGTGGCCAGCCCGCGACGGGCCAACGAATTTCAGACGGACAGCGAAGGGCATTTCAGGAAGCGGATAGTCACTCGCTTACGCCGGCCGCCCCTGATAGGGTCGATTCAGGTTCCTGGGCCAGTCGCGCTTACTCATGGCATTCATCACTGTCGCGTCATTGCCGGATTCGGCTTGGAAGCTCCGTCACGGAACAGCTTGACTGATCTAGAGAACAATCGGTGCAAGAACCAGAGGGGTGGCAACGCGGATCGTGAAGAAAACCAAAATTGCTTGCGTGCGATGCGATCGGGCAACGCATCATCGCAGAGTCTTCAGAAAATTTTCCCGATCTCCGCGAGAATCCCGCCACGGGTTTCTCGGCGGCCGCGGGCAAGGACGCTTGCCTATTCAAGTAGCAATCCGCCACGTGCGAATGCAATCCATGCGAACGGAACCCGCGAGCTGCACGAGCTGCACATATTATCTTGTCGCACGTTGCGGCATTCTCATCCGAACATCGAGATGACGAACGTCATACAGCTCATCGAAGTTGCTCGGCAGACACACCGCACCGCGCCGGCGGCGCGTGCATACACTCCCATCGTCGCGCGATCGATCCTGGCAACTGATCCGCTCCGTCACGGGACGCGTGGATCACTGATTTGCCCGACCGGGTCAGGCCCCTGCGGCACACTTGCACTCTAGGAAAAAATGCGGATGACCGTCGCGCATCGGGTGAGGGTCGTAAGTACATGAAAATGTGCCTGAATTGCGGGCCGGTTTGATTCGACCCCGTTTGTCTGATTTTCCTGCGCCCAACGGGTTCATGAATTGCACAACGAAGGGCCGCGCTTCTCTCACGCGCCATGTCCACTAAGTCCCGCGACTACCTGTTCGATGGTGTACTCAATTATGAGCTTTCGACCCTGCGAAATCGGCCATTGAGTGCACTGTCTTCGCAATCGAAAATTGATTGTCCACGCGGTCGATGCGCTGATGGGCGCCCCTTATGGCTCCGCCGGTAAGCGCTGCATGGCGATCTCGGTTGCCGTACCGGTCGGCGAGGACACGGCGAACAGGCTGGTCTCGGCTCTCGAGCTCAAGGTTCGAGGCCTGAAGGTTGGGCAGGGTACCGATCGCGAAGCGGAGATGGGTCCCCTTGTCACGAAGCAGCATCTTGAAGAGGTCCGAGGCTACATCGATACAGGTGTTGCCGAAGGCGCAAATTGCTCGTCGACGGACGCAAGTTCAAGATGCAGGGCTATGAGAATGGTTTCTTCGTGGATGGAACTCTGTTCGATCATGTCAAGCCGAACATGAAGATCTACAAGGAGGAGATCTTCGGGCCTGTGCTGTCGGTCGTTCGTGCGCCGGACTACCAGACCGCCGCGCGCATGATCAACGACCACGAATTCGGCAATGGTACCTCCATCTTCACACGCGACGGCGATGCTGCCCGTGAATTTGCTCACCAGATCAAGGTCGGCATGGTCGGCATCAACGTGCCCATCCCGGTCCCGATGGCTTTCCATTCGTTTGGCGGTTGGAAAGCGTCTATCTTTGGCGATCACCACATGCACGGTCCGGAAGGCGTTCGCTTCACTATGCGGATGAAAACGGTCACCACTCGCTGGCCGACCGGGATACGAGCTGGCGCTGAATTCGTCATGCCGACGATGTCGTGATCGCCGCGGCCGATCTAGCCTTTTTATTCGATGAGGCCGCCAAATCTACGATTGAATAAAGAGGCCGTGGCCGGATCGAATGTGAAGCAGTAGTTTGCCGTTTCCTGAAGCATGGCTGCGAGCCACGAAGCGAGGCGCTTCTGGTGCGATAACTCGGCGTGGTTCCCTTGCTCGCTTCGCGAGTGTGGGGCCACTTTGAAAACGACTCGGCTATCCCATTGATTTTCCACGACCCCGTGTTTTGAAAACGACTCGATCTTGACTTTGAAAACGACTCGATCACCCCGTTTTTCGCTTTGAAAACGACTCGGCCGGGTAACAGCTTGCATCTGCGCAGTAATTTGGCGCGAATTTTTGCGACATCGAAGCACTGGAGGTGATCGAAGGCGGGTCTCGATAAGGATGATAGGAGGCGGCTGACGGCAGCGCGAATGGCAGGCGCAAAAAACGACCGTAGCGGATGGTGCTATCGTCAACTTCACCTCGGTTTTGCGCAAAGTCCACGTTTTTCGCGATGGCTGGCGAGATCGTATCCGAGTCGTACTGCCGCAGTGCGGGGGCGGGAGGGAGCGTCGTTTATAGATCGGAAAGAGTTCTATTCAGTGCTTCCATTGTACAGAAGTAATTTTCTTCCTTGCTCTTCGGTGGCTCGGTTAGACATCTGTCACCTTCTGACCGTTCGTTTGTCGCGAGGTCAGCAATGAATAAATGGCAGCCGGCGGATCCCATGATCGTGGGCTAAGGCCGAGAATTTCGTTTCCCGATTTCCATCTGATGTGTTTCTCTGCGCGATCCGGAGGTCCAACTCCATAGCGTGTCTGTGCGTCGCTCACCAAGCTTTCGCATGATTGCCCGGGGTAATTGTAGGAAATCTTCCAGATCTTCGGTTCGGGGCCGGCGGAATAGTAAAAGACGAAGCCGGTATTGCCTCCATATCCGAACTCTTTGCTGTAGCCTCGGCACATGAACATCCGAAGCTGCCCTTCGTCGTGGCAATTTTCCCAGCGCTTCTCAAGCTCCTCGAGTGTCATTCCGAGCCGCCATCCTCGGATGTCAAGACGTGGCGTCGCCTTCGAGATGGTCGTCGGTTCGGGCTTCGTGTTACTTACAGCGTCACCAACGTGGTTTTCGGTCCGGACCGCGTCGCGAGGTAAAGCGGGTTCATCCAGATCATCCTTGTGTAGATCGCTTGGAATGTCGTCATCGTCGCTTAATGACGAAATGTCTGAGACCTTTGGGGCCGCAAAGCCCGCTGGGACAACCACGAGGAAGATGCCGATGGCGGCTCTTTGCCACACGATGTTGTATGCCGGTCGGGCAAGGTGATTTTTGCTCTTCCGAGGCGATGCAGGACCACCGACAAAGAAGGCGCCACCAATAGCTAGAAGCGACGCCACGATGAGAATGGATGCTATTGGATGATTCACGGCTCCTTGCGCCATCCCAACTGCGACAGCGACCAGTAGCAAGATTGTCGCGTTCCCGGCGAGCATGTTGAGAAACTCGCTCGCTAGGTTCACGATCATCATGGGGAAGCTCCCCACCACGGGGACCGCCTCGTCGCCGCTACTTGCCTTGTCGCGAACGGCGGCTTCTCGTGCCTGGACGGCTTTTACGTAGTCCGGCTTCAATTTGATGGCCTGGTCAAAGTCGGCGACCGCGCCTTCCGGATCCTTGCTGAGGTGCCGGGCTCGACCGCGCACGTAGTAGGCGACGGCGTCCTTCGGGGCCAACCTGATCGCCTGGTCGAGATCTGCGATGGAGCTGAGGTAGGCGCGTTTCCGAAGGTGAGCTGAGCCGCGCAGCCGGTAGGCCGCTGCCCTGCCGGGCTCGGCTTCGATCACACGGGAGAAGTTCGCGATCGCGGCGTCGACGTCTCCGGATTCAAGCAGGCGCAGCCCTTCCTTCAGTGAGGGGGGGCCATCATTTGAATCGTTGGTCTGCGCGGCCATGGCCGTCCTGTCCTGCGAATGTTGCCTTTTCCACGAATCCATTCCGACGTCACGACGCGGTACAAGCGAAACCGCCGAATTCGCGGGAGCCATCGCCGGAGCTCCGCGGGAGAATTCTGTAGGATCTGAAAAACAGATATCAACCCCCAAGAGCGTCTTCGGGTTCGCTCTACGCAGATTTCTTACGTCGATGGGAAGTTAAGGATTCTTCGCGCGCCTTCTGGTCAACAAATGTTGCCGCAGCGCCTGCGAATGAGACCCATGTGAAACCTTCGCCGGCTACTCCGTCCCCGTACCTTCATCGAACGGAGACATCGCCATGACACCCCGACGTACCGAATTCGCCGCCTTCGTCTTCGACCTCCTGGACTTCATTGAGGAGAAGATCGGCGAGGCTCTCGAGAACGAGACTTCGCGCATCGGCGCCCTCGGCGAGGCCGCCGGCGCAATCCCTGTCCTGCGCGACCGGTTGCGCGAGAACGAACTGGTGCAGGCGCAGTTCATGTTGGTTTTCGACGTGCAGCTTTACGAACCGCAGGCGGCGCGGTGGTGGGGCGAGTTCGCTTGCATGGACCGTCCGGAATTCGAGATCCGCGCCGCCGACCTGAAGGGATTGCTCGGAACGCTGCGCAAGGTCGTCGGGCTCGCCGCCGAATCCTAGCGCGTTTCTAACATCCGGCCGACTCGGTTAGCCTCGCCGCGGGGAGGCGGCGTGGCGATGGTCGCTGCATCGAAGCCAAAGGCAGCCGGAAAGGCCAAGCGCCGGCGCAAACCGCGCGAGCCGGACGTCGCCTACATCGTGGCGATCGAGGACTGGGACTGGGGCTACTCGTTCTCGCTCAACGCGGAGCGGCAGCCCATCGATCCCTATCACGAATTCCGTCACCTCCAGATCAGGGGCCGGCTGCTGCAGCCGGCCGGGCCGAAGTCGGATCAGGCGGAGATTTCGCTGCTGGCTGCGCCCGATCTCATCGAGGAGCGTCGGAAGTCCTTCGAGCCCGTCGCGCTAGGATCCCTCAGCATCCTGACGGATCGGGTCTCCGGCAACATCGGAATTCCTTGGGACGCCCTGACGCCGATCCTGCAGATGCTGATCGCCGGCAAATTCAAGTTCGTCCTGTTGCGCGGTACTCGGTTTCGGCACCGCAGCGCCAGGCTGAACAGCCTGCGGATCGAGACGAAGCTCACCGAAGACGACGTGTAGACGGGGCCGGGCGGGTGGACCGATCAGGCCTCGCCCGGTCCGGAGAAGATCGACGCCGGCGGCGTCGTGCGCGGCACGGGCAGCGGGCGCTCGACCGGTCCGGATCGCGAGGTGCCGCCCTTGGCGTCGTACCGCTTGGCCAGGTCCAGCAGACGACGTCGGGTGAACGGATCGGCCTGCTCGGCGATGGCCCGGACCCGCTGCGCGAGACCCTGATAGAATTCCTGCTCCATGACGCACCCCGCAACATCACTGCCCGGAGTTGAGTAGCCGGCGGTCGCGGAGTCGAGAGGGCGCGCCCGCAGGACAACTTTCCGCGACGGGCTTGAGTCCATGATGCCGGCGGACCTAAAGTGTCATAGCAGGGGAAGTCAGATGTCAGTGCCCTATCCCATCCGGAAGGCGTGCCCGGCATGCGGCAGGCCCATGAAGGTTGTGCCCGACGAATCTCTGGGAGGGCGACTGCGGTACGTTTGCACCAATTGCGACGATGACCCGCTGCACGACCCGACCGCCCGGAAGTGGGCGGACAGCCCGCTACGCCCGCCGGCGAAATGAGCGAATGCCTTCTGCCGCGGGCGCGGCGTACCTGCTTGCGGAGCTCCGTCGCCGTGCCGAGCGGCGGCCGTGCGACCGGCGACCGCCTCGACCTTGGCCCATTCGGGCTCACGGAGCCGGAATGCCCGCGTAGTAATCGTCCACCGAGCGGGCGACCGAAGGGTCTGACCAATTCCAGCTACTCTCGTCGCTGTACTTTGGCGCCCCTCTGAGCTGACTGTCGCTGATGCCCGTCACGTAGCCACCGAGGTTGGTGTCGTATTTCAGGGATTGCCACGGAAGCGGGTAATGGTCGTCTCCGATCCCGAGGAAGCCGCCAAAGCCCAGCACCGCGTAGGCGACTTTGCCGCTGATCTTCTCGATCATCACCCGTTCGATCGAACCGATGCGCTGACTGTCGGCACCATAGACCGCCGTCCCTTCGACCTTGTCGCTGCCGATCAGATTTCCTGTTTCCCGTTCCTCATAGGCCATGCGATGTCTCCTCCCATGAGTGGGATCAACCTGGGGCAGTCTCGCTCGTTCCTGTCTGAAGATGTGGAGGAGGAGCCTGTCCGCGGGTGATGCCGCATGATGCCGGCAGCATCGCCGGCTCACTGGCGCAGCGACCAGGACACTCGCTCTGCGCCTGCCTCCTCGAACGATTTGGCCAGCCGTTCCTCGCCCGGTGCTCCGAATTTCCGGGTGCATTCTGCGAAGTGCCGCAGGAACTGTCCGGCCATCAATGGGATCGCAATTTGGGCGCCTTCGAGATCATCCGCAAAAGCGGCCTTTCATGGCGTATGCGGAGTCGACACTCTGAATCCGCGGCCATGCTTGACGGCTGATCGTCCGGACTCCTCACTATGGCGTTGCTTGTTGTTGCTTGTTTACGTGTCCATGGCGGCACGTGCGCGAGCTGGCAACCAAGTGATTGATCAAAGCGCGCCCGTTGTCCAGGAGGTCTTCGACAACCATCTGGACACTCGCGCAACAGGGCGGGGTGGAACAGGACATCAATCGGAACTTTTCCGGGAGCTCCATCGTTCCGGCTTGCGGAGATGCTGCAGCGGGAAATCCCAGGCGCGGAATATCGGTGCATCAACAAGTTGGTTTCGCGCTGCTCGAATGGGCCGCCGACTGCGGCGCGGTCGCGCTGCAGGATGGCGAGGTTTCCTTGACGGCAAGATGGTCGCGCAGACGATCCGCTACACACTGAGCGTGCACGACAAAGCTCGACAAGGCTCTCGGCCGAAGATCGCGAACGCTTAAGCGTGACGGAAACACAGTTGAGGAGAACGCCAATGCCGACGCTCTATACGATGCCCGAGACCTGTTCGCTTTCCCCGAACATCGCCGTAGCTTGGCTGGGCGCATCGGTGAAGATCCACAATATTGCTTATGGCGACCAGAAGAAGGACGATTACCTCGCCATCAACCCGAAGGGCCAGGTGCCGGCGCTGCGCTTCGACGACGGCGACGTGCTGACCGAGGCGTCAGCGATCCTCGCTTGGCTCGGCGCGGCCCATGGCAAGGAAGGCTACGCCCGCGATACGCGGATCGGCCGCAAGGAAGCCGAGGCGCTGTCCTACATGACCTCGGGAGTGCATGCCACCTATGGCGGTCACTTCAACACCCAGAAATTCGCTGAGAGCGCAGCGGCGCAGGAAGAGGTCAAGCGCAAGACCTACGAGAATCTCGCCGATCACTACCGGCGGATGGATGGCACAGTGAGCCAGAACGGGGGCGAATGGTATCTGGGACGGCGCTCCTTCGCCGATACCTTTCTCTATGTGCTGACGCGCTGGATCGAAAAGACACCGCTGTCGATCGAAGATTACCCGGCATTGAAGGCGCACCGCACGCGCATGGAAGCGGACGAGGGCGCCGTCTTGCCCTGAAGCGCCAGGACATGGAGCCGGTCGGATGAGCGACGAACGGACGATCAGAACGGCTGGCCTGCCATGAGCGATGGAGTGCGCCAGGCCATTCATCGGACGCCGCGGATGCTCGCCCTATACCTCGTCCTCGGCGGATCCTGCCTGGGCCTCCAAAGCCAGGCGTTCGCAGGCTCCCGCTTCGACGGGACGTGGAATCTGGTCTTCGTCACCCAGCGCGGCGCTTGCGATCCGACCTACACTTTTACGGTCGACGTCGTGAACGGCAACGTCAGCCACCCGAACATCCTGACCTTCAGGGGCCGCGTGGCGCCGTCCGGGGCCGTTCGCGCCTCGGTCAGAGTCGGACAGAAGTACGCATCGGGATCGGGCAGGCTGTCCGGAGCGTCTGGCAGAGGCGTCTGGAGCGGTCGCGCGGACGGATCGCGGTGTGCAGGCACTTGGACCGCGCAGAGGAATTGATCCGCCGGCCGGGCCAGCCGGGAGCTCGACGACGAGCGCGTTTTTTAGTTCAAAGCGAACGACAGCCGGCCGCGAGTGCTCCCCCGCCGGGCCGCCGGATCGACCGCACGTCGCAGGTCGCGAAGCCATTTCCTGAACCGCACGAAGTCATTCTGAAACGAACGCCTGCTCTTGTGGTGAGCGTTGGGTCTTGGCCGTCTTCCACGGAGAGCGACATGAACGCTGCGATTGCATGGTTGCTGCCCCGCGCGTCCGCGAAATCGGTCAAGGACATCGACACCGCTCTTTCGGTGGCGATTTTCAGCGGCCTCGGGCTGCTGCTGTCGCTCTCGGTGCTGATCATCGACAAATATACCCCGGGCGAATGGTTCTGAGTCGAACGCTCCGACGTCGGTGTCTGGAGCGCTGTTGAGGCTGATCCGTCGGCAGTAGGTGTCGAGGCCCTTTCGGGATCCTCGCGGTCCTGGAGTTGTTCGATGACGGTGGTTTGCCGGCCCGCCCGCGCGGAAGACCTGGAGCTTGCCGACGCGCTGGTCGTGTCCAGCATCAACGATCTCACGGTCCGCCATGGATTCGGGCAAATGGCCTCCCCAAGCCCGCCGAACTTTCAGTTGTTCTCGCTGGCGGACGATCCCGACGGACTCTGGATCGCGGAAGACGACGGCAGGATCCTCGGCTTCGCCTGGAGCTGGGTCTGCGGCGACATCTGGTTTTTGGCGCAGCTTTTCATATCGCCCGACCGTCAGGGTGGGAGCATCGGCAGAGAGCTGATCGAACGGACCCTGGATCATGCCGCGAAGTCCGGCGCTTCCAACAGGGTTCTGATCACGTTCGCCTTCAACGCCGTGTCGCAGGGGCTCTATATCCGCCACGGGCTGTTCCCGCGATTTCCGATCTACAGCGTCAGCGTGCCCCGGGAGCATTTGATCGGTCGCCTGAATGGGCCGCAATTCGAATGCGCTCCGCTCGACGAAGATGCTTCTACCCTGGCTCGCCTCGTGCAGGCGGACCAGCGGGTGCTTGGGGTGTCCCGCGAGAAGCACCACCGCTATCTCATCAATGACAGCCGGACGAGAGGTTTCAGCCTCTACCACGGAGCTGATTGGGTGGGCTACGCTTACGTCGATGCCGGCGGCCACGTCGGACCGGTCGCGGTGCTGCAGGCCGGCGCCATCGCCTCCGCCTTCAGGACGGCGCTGCGCCTGGCGACCGAGAGTGGCGCCTCGCAGGTATCGGCATTCTTGCCCGGCGCGAGCGAGGCGGCCCTCTCGGTGGCGCTGGAGTACGGCATACGGATCAAATTTCCGATGCTTCTCATGTCGTCACGCGATTTCGGCAGCTGGGCCCAGTATCTGCCTCGCAATCCGGGCTTCATGTGACACCGTGTGACGCTGGGACCTGGCGTCGCGAACTTGCAGAGGCGGGCATGTCTATTTCGGAATGTGCGACGTCGACGGACTGCGAGGGGGCCGTCCGTGTTTAGCCGGCGCGTTCGCCCGCGGGGCGGAGGACGTCCTCACTCCACTCCACCAGGGCGACTGGTCCGCGGCACATGCGTTTAGCCGAAATTGCGGAAGCCGACAAAGAGCGAGCTAATCATCAACAGAACGGTCGCACCTGACCCAGCGACCACCAGCAAATCGGCTATGGGTCAACAGGGCCGGTTTGCCTGGCGCTATCTCGAACTGCAGACCCACATCTGAGGCGACCGAACTTCGCCACGGGCCAACAGCGGCTATCACCCGAGCCTCACCAAGGAGGTTGCGCTGAGTGATGGACGGTCACTGTTTCGCCGATCTCGAAGGAGGTTAGGTCCTCGCCGATCTCGAGTGGTCCACTATAGGTTTCTCGCGTCTGCGCTAACACGTCGTCCAAGGTTGCTTCCGCAACCTTCTCATTGCTGAGGAACACGAGGTGAGTGTAGGCGGCTAGTTTCGGCTTGGCCTGCGCGAACACCCGCCCGGCATCGTGCGGACTGGTGTGGTGCGCAATTATGGCCTGTGCGAATTGATTGGACATTAGTTCCGGCCTTGCAATCGCAACCTCATGAATCAAAAGATCTGCCCCCGTGCCGTATTTGATCACGTTCTGGTTGTAGCGAGTATCGCCCGAGATCACAGCAGCGTGCCCGTTGTATTCGATGCGATAGCCGTAGGCGGGCTTGATGGCGTCGCCATGGTCGACTTCAAACGCGATCACTTTCACGCCGTCCTTTTCGTAAACGACGCCGTCTTTGGCGAACTCCTCAACGTCAACTGCGATGGCCTCATGCGGCAGTTTCTCGTCCACCTCGCGGATGCTGATATCGAGCGCGTACGCCTTTTCCAGATTGCTCATCAAATTCTTAGCACCGGTTGGCCCGATGACGTGAAACGGAGTCTTTCGTCGGGTTGCAGGGCTACCAAGCCAGCCGGTCAACCAAACATCTGGAATGCCGGAGACGTGATCGGAGTGATAGTGCGTGATGAACAGGACGTCGATTTTACCGAGCGGAATTTTGAGCTGACCCATTCGAGTGGGAACGCCCCGACCAGCATCGAACAGTAGGGTCTTTCCCCCGGCCTCCACCAAAGTGCTCGGCCCGAGTCGTGTGGGGCGAACTTGTGGAGACGCCGTTCCAAGGAGCGTGACCTTGAAGCCGCCTTCGGCGGCCCAGGTCACGCTCGATATTGTTGAAAAGAACATGAAACATAAAAAAGCGAACGCTAAACACCGTTTCATAATTTCACTCCCTCCAACCAATTCCTCGAAAAACATGACCCAAAGACCCTATAGTCTAGCCCGTTTGTCTCGGCCCTGGTCATGAAAAATAGGTGTACTGCGACAGAAAATTCCCCATCCGGTTTGGGTCACGAGCCGCCGATCAAGCTCAAGTGGGGTGACTTCCGCTTTGGCCTGTCGAGCCGACGTTTATGAGCACACACCCTTAGCCGACGCTATCCCAGAAGCTGTTGTAGTAGCTTCGCCTCCAAGTGCACCTGATCGACACATCTTTGCACGCGTCCCGGATAGTCTCGCTCGATCCAGGGCTCATCGGCTAAGCGAACCTGCTCGATCTTCGACAACCGAAGGCAGATCCACTTGGCTTGCGCCGGACGCTTCGTGCTCGAACTTACCTCTAGGAGGAGGGCGAATGCGCGCTCCTCCCCGGCGGCGTGTCCCAGCATGTAGGGGCAGACCGTCTGGCGGTCGCCGTCTTGGCTCACGTGAACGGGCCGGCGTTCAAGGAGCGCTTGTCGGAGCGCCACGAAGACCTCGCTGTGGCCTTCGCTAAGGATCTGGAAGGGCCGCTTGCGACCGCGGCGGGGTCGGTACGCTGCGAAGCCCGGGTTGAAGGTCGCTGCTCGCGTGATCCCCATGCGCTCCATCAGGGCAAAACTCGTCCGGTCGACGAAGGAAAACCTCTCGTCCGGGAAGCGCGCCCCTATCTCCGAAGCCGCATCCAGATCGGCGCAGACGATGGGTTCGGTCCGAACTCCGCTGTCGCGCAGCCGCTCCCAGAAGACTTCCGGCCACGCCGCGGCCAAATCGGGCTTTTAAAAGCTGGCACGTCTCGACCAGCACCAAGTCCGTCGTGAGGTATTGGTCGATGCTCTGAAGGATCGACTTGGCGCGCTCATTCTGAGCATCCCGCTTGGCGGCCGCAGCGAACCAGACGGAGCTGTCAACGAATGCATGCCCGTCACTCCTGAACCGGGTACTGCCAAATGTCGCGCTTTGGCTCGTTGTCCTCAAGCCATTTTTGCGCGCGCGCTCTTTCGAGGCAAAGAGCTTGATCCAATCGGGCTCACCGATGGCTCTCGACGCCGGATCGGGCAAGCAGAGCCACACCGATGCCTCGACTGGACCGCCTTCGACTTCGTATTCCCAGGCTACGCCTTCGGGGTCGTTGTCCTGGAGCCAAGCGTCGGCGGCACCGCCAGATGCAAATACCTTCACCCATTCGGGATCGCCCATCGTTCGCGACTCGCCGTTCTCGTAGTCATCAAGGTAGAGCCATGCGGTCCTGCCCTCGCGGCGAGCCGTGTCATGGCTGCGAACCGCCTCGTTTACCCTCTGCCGGTCCGAGCGATCGGCTTCAGGCAGCGACGACACCGCGGCGTAGAGTTCGGCGGGAATGCTGCGCCTGTCGCCGGGAAGCTTGTAGCGCCATTCTACCCATTGATCGAATGCGTCCGACATATGGCTCACCTCCTTGGTTTGGCGCGGAACGGACTGTCGATAGTGAAGGCGTCGGGCGCGATCCCGCTCTCGATGCGCTTCCAGGTCACGGGCGCTGCGATCGGAAATCCCTCTCGGGCTCGCGGGGAATAGGTGCCGATCGCGGTGGTGCCGCGGCCATTGCGCAGCGCTCAAGTTGGTTTTCGCCTGCTCGATGGCGCCCTCATCGGACTTCACCATCGCCGAACGCCGAGACGCCATATCTCGCTGCGGCTGGCACAAAGTTGCACCGCAAACTCTGCGGATCGCTCGAGGAGGCCATCCGGCGATCTGGATTGAAGGACGGGATGACCATCTCGTTTCACCACGCCTTCCGGGAAGGCGACAAGGTGGTCAACAAGGTTGTGAATACCCTGGCCAGGCTTGGCTTCAAGAACCTGACGCTCGCCTCGAGCTCGCTCCTGAACTGCCACGATCCGCTGGTGGAGCACATCAAGAGCGACGTGATTACGCAGATCTACACTTCCGGCATGCGCGGCAGGCTCGCCGAGGCTGTTTCCAACGGATTGATGAAGAAACCGGTGCAGATTCATTCGCACGGCGGCCGGGTACATCTCCTGCAAACCGGAGAGCTCAAGATTGATGTCGCATTCCTCGGAGTCTCATGCTGTGACGAATTCGGCAACGCCAATGGATCGCGCGGCAAGTTGAACTGTGGCTCGCTCGGTTACGCGAAAGTCGATGCTGAATACGCCCGCCAGGTCGTGCTGCTGACCGAGCAGTTGGTGGGGTTTCCGAACTATCCCGCGAGCATTTCGCAGGATCGCGTAGACCTGGTCGTCAAGCTCGATCAGGTCGGTGATCCCTCGCTCATCAGCGTAGGGGCCGCCCGTGTCACAAACAATCCGCGGGAGCTGCAGATCGCACGTCACGCCGCGGATGTTATCGAGCACTCCGGCTATTTCAACGATGGCTTCTCGATCCAGACCGGGTCTGGAGCGGCGGCCACGGCCGCCACCCGTTTCCTTGAACAGCGCATGAATTGCAAAGGTATCAAGGCGAGTTTCGCGCTCGGCGGCATCACAGGGGGCATCGCCGATTTGCACAGTAAGGGCCTGATCAAGGCCATTGTTGATGTGCAGTCGTTCGACAATGATGCCGCGGCATCGCTGCGAACCTCCAACGCGCATATCGAGATCTCGGCCAACGAGTACGCCAATCCGACATCGAAAGCAGCCTATGTCGATCGCGTCAATGTGGTGATCTTGAGCGCGCTGGAGGTCGATCTGGACTTCAACGTCAACGTGATCACCGGCTCCGACGGCGTCATGCGCGGCGCATCCGGTGGACATTGTGATGTCGCGGCCGCTGCGGACTTAACCATCGTTGTTGCTCCATTGGTACGTAGCCGCATTCCGACGGTCGTCCGGCATGTCACGACTCTACTCACCCCTGGCGAGTCGGTCGGTGTCCTGGTGACAGACCACGGGATCGCCGTGAATCCCAAGCGCCCGGAAATCGAGCAGCGACTGCGCGACGCACGTCTGCCTGTTATGACCGTCGAAGAGTTGTACCGGAAGGCGGTGGCGTTGATGGGCGAGCCTGAGCCCCTCGAATTCACCGATCGGTTTGTCGGCATAGTCCGTTACCGCGACGGCAGCGTGATCGATGTCGTGCGGCAGGTGAAGAACTGATCATGTCTGCGCCGGTCCGGACGGCCATTGGGGCCGAAGTCAGTCTTGATCAGATGCTGGCGGCTCGGGAGCAACGGGCCGCGCGTCAAGCCTCCGCCCTGGCGTGCTTTAACAAACCGATCGTGTCCATGACGGTGGTTATGCCCGGCCCGGTGAAGGATGGCTGGTTGTCCCGACGGGTACTGAGCGAGGCGCTCAAGCAGTTGGAGGCCATGTCAGATAAGCGCAGCTGGCGCGTATTGTCGCGCGAGGTCTTGTGGCGGGAGACCGGGCCGGAGGCGCTCTACGTTATTGATGCGGAAGCGCGGATGCTCAAGTCGGCTACCGTCGCTCTGGAAGAAAATCAACCCATAGGACGCCTTTGGGATCTTGATGTCCTCACTCCCGGACGGGGCCTTCTGTCACGTCAGGAGCTCGGCTTTCGCCCGCGGCGCTGCCTCGTTTGTGGGCAACCGGCCCATGCCTGCGGTCGCTCGCGCCTGCATCCGCTCGAAGAACTACTGAGCACGATAGCGAGGATTGTTCATGACCATGTTCCGCGCTCAGTCAATTAGCCCGCTGCCATCCTCGGCGGGGAACGAGGCTCAGGAGAGGATGGCCGGCGCGCTCGCCGCGTATGCGGACCGGGCGTTGCTCACAGAGTTGATGCTCACGCCCAAACCCGGACTGGTGGATCGGCGAAATTGCGGCGCTCACCATGACATGGACATGCACACGTTCCTGGCCAGCGCACGCGCGATTGCGCCCTGGTGGCCGCGTTTTGTGGAGATCGGATTTTCTTCTGCGCCTATCACCGCGGGCGGATCGCTCTCGGCGGTGCGTCCTGTCGGCGTGCTCTGCGAACAAGCGATGCTGCGGGCGACGAAGGGCATCAACACGCACAAGGGCGGCATCTTTTCGCTTGGCTTGCTCTGTTTCGCGGCTGGTCGTCTTTTGGGGCGCGGTATCTCCCTAACGCGCGAGCATCTGTGTGGTGAGGTTGCCAGGATCTGCGTCGGGCTTGTGGATCGGGAGCTCAGGGCCAGGGGAGAGACGCTTACGGCGGGCGAGCGCGTCTTCCGGCGCTATGGGGTCGCCGGCGCAAGGGGCGAGGCCGCTTCGGGATATTCGACGGTGCGCACGGCAGCCCTGCCGGTCTACGACCAATTGCGGTTGAACGGAATCAACGAGGAACTGACGCTGCTCCAAGTGCTGTTGAATCTGCTCGCCGTCAATGATGACACCAATCTTCTGTCACGCGGCGGTCGCGCAGGCCGGGACTATGTCCGAGCTTACGCCAAAACTCTCGTGGGGGAGGGCGGCGTCCTAGCGCCGGACGGGCTACGCAAGATGGCGGCATTCGATGATGCATTGATCGCGCGCCACTTAAGTCCGGGTGGGACGGCAGACTTGCTGGGCATCACCTGGTTCTTAGCGCAGTTTCTTACCCATGAAGCGGTGGAAGCACAATGATACAGAACGAAACAGAAGCCACGTCAAATCACATCGTACAATTTTTAAATTAACACGGAGAGCAGAAGCAGCCATGCGTATTCATGCAATCCAAACCGGCTTCGTTAAAATAAAAAGTGCGCAGGTCGAGGGACACGGACACGGGTTGGCACGACGGCTTGCCATTTTCACCGACCGGAACTGGACCGAGTGGTTGCCGACGTACGCTTGGGCGATCGAGCACAAGGAAGGTGTCATCGTAGTTGACACCGGCCAGGGAGCGCATTTGCTCGAAACCGGGACGTCGTATCATCCCTTTGTCCGATGGGAAGTCGTTTTTCGAATCGAGAGAGAAGAAGAAATCGGTCAGCAATTGCGCGCGCTAGGCATTGGACCGCGCGATGTGAAAAAGGTCGTGCTCACCCATTTGCACATGGATCATGATGGCGGCCTAGCACATTTCCCTATGTGAAATCCTTGTTGCTTCCGGCGAACTTCGCACGGCAAGTGGATGGGCAGGGCGTATACGCGGTTACCTTCCTAATCGCTGGCCCTCCTGGTTCGATCCAACTGCGCTTGAACTCGCAGCGGAACCGTTTGGGCCCTTCGCTCGCAGCCGACGATTGACCGATGCTGGGGACATTGTCGCGGTGGCCACACCAGGTCACACCGCGGATCATGTCTCCCTCCTAGTACAGCAAGAGGACGGCACAATGCATTTTCTTGCTGGCGATACCTCCTACAATGAGCGCATGATGCTCGCCGGCAGGGTGGACGGCGTCAGTGCTGACGAGGGCATTTCCAGCGCAACGTTGGACTCGATCAGAGCCTTCGCCCAAGTCCATCCGACGGTGTATCTGCCGACGCACGACCCTCAATCCGCTGTTCGCCTCGCAAACAGACAGCTGGTAGGCCTATCGTAAGCATCAGGCCGCACGGAACGACTGAACTCGGGGAGAGGCCGCGCAAGATGTTGCGCTGAGCGTGATCAACTCGCGGTCGTTTGTTCTACTGCACGCAACGCCAGCGGATGAAGCCTAACAAATTTCAGCCCAAAAACTCCGGCGCGAAATCGTTCGGGCCGTCGCGCATTTTGGCAGGTGACAGCAGTGACCGGTGATGGGGCAGAAGGGGACATTGCTTCGGCGCGCTTCGGTCGTGCCGAACACGCCAAGGAAAACGCAAGGAAAGCGCAGGGAAAGCGGCTGAATCGGTCGCGACGAACTCGCCACTGTGCTTTCATCTGCGAGTTAGCGCGCTTAAGCAGTTGACGTAGATTTCCTATGCCGAAGTGCCAGAGGGACGACGGATCCCTCAAGCACCGACTTTCGAAACTGCACCGTCAAAGCCGGCTGCACCAGAGGCTCAATCGCAGTAGGGCGGCCGGTAATATGGCGGATACCGGTAGTTGGGATTGTAACAGTCCAGGCTATCGTCAAACAGGCCACCGTAGCCAGGCCAGATACCTCCGAAACGGTGCGTTGCGTAGTGACGGAGGCCTAAGCCGTAGGCCATGCGGTTACCGAGGTTGACGCGGCCCCCACCGAAGCCGCCGATGCGACCACCTCCGAACGCACCAATGTGGGCACGGCCAAAGCTGCCGACGTCGCCGCTGCCACCAAGCGCTTCTGCTGTAGCTGCAAGCAAGCTTGGGGCGAGCATGGTCGTCACCAGCATTGTCATGATTCGTCTCATCGCGACGTTCGCAAGTTCACGGTAATCGATGGTAGGGCTTTAACGCGCGCCGATCGCTTCCATCGGTGGCGCAGGGACATTCGACGGCATATTTCTGACCGGCATTTTGGCGGTGCTGCTCGCAGGCCTTGCCTCGCCGTCGCGGCTGCAGCCGACGCCATAGGCGAACGAGCATGTGAAAATGGCAGCTCAATTCCGACACAGGAGCGCGCCCCTTTTGCAGGTCAGGTCAGCCGGCGCGGGTTCCGAGGCGCGGGACTCAGCCGGCAGTGATGGGATCGTGAACCTCGCCTGAGCGGGATGTGGTGAACTTCCATCGCGGATCGAGCCAGCGCCGGGATCACGTCGACCCGGCGGCCAAAGGGCAAAGACCGTTGACATGCTCGGTCCCGATGTCCGGTAGCGTGGTTTCACGCGCCAGTCACTTCCGGTCTATCCCAGGGAGCAGACATTTTCAGCGGGGCCGGCATGTCTAAAAACGTGCCAGTAGGCGACCAACTGGAGCGCAACAAGCAACTCATTTCTGAACTCAAGTTTAGATTTTGAATTCCTGAATTTAGTCGGTGCATTGGTCCAGGCTGCACACATGGTGTGATCGCGATGGCAGCAGCCGCTACACACCCGCCTGTTAGGAGTTGAGAGAGCCATGACGTCGAAAGACGAGCGCATGCTGGATCCTACCGCGCGTTACGATCCGATCACGATTTGGCTGCACTGGATCACGGCATCACTTGTTCTGGCGCTGTGGGCTATTGGACAGACCGCCGATTGGTTTCCAAGACCGGATCGCGCGGCGATGTGGTCAATACATGTTCTGCTCGGAGCCGTGCTCCTTTGTGTGTTGCCGACGAGAATTGTCTGGCGCATTCGGTTCGGCCGCACCCTGCCGCCGGCTAATGGCGGGCTGGTTCATTTCATAGCCCAACTCACGCATTGGAGCCTTTACCTCCTTGTCTCTGTAGTGTTGTTGTTCGGTATACTCGATGCATCTTATAGGGGCATCACCCTATTCGGGATCTGGTCTGTCCCACAATTCGGCGCGCACCATCCTGCGGTTCTTCGCGCCATCGGTGCCTTGCATGGAGTTGGAGCCAATACGACGATTGCGGTCGCCTCAATGCATGCAGCTGCCGCGCTCCTACATCAGTATGGCTTCCGGGATCGGCTGCTGAGCCGCATGAAGCCCTGACTACTCTCATGCAAAGCGTGGCGGGGCTTGAAGGCAGCCGCCTTCCGCACCGCTGCGTGGGGACCTGCCGGCCCCGAGGAAAGCTGGCTCGCGGGCCTGGGCGCAGTGATGGCCGCACATCTTGTCGCGACCGGCCGCACCATCACGCTGACCGCGCGTTACTTTCATGATGGAAGCGCGAAAACGCCGGAGCAGGCCTGGTCCCTCGCACCACTTGTTACAATCGCTCCGTGCGCTGGCGGCGGGCTGGGGTCTGAGCCCAGGCCCTAAAAAGGCACCTAGCAAAAGCCGGTGCGTCGCGCACGGATCGTGTTATCGCATGTTATCTTGCTTCTCTCCCGCCCGCTTTTGCGCAGCACATTGTTGATGCGACGGAAAGCGGGAGGGTGCGCGTCGATGAAGGTTTGTTCAACTACGCTGCCAAGCTGCGCGCCGGCAGTGCCATAAATTCGGGTCCGATCGGATCACTGATGGCGGCCTCGAGGATGCGATCGACTCAGCCTGCGCTGGCGCGTCGAGCGCCCAGCTGCTGATACCGTCGACCGGTTGAACTGACCCGGGTGGCGGGCGCCCCATAGCGCGGTTGTGATTCCCTGGTCCAGCATCCATCCGATCGCAAGATGAATAACACGCCTTCCGAACCGCTTCTGCGCCAATTCGTCGAGCTGCTTCACGGCCGATAGATAGCGCGCGAAACGCGGCTGCAAGAATTTTGGGCCGGCGCCGCGGAGGTCGTCACCTTTGAACACCGTGTCATTCCGCATGCGGCCCGACAATAGGCCGCGGCACAGCGCACCATAACCGAAGGTCGCGATATCGTTCCGGCGGCAGTAGGGCAGGATGTCGGCCTCGATGCCGCGCTCGAACAGATTGTAAGGCGGCTGCAGTACATGCAACGGCGCAACCGGACGAAAGCGTTCCATCTGCAGGATCGAGAAATTGCTGACGCCATTCGCGCGGATCTTGCCCTGCTGGTGCAAGCTGTGCATCACCTCGGCAGTCTCTTCGATCTCCACCAGGGGATCCGGCCAGTGCACCTGGTAGATGTCGATGTAGTCGGTTCGAAGCCGCCGCAACGAGTCCTCGAACTCCCTCAGGATCCGCGCGCGAGAAGCATTGCGGATAACGCGTCCCTCGCTCCATTCAAGGCCGACTTTGGTCGCGATCACATCCAGCCGCCGATTGCCCATGTACCAAGTGCGACGCGCGATACGTTGATGTCAGTACCGGGAATGTCGGTATGTTCCAGTTCCAATGAATCTGGCATCGCTTGATCGGACATCAATGAGCTCCTGCGTGTAGAACAACCAGGTTGTGCGCTTCCGCTCGAGCGTTTTGCGACGAAATGGTCACCACGACACGTGAACGCCGGCTTTCAAGTAATCGGCCCGGCGGAGGCCGCCGGGGAGCCGTTCAGTTCACGATGCTCATCATGAGTCGCACCCCGCGTTGCACCAGATTTCACGGACTCGATGTTCAGCCCGGCTTCCTCTGAGGCCAGAAGGCCAAGCGCGGACCAATCGAGCTCCGAATATCCACGCGCTATCCCTGTGAGGAAGCGGTCGCGCACGACGCTGAGCGTTGGCATGGGGACTCCGGCCATCTCGCCTTCCTGCAACACCAGCCGCACGTCCTTGAGTGCGAGCGGGAAAACCAGGCCACCAGTCCGGTATTCCTGGTCGGCGATCTTGCCGCCATAGATTCGGTGGAAGCGGCTGCCGAACATTGTTGCGGTCAGAATCGCGAGCAATTCCCTGGTATCGAGCCCGCGCTTTTGTGCGAGCGCACAAATCTCCCCCAGGATTTCAAGATTGGCCGCGATCATGGCATTGCCGACCAGCTTGATCAGATTCGCTGTCGCCGGGGTATCGCCCACCGCAAACGTCTGCTGGCCGAGCGCATCGAAGATCGGCTGGCAACGCTCGAGATCCGGCTGCGGACCAGCTGCGATGACGTACAACTGGTGGGCTTTGGCTGCGTCCGGGTTTCCGAACACCGGTGCTGCGACGTAGCTTTGCCCATTTCGCGCATGTTCGCTGGCCAATTGGGATGCTATGGCAGGGCTGATCGTGCTCATCGAAAGATGGATCGCACCGGGCATCAAGCCCATGAGGAGACCGGCGATGCTGAGATCCTTGCGGCCGAACGTGACCTGTTGAACGGCAGCATCGTCGGGCAGCATGCTGACAACGACCGCGCAGTCGAACAGGTCGCTAAATGTGGTTGTCGGCTTCAATCCGAGCGGCAAGAGTTTTGTTACTTGCTCCGGCCGCCGGACATAGGCGAGCACATCTTTTCCGGCGGCCGCGAGGTTAGCGGCCATCGCTGTCCCCATTCGGCCGAGACCGATAAATCCGATCCGACCTTGCTGCGGCGCGTGCTCGAGATCAGCCTTCGAATTCGCTTTTGAACTCATCGTTATGACCTTCTTGACGGTATTACTGCTGAAAGCCGCATGCCTGGAGGATCGATTGCTCGAGAGCCCAGTTAGTGACGGACGAACGCAAATCCGACTAAAAAAGAATTTAGGCCACGACGCCGGAAGTTCGCGCAGGCGTAAGGCGTTGCCTTGAATTCGACGCTTCCTACTCGGGCATTTGCGTGATGAAACTTGCGGTGCGGAGTGGAGGGACCGCACGGGAGCTGGTCCTTCTGTCCAATTTCGCGGTGCTGCAAAGTTGTCGGTATCAGCCGCAGTAGGGTGGCCAACTATAGGGTCGACGACCGTAGTAGAGATCATAGCAATCCAGGCTGTCGCCCAACAATGTACCGTATCTTGGCCAGACGCCGCCAAAATGGTGCATGGCGTCGTGGTGCAAGCCTGAACGGTAGGCGCCCCCATGGTTGCCAAAACCGATATGGCCGCCGCCAAAGCCTCCCATATGGCCTCCGCCGAAGCCGCTCATGTGACCGCCACCCCCGCGCGCTTCGGCCGTCACCGCAAGCAAGCTGGTGGCGAGCAGGGTCGTTACCAGCGCTGTCATGAGTCGTTTCATCGTCATTTCCTTTCCAATTGGGCGACGTGCCCGGTTGCGGCTTTCAAGCTTAGCGAAACAGGCGGATATCTTTGAATGAGGCGGTCCAGTGTTCGAATCATTACTAGTGAGGGACAAGGGCGCGGTCATGTTCGTCGTCGCGAGCGGTTTTGCCGTAGCACTCGGCGGCAATGCCCGAGGCAGTTTCGAGGCACTCTGCATAGCTTGTGAAGCTGCAATCGGTGCCGCCTTCGTCGTAGGACAAACAATAGCGTCCCGGGGGCACGATGGGCCCGGCCGTCGCGATGTATCCAGAAAGGGCAAGCACAGACAGCGCAGTCGCGTAAGACAGGAACGTTGTCTGCAGCAGTTTCATGGCGATCTCCTACATCAGTTCTCGTTATTGAGATGGGAGCTGATGCAGGCGAAATCGATTATAAAAAACTTCAAGATGTGCTCAGCGCTTGCTATGTCGTAAGCGAAGCAGATTCATCGGCATAAAGAGCGGGCCAGAAACATCGTTTCTGGCCCGTCGCCTTTGTGCTCATCACGCTTCGTCGCGGCGGATCAATAACCCGACGTGGGTTCGCAAGGGGGGCCGTTGGTCCAGGGCTGCGTCGCAAATGCGCCCACAGCCGGCGCCGGGGTGCAGACCCGCCCATCAACATATTGGGCGGTCGGACGTAAGCTCGCGTCGGCGGGGGCAGCGACGTGCCGCGAGGTCGAATGGTACTCGCGAGCCAGGACAGGGGTGACAGTCAGCATGGTCGCAGCGAGCAGCCCGGCCGACAAGAGCTTTACTTTGGTCATTCAGTTTCTCCGTTGGATAGGGGAAGCCAAGGATGTTCGGCTTCTCGATTGAGAGATGCGTATGCCCAAGGATTGGCAAAAGGAATATCTCTTCACGCTGCTTCAACACGGCGAGAGGTTTCGCTCGAATCACGCGAGGCACGCGGCACAGGCCGCCTTGACGGCCGGCAGACCATCGGTCAGAACCGCGTTGAGGATGTCGACCATCTGCCGATTGCCATCGTCGGTGCCCGCGAGCTTGCGCCGTACACGTTCAATAGCCGCCGGCAGTACCCAGTCCTTAAAGGGGGCGCCGTTGCGCAAGGCGCCGGGTTTGCGAGCCAGCACCGGCACGTAATGCCAGGGGTCGTAGGTCGTCTCGCCGCGACCGAATGAGCGTGGATGCTCGGCAACGATGCGTCCGTCCTGGCGGATTACGATGCGGCCGGCATAGGCGTGAACCTCGACCGGCCGCCCGACCGCGCTGGCCGTAACCGAGTATTTGTTGTTGTCGAAGCGCACCAGGCAGGTCTTCGAGACCGATGCCGGCACCGCGTGGAATCCGTCGAACCGGCCGGCATAGGGAACGAGCTTTGGCCGTTCCCCCCTCGAAGACCTCCCAGACCGTCTGTTCGGCCAGTTCCGGGTGGCGATGGGCTTTGGCGTAGGCGATGCACTTGTCCAGCAGCCAGGCGTTCAACTCGTCGAGGGTTTTGAACCGCAGCCGTGGCATGAAGAAGCGCTCCCGGACAAGCCCAACCTGGTTCTCGACCTGCCCAGCCTGATGCCGGCGTGCATGCGACCGGATCGACGAGATAGTGGCTGCACATCTGCATGAAGTGGCGATTGTAGAGACGCCGTTTGCCGACGAAGATCGTCTCCACTGCGGTCTTCATGTTGTCGTAGATGCCGCGCACGCAGGTGCCCTCGAACAGAGCGAATGCCCGGTCGTGGGCGCTTGGAGAACTCGCCGCCCATCGCTTCGCGCGCCGCAGCCCGCAACTGCTCGAGCTCAGGCGACCGGATTCGGATCGCGACACCGGAGCCCAGCAGGAAGGGCGCATCGAGCAGGATGGGTAGGGGAGCGCCTGGGAGGTCGAAATCGTCCAGGCGAGCCGTTTGCGCCGACGACAGGCGGTGAACATCGTGAGGTGCGCAGGCAGCAGGTTGCGCTTGGGCGGGAAATGCGAGACTACCGGGATCCAGTTCAGCCGTCAGGATGCGGGGGCGGTCGGCCTGGTGTGCAAGGGAGTCGTGAGTTGCCATCATTGGCCTCGTAACCTGATGACGCCCAACGCGAATTTCTTTCTCCACATGTAGGAAGCCTCATTTTGAGGGTTTTCGTTGCCCGCGAAGCTTTGGGATCCGATATTTGGATCGGACGGCGTCTCGCACGACGCCCACTCTCGCAGTATCAGACGAATGGCTAAACTCGAACTCGACCCGATGCGCGCTCCCTGGAGCGAGGCTCAAGCGCTGCAGCGTCCGCTTCCGGACGGCGCGCTGAAGATCGTGGCGACCGGGGAGAAGGAAGACCCGCGCTCGCAGCCTGAGCCGTCAGCCTTCGCAGTTCTTCAGCTTCTCCACCACCGCCGAACTGTCGACCACCCTGCCGTCGCGGCTGAGCGGCACGTAGGCGGCCTTCCGCCCCTCGGGGTCAGTCACCTCGATCACCTGCGGCATGGTGTCGGGATGTTCGCCGGCGTGCTCCCTGGTCTCGATCCTGTAGCCTTCGAGGCGAAGGTCGCTTCCTTCCATTCCCGGATCCTGCGGCCGTTTCTCCGGCGGCATCGGCGGCAGGTCGGGCTCCGCGGAGTTCACCGGCGGAGAGCTCCATCGGGGCGCACCTCGCTCGAGAAGGCGCCGGAGCTCGTCGACGGCCTCTCCGCGCGCTTCGAGTTCTTCGACCGCTGCCACCACCTCGTCCCGGTCGAGAACGTCGAGAAGATCGTTGACGGTCCGCTCGCAGTCCCGCTCACCCGGTTCCACATAGCTCGCCAGGATGGCTTGAACCCGCTCAACGGCTTGCAGCACCTGCTTCTCCGCTGTCATCGACAAACTCCACGCAACGCGCACTCACCGATCCAATCGGAGCACGGACGCCTTGTTCCAGGACTAGGACAGCGGGCAAAAGAGGGAAAAGCCAGCCTCCGCAGTTTCGGAATCCCTGCCCTGTGGTAGCAGCGCGGAACGCACGGCGGCCGCGAGGATTCGCTGAGGGCACCAGGAGCGACCGCGATGTTGATGACGAAGGAAAGACGACCGGCGATCCGGACGCTACGCGGCTGGGCCATCGGCGTGCTGCAGGAAGCCGGCGCGATCCGCGAATGCGAGGAGCACGGCTGGGAGCAGGAACGGGCCGACCCACACGCCCGCGAACGCGCTCTCGAACTCGCCCGTCGGGATACACCGCCCGGCATCTCTCCGGATGAAGCCGTCGCCGAAGTCCGCGACGTCCTGGATTCCATCGGCGACAGCTGTCCGGAGTGTCCACAATATCCGGACTAGCTCGACTGCGAGCCCGCCGGCTCCAGCCGCGTCCGTGCGAGTTCTAGCCAGGCCTGCGCGATCCGAAGCCATCGCTGCCGTTCGAAGCCGCCGACGACCACGGCCTCCTGGATCGCCGCTTGCGCCTGCTGCTGAGGATCGAAATCACTGCCCATGACGCGGAATATCGTAGCGGTGGGAAGTAAACGGCAAGTATCCCGCAAGCCCGTAAGAGTCCGGAAGCGGCCACTTGGTGTTACGCGTCCTGAGGCTCGCCTATCGGCCGCGGAGCGACAAGCTGATGCGAGTGACGATGCCGTCCCAATCGTGCTCTTCGCTGGCGGGATAGTTGATCAGCACGCAATGAACTATCCGAGCCGAAAAGTTGCACCGGTCATAGAAGACCTTGTCGCCCTTGTAGCTCGACACCGCGAAAAAGCGGGACGTCACGCGCTTGTACTGGATGCGCGAAGGCGGCTCCTTCTTCGCGAGAAAAACAGCCGGTGAATCGTTGGAGACGTTCGGTACAGCCTGAAGCGTGAAATCGGCTCGGCCGTCGGACGTCCTGAAGCGCTGTCCCCGGCCGTCGGGCAGGCCCGCTTCTTCGGTGAAGATCGAGGCGGGAAAATCGACGGAAGTGCCGGTCGCCGGGATGGTATATTTCGTCCATCTCACCGGCTGTGCCAGCGTGGCCGAGGTCGAGAGCGCGAGAGCGAGAGCCAACGAAACCCGCGCCAGCACCGGCTTGACCGCATCACTGCTCATCTTCGTCGCCTCCGCCAAACTTTTGATGCGGGGAAAAGCGGCAAGACGAATTACGTTCCTGGAGCGTTCGAGTCCCTGGGGATCAATCTGTCCCTTCAACAGGGTCGTTGGGAGAGAGCCACGACAGAGCGGTTTCGACCTTGGCAAGAAGACGCTCTATTTCCTCGCGTTCGTTGGGACCAGGATCCTCCGCAAGCTGGTCCACGAGGTTCTGCTTTTGAGTTAAAAGCTTCGCTATGGTCGACATGGCACGCCTCAAGTCTAGACGGACGTCAGCCGGACTGCAGGACCGGCCATGGCAACACAACCTGCGCCGGCGCGGACGTCTATTGCAGGAAGGTCTGCAGCCGCTTGTCCACTATCGGCCGTCGGCGCTCGTCGCCCACCTCATCCTGAGGCTTCTCGCCTTGAACTTGAGATCGGCCGCCTTTCCGACCAACGCGGCTCCCAACTCTTGAGGCTCTCGACTACGCGCTCACACGGGTTCGTCCGTCGACGTGCTAGATGGCCCGACGGCTGCGACCGGCCACCATACCGTAGACGAACAGCACGATGATGGCGCCCACGACGGCTCCGATCAGTCCGGCACCTTCTCCGGGCCGGTACCAGCCGAGAGCCTGGCCAAGGTAGGTCGCCACGAACGCCCCCACTATTCCGAGAATTGTGGTGAGCATGAACCCGGATGGCTCGTTGTCGCCGGGCATGATGAACTTCGCGATCACCCCTGCGACGAAGCCGATGATGATCGTCCAAATGATTCCCATATCGCTCCTCCAAGCTTGCGCTGCTGCTATCCTGCCGCCGGTGCAGGAAGGCGTCCGTCGGGCGTGTATTTGTCCACGGCTGAAGGAAGCTCGCGAGACAATCTCTCGAGGATCTCCTGCTGCGCCAGCCCGGTTTGCTGCTCAAGTTTTTGCAGGACGTCCGGACCGATCGCCTGCTGAAGTTCGGGCGGGGTGACCTCCCGGTTCGGCCCCTGATTGATCCAGGATTGGGCGGCTTCTCCCTGACCGTTCTGCTTGAAATGCTCGAGCAACTCGCCGATCCCGCCGTTGAGGAGCGAGCCCACGCCGCCGCCACCGACCAGACCGCCCAGATTGCCGAGCATGCCGCTTAGCGAATCCTTAGCGCCGCCCGCCGACTGACCGGAGGTAGCGTTGCGGAACATATCCGCCAACTTGTCCCGGTTTTGGTAACCGGCGAGGGCGAGCATACCCAAGAGGGCAGTCATCGATGGCATTCCGCGGCTCATGTTCGGCTCCTAGCTTGTGTCGCGCGCAAAAAGGCGACCCGCCTGGGCGGGCCGCCGAATGATTTACCTCACGCCGGTGCCATAGAGCTGACGCTCCCTGCGCACCTCGTCCGCGCCGTAAGGCTGGGCGGAGGGATCGTAGCTCTTCCACCCGGCCTTCTGCCAAGCCGCGCTCCGGTCGCGCAGATTGACGGCGGACTGGTTCAGGATCGCTTCGTACCGCGCACGATCAGCATCCGGGACGCGAGCCGAAACCAGCGTGCCGCCGCGCCTGATGCCTTCGGCGTAGAGCGGAGCTTCCTCTTCGGATACACCCGCCTGCGTCAACGCCCCGACGACGCCGCCCGTAGCACCGCCGGCAACGGCACCCAGCGCGGTCGACGCGAGCCAACCGGCCGCAACAACCGGGCCCAAGCCCGGGATCGCCAAGAGGCCGAGGCCGGCGAGCAGCCCGGCGGCGCCGCCGAGGCCCGCGCCGATGCCCGCTCCCGTAGCCGCACCTTCCGCACGATCATCGACCCCATCGCGATCGCGGTCGACCTTCTTGTCGGCGCCGTACCAGTTGTCCGAGTTGTTGGCGACGATGCTCAAATCCGCATGCGGCACGCCGGCCGCCTCCAGGCTTGTCACGGCGCGTTGCGCGTCGGAATAGTTGTCGTAGAGACGTGAAATCGTAACGGTCATGTCGAATCCTTCTCTGTGTTCGGCGCTGCGCGCTCGGTCACCTTGTCGCGTTCACGTTGCCCTGGAAGTCCAGGCTGACCTCGCTTGAGGAGCCGCCTTTGCTGGCCTTACCGCGCCACACGCCCTTGTCGTCCTTCTGCAGGGAGGTGACGTTGGAATAGCCCGCTTCCTCGATCTTCGATTTGGCCTGGCCCTCGGTGAAGCTGTTGGCGCCCGAAACCGGCTTGTCGGAATTGTTCTGGCCGGAGCTGTTGACCGCGTTGTTGTTCGGCCGGTCCGTCGCCGGCGGATTTTGCGCGAAAGACGGTGCGGCCAGAAGCGACGCGGCCGTCAGCATCAGAAGAAATGTCTTGTTCATATCGTCCTCCAATCGTGGCCCATCACAACATGCTTCCGGCGTCGATGTTCCTGTTCAGCGCGGCGGCGGCGAACCCTCACTCATCACCGGCATCACCCGCCAGATCATGCAGGACTATTCGGTCGAGCCTCGGCGCGTCTATGTCGGCGGACTGTCGGCCGGCGCCGCCGCCGCCATCATGGGATCGACCTACGGCGATCTGTAGCCGCGATCGGGGATACATTCCGGACTGGCCTGCGGGGCCGCCACGGACCTTCCCTCCGCGCTGCTCGCCATGAAGCAAGGCGGCGGGCCCGAGGCAGTGCCGAGCGATGGGCCGGCTATTCCGACCAAGGTGCATCGAGGGCGGGTGCAGGACACGCCTATACCCGCACGGTCCATACCGACGCCGCCGGACGCGGAATCCTCGAGCATTGGGAAATCCACGGAGCCGGACACGCATGGTCGGGAGGCAGTCCCGCCGGCTCCTAGACCGATCCGGACGGTCCGGATGCGACGAGGGAGATGCTGCGCTTCTTCCTCGAGCATTCGCTTCCCGACAAGCGAAACTAGAAAGGGTCCGCTTTCCGTCCTGTCGATGGGAAGCGCCCTTCTCGAGATCGCGGGCGAGTTCGACCAGGTCTAGGCGGACTCCCTGCCTCTCGCATCGCTCGACAGGTGCTTCTCCTCGTTTTCGCCTGCGGTACGTTCGTGCTGTTTCTCAGCCGCCGCGAGATCGCCGAGCAGCTTGCGGATCTCCTCGCCGTGTTTGATCCGATCGGCGATACCCGTCCGGAGCGCGGCCGAGTAGGCGACTAGTGGGCGGCCGCACCAAGCTGAATCTGCGCTAATCCTAAGTCCTTAATCCTCCGGAACGAATCCTTCCTAAACCGCTTGGGCCGGTGGAGGATGAAATGGCGCGTTCGGGTCCCGTGATCTTGATTGTCGAAGACGACTTTTTTGTTGCGGATGGACTCCGCCGAGATGCTCGAAAGCGCCGGCTTCGAAGTGATCCAGGCAGCGAATGCCGACGAAGCCATTGCAATCCTCACGGCTCGGTCGGACGTCCATGTCGTCTTCACGGACATCCAGATGCCGGGCTCGATAGACGGCCTGAAGCTCGCCCACTTTGTTCGCCACCGTTGGCCGCCGATCAAGATCGTCGCGACGTCCGGTCATGCGCGGATCGGTGATGACGATTTGCCGGCGGGTAGCGTCTTCCTGCCGAAGCCGTACCGTGGGGCCGAAGTGGTCGCGGCGCTGCGGGGTCTGACCGCCTGATCCGCACTTGATCGGCATCAAAAGTTTTCGCATCCCCCTTGAAACCAAAACCGGGTTTGCTAATTTTTTCGTCGCCACCTGCGGGTGGCTTCCGAAGGTGCCTCCCGGGGCCTCGGAATCGAGACGGGCACCGGTCGTGTCCGGTGCCTCATACCCATCTTGCTCTTTGGAGGATTTGGCTATGCGCACTTACGACTTCTCTCCCCTGTTCCGATCGACCATCGGCTTCGACCGTCTGTTCGACCTTGCCGAGACGGCCCAGCGGGCCGCGGACGAAGGTTATCCGCCCTACAACATCGAACGGCTTAGCGAAGACCGATACCAGATCACGCTGGCGGTCGCCGGTTTCTCGCCCGAAGAAGTCTCGATCACGGCAGAGCAGAACGTCGTCACGATCGAAGGCGGCAAGACCGAAAAGGCCGAGCGCGAGTTCCTC
Source organism: Bradyrhizobium sp. 197 (assembly GCF_023073375.1). Taxonomy (NCBI): domain Bacteria; kingdom Pseudomonadati; phylum Pseudomonadota; class Alphaproteobacteria; order Hyphomicrobiales; family Nitrobacteraceae; genus Bradyrhizobium; species Bradyrhizobium sp. 197. Next base: position 42,614 of record NZ_JADPJJ010000180.1, on the reverse strand, counting down.
TACCGGGGCATCTCGACCCGGCATTTCAAGCGCCAGTTCAACCTGGCTGACTACGTCCAGGTGAAGGGCGCGACCTTCGACAACGGTCTGCTGAAGATCGAGCTTGTCCGGGAAATCCCGGAGGCCATGAAGCCGCGGCGCATCGCCGTCAACGGCGCAACGCCTTCGGACAACGTCCATCAGATCGAGGCCAAGGCGGCCTAATCGATCCACTGCAGGAAGGCCGCGCGTCCTTCGACGCGCGGCACCGTTCGTCTAAGAATGGAGGAGACCATGCGGCCGACGACCGCTTGCGACGACAACGTTTTCGACCTCAACGCGCTGCTGCACCCCGGGACGGTGTTCGAACATCCCAGGGACGTGCTATCGGACCCTTCTCTGTCGACCTCCGAGAAACGCGCCATTCTAGCGTCCTGGGCATCGGACGCGTCGGCAATCGCGTCCTGCCCGTCGTTGCGGGCGCCGGCCGGATTGAAGGCTCCGGTCACGATCGACGAGATCCTCGAGGCATTGTGCGATCTGGACGGCGGGCCACGCAATCCGCCCGGCGGCAAGCCATTCCGTCTTCGCTCGACGTCTAGAGCTGTGGCCGCTTAGGAGGACGGCACCATGAACGACATCAGTTTGCCTCGGCGCGTCCTGAGCAGGTTCGAACGTCGATGGGAGGCTAGGCTTCCGCAAACCCTCGGCGCCCAATTTCTTCGACATGGCTCGACGATCCGTTCAAATCGCCGCAAGTACGGCGCTTGCTGGAATCTCTAAGGCCGCCGACGCGACGTTGGCGCTTCGGCCTTGCAACAGGCGATGCTATTGACGGCGGCCCTTAAACTTGACGTTCTCTTCGAGAAAGCGCTCGATCTATCTTGCGAGCAAGGTATCCTCGAACTTGGCGAACAGCGCGGCCGGCCCGGGATAGACCTCAGCACACCCGGCCTGGCGGAGCCGATCCTCCGTGAAGCCCCCGCAGAGCACCCCGATGGTTTGGACCTTCGCTCTGCCGGCGGCCTGCGCGTCGTAAGGCGAGTCGCCGACGGCAACCGCGCTGCTTCCGTCGATAGCCAGCTTCTTCAGAACGGCCTCGAATATGTCCGGCGCCGGCTTCGATTCCTCGACGTCGTCGGACGACGTCACCGCGTCGACCAGCTTCGCGATGCGTGCAATATCGAGATACTTTTCGAGCTCGTCCTTCTTGGCAGACGAGGCGATGGCGATCTGGAGGCCCGCGACCCGCGCACGCATGAGGAGGTCGGGCACAGCGGAGAACGGTCGGACCAGCGGTAGATACTTGGCCTTGAAACGTTCGCTCCGCCAGGCAGCGAGCTCCTTGCCATGGTCCCGCTGTGCCTCATCGGACAGAAAGAAGGGAATGAGCTTGTCGCCGCCCTTGCCGATCTGGCTTCGTGCGCGTTCGAAGCTGACATCGTGGCCGAACTTCACCATGGCTTCGTGCCACGCGATTGCGTGCAGGTCCACGGAGTCCAGCAACGTCCCGTCCAGGTCAAAAATCGCAGCGCGTGGCAAATCGAACTTCCTTTCTCTCCGGAAGGAGCGACGTACGTTCCAAATTCCCTAGCGCCGGCGCGCGATCCAAATACCAAGCAAGAACGCGACGAATATCGACTGCAACGGCGCCTTTACCGTCACCTTGCGCAGCTGCTCCGCCCAGCGGATCGCGGCATCTGGCGATGGCGACTGCAGCGGCCGCCGACGCGCACTGGAAGTCTGCTCGATGCCGTCCTGCTCGTTCGTCAGGCCGGAGGCTTCCGTCATGGCCGAGGCTTCTTTCATATCCATGTGGCTCTCCCTACTCCGACGTCAGGCGGACTTCCGCTGCGGCTTGGCCGTGGACTTCTTCGCCGCCGCCTCCTTGGCCGCCTTCTTGCCGGCAATCGGCATCAGCATTTCCTTCTGGCCCGCGGCCGCCTTCTTCGTCTTCTTCGCGGGCTTGGCAGCGGTGGTTTCGGCAGCTGCGCCGCCCACGCTCTTGCGCAACGCGTCCATCAGGTCGACGACGTTCTCGCCGCGCGGGCGCGCCTTCGGCGTGATGGGTTTGCCGGCGCGCTTCTGATTGATGAGGTCGATCAACGCGGTCTCGTACTGATCCTCAAACTTTTCCGGTTCGAACCGCCCGGCCTTCTGGTTCACGATGTGCCTGGCGAGATCCAGCATGTCCTTGGTGACCTTGTCGTCCTGGATCTCGTCGAAATACTCCGCCGGATCGCGGACCTCGTAGGGGTACCGCAGCAGCGTGCCGATCAGCCCCTTGTCGCGCGGCTCGAGGGCGATGATGTGCTCGCGGCTGGTCAGCACCACCCGCCCTATCGCGACCTTGTCCATCTCCCGGATGGTCTCGCGGATCACGGCGAAGGCGTCATGGCCGATCTTGCCGTCCGGACGCAGGTAATAGGGCCGGATCAGGTAGCGGGGGTCGATGTCGGTCCTGTCGACGAACTCGTCGATCTCGATGGTGCGGGTGGACTCGAGCGCGATCTCTTCGAGCTCTGCCTTGCTGACCTCGATGTACTGGCCCTTCTCGAGTTCGTAGCCCTTGACGATGTCCTCGTTGGGCACCTCGTCGCCAGTGTCCGCGTCGACTTTCAGGTATTTGATCCGGTGACCGGTGGCTCGGTTCAGCTGGTTGAAGCTGATCTTCTCGGACTCGGACGTCGCCGGGTAAAGCGCCACCGGGCACGTGACCAGTGACAGCCGAAGGAAGCCTTTCCAGTTGGCGCGGGGGGCCATGATACGCAGAACTCCTGTTCGGGGTGGCTCGGATTCAAGACGAATGGCAGGCGCCGGTTCCGACAGGTCAGCCGCCATCCCCTGAAATCCGTCGGCCTCGGCCGCTGCGCCTTAATCCGGAAAGGTGCCCTTGACTCTTTAGAACGAAGAGGAACATCACCGGATGAACGCGAATCTGAGCAGACCGCCTCCGAGCCCGACGACTTGGATGCCGCTGCCGACCAGGCCATTGCGGCCTGTGGCGGCGACGCCCGGGAGGCGGTGAAGGCGCTGCTCGTGGCCAACGACTTCCTCGAAGCCCGGTTCGAGCAGCTCCGGACGAAGGTATCGACCGGCTGCGCACGAGGAGGCTTTCGCCGGCGCGCCGGCGCAGGGAGCAGGCGGATGAGTGATGACGGTCTCAAGGGTCGCGCCAACGCGGTAAAGAATGCCATCGCGATCACGCGGATGGAGGGCGGCGAGCCATCCGCGTTCGTCCGCGAGCAGCTCGCTCGCTATGTCGCCGGTGACATTTCGCCGGACGAGATGCGCGAGGCCGTGCTCCGACACCACGGAGTGAAGACGCATGTCTGAAGTGACCTACTACGTCGCGCTTCCGTTCGTCATGGCCGATGACGGCCTCGCGCCCGGCGAAGCCGCGGAGTGCACGAGCGCCAACGCCGCCGTCATGCGCGCGGAGGTCCTGTCGCGCAAGCCGGGCTGCGCCGGCGCGCTCGCCTTCAGCCGGACCGGCGACCCTGCCACCGGCGAATTCGGCGATGCCACGGTGATCCGGAAGTTCGGCGACGTGCCCGAGGATCTGAGCACGCTGTGAAATTGCACTGGGTCCACAACGAGATCACCCGCATGCGCGGGCAGATCAGCGCTCAGGAAAGAGAGATCCGGATGCTGCAGCGGGCCGGCCTGGCGACCGCCTCGGCCGAGCTCCTGCTTGCCCGCATGCGAGGGAAGGTCAACGACCTCTGCCGGGAGCGCCAGGCCTTGCGGGCGGTCGCGTCCTCTCCGGATCGGCCCTCCTCGCGTCGCTCTGGATGACCCAGCGGGACGACGAAGGTCATCTGGATGTCTTGTCTTGATCGGAGCCCAGAGCGGCGACCGGCAATCTCCATCCGCGCTGCATCGCCACGACCCGAAGACCGAAGCATAGCGCCGCTCCGACCAGCACGGCCGGGCCGGAAGGCAATTGAAGCCTGTCGGCGATCACGACGATAGCGGCGCCCAGCAGCGCCGCCACGGCATACAAGTCCGCGCGCAGTACGACCGGGATGTCGGCGAGCAGAACATCCCGCGCCATGCCACCACCGATGCCGGTCAGCATGCCGAGCAGAGTTGCCATAACCGGGTTCAGTCCGTGCGCCAGCGCCTTATGCGCGCCGGACACGGCGAACAGAGCCAGCCCCGCCGCATCGAACACCAGCACGGGATTCCAGCGCCGCACCAGGATCGACGGAAACAGGAAGGTGAGTACGCCGGCAGCGAGGGACACGGCCAGATAGCGCCAGTCGTCGATGGCTCCGGGCGGAACGACCCCGATCAGAACGTCGCGCGTGATGCCGCCCGTGTTCGCGGCCACGAACGACAGCACCAGAACTCCGAAAAGATCCAGCTTGCGTTTGACGCCCGCCATCGCACCGCTCAATGCGAAGACGAACGTGCCCGCGAGATCCAGCAGATACGGAAGCGCTTCCAAAACCTCTCCTCCGAGACATCAGCTAGTCCGACCTGGGCGTTGGCCCTGCGGCTGTTGCCTTGGCCGGACAACGTTCGTCAAGCCGGATGGCATCACGCCGCCAACCAGGCCCGCGTTGCGACCACCAGCGTTTCCACGCCCGTGCGCAAGGTCGGGTGGAGAACAGGTGCAAACTTCGGACTGTGGTTGACGGGAAGCTCGTTCAGCCGATTGGCCGCCCTGGCTTTGGCGTACACTTCCGGATCCGTGCCGCCGACGAACCAGAACACCGAGGGCGAATGCCATTCGGTCCCGAACGAGCCGAAGTCCTCGCTCGCCGGCGCCGGCCCCGTCTCGCGCACCCGCTCGCTGCCGAAATGTCTGCGGAAGGCGTCGACGACCCGCTTGCTCGCCTCGCGATCGTTCACGTTCAGCGGATAGTGGTCCAGGGTGGTGATCTCGGGTTTGCGCGGCGCGCCCGAAGCCTCGGCCTCGGCGTTGACGATGCGCTCGATCGCGGCCAGCACGCGCGTACGCACACCTGCGTCGAACGTCCTGACGTTGAGCTTGATGATGGCTTCATCCGGAATGACGTTCTCCTTGGTGCCGGCCTGCAGCGCGCCGATCGTCACGACCGCGGCCTCCGCCGCCGCCACTTCGCGCGAAACGATGGTCTGCAGCCGCATCACCGTCGAGGCCGCCATGATGACGGGATCGATGCTCGCCTGCGGCATGGATCCGTGGGCGCCACGGCCGAAGAGACGGATCTGCAGGCTGTCCGCGGCCGAAGTGATCGCGCCGTGACGTCCCGCGACGGTCCCCGACGGCCCGACCATCACGTGCTGTCCGAGGATCACGTCCGGCTTGGAGAACCTCTTGAACAGGCCATCGTCGATCATGGCCTGCGCCCCTTCCGCCGTCTCTTCCCCGGGCTGGAAAACGGCCATCAAGGTGCCGTGCCAAGTCGATCGCGCCTCGGCCAACAGCCTGGCGGCTCCCGCAAGCCAGGTGACGTGCATGTCGTGACCGCACATGTGGGAGACCGGCACCGTCTCGCCCTCCCGATTGGCTGCCGTCGCCGTGCTCTGATAGGGCAAGCCGGTCGCCTCCTGGATGGGCAGTGCATCCATGTCGGCCCGCAGCATGACTGTCGGCCCGTCGCCGTTGCGCAGGATTCCGACGACCCCGGTCTTGCCGACGCCCGTGGTCACCTCGTAGCCGGCGGCGCGAAGCCGGTCGGCCGCGAGACCTGCCGTGCGGGTCTCCAGCATCGAGAGCTCCGGATGGGAGTGCACGTCCTTGTAGAGGACCTCAAGATCCGGAAGCAGGCCATCGAGGTTTTGCAGGGTTAGATCGGAGCAAATTCCGTCATCGGTACTCATGGGTCGCCATCCCACGCGTCAGAGGACAAAGTCTTCGCCGCTATTGCCGGGTGCGCAAGTAACTTCCGGCAAGTAAAGCTGGGGCACACATGCTAGGGATGCCCGACCGGTCTTCACCACCCTGTTCGGCTTCCCGATCCTAGCTTCGGTGGGACGCGCTCGCGAACGCGGACAAGGCTGCGATCCCCACAGAAACCGTCACTTCTGACCGGACAGCGCCTGGGCGTTCGAATTGTTCGGCTTGTTTTGCTTGTTGGCCTCGTGGTGGCCGATCGCGCAGCCCGCCGCAGCGCCGAGCTTGCCATGACCGGCCATGTGACCGGCGACGCCGCCGACGATGGCGCCCTTGATGCAGCCCTTGGCGTCCGTGCCGGAGGTCGACGCCAGCGCCATCGCTGCCACGCATGCCGCTGTCAGGATCCATTTCATGAGCTTTCTCCAGGGTTCGTTTTCCGGGGGATCAATTCCAACCGGAGGCGGTCGTTCCTGCTGCGAGCACAGTTGGACTGTAGCTCCGCGATCGCTCATCGTCAGCAAAGTCGGCACCAGCCTCGGGATCGGTCTCCAGTCCCTCGGTCCCCTGCCAACTCGCAGCGCTGCCCCGGAGTGCCTCTTGGGTTCCTAAGCGCAACGGCACCTGCACGCGAGCGACGGGGAGGGACATCCAACTGCGGTCGAACGGCGCTCTCGGCGCCGTAGGTCGCGAAGTCAGCGCCGGCCGCGTAGCATCCGCCATGTGCTGGCGATGCCAAACAGCACGATCCGCAACCCGACAACAATCAAGGTGATCTGCAGCCAGATGAACCCGCCGATCTCTCGAAAGACGAATTCAATTCGAGGTCCCCAAGGCGGAGGAATGTTGTCGCCGAGACCTTCGATGCCACGCTGTACCAAGCGCTGGATGCCCGTCAACAATTCAGGCTTTTCGTAGAACGCGGCGACGATGAGCCCCCACGCCAGGAGGACCGTGAAGGCGCGAAATGAATGCACCCTCAAATGATGCCGGATGCCAGTGTAACGATCGTTGCGTGGGGGGACAGCATGGTTTTGACCTCGCCGGGGCCGGAAGCGACCCTCCAAGCGGCCGGACTGAAACTCATCGGGACGCTTACCAAGACTGTGTCGGCGAAGGAAAAGATCGCCGGCCACGATCATGCTGTCAATCGGCTTGCAACGTGGCCAGGCCTCCTCAACGGGCGCTGCCGCTGCTTCGTTTCTGCACGGCCGAACCGACCCCAATAGCCCGGAAAAGGCCGTGAATCGCACGTTTTTCCGATACCTCGTGGCCGGCGCCATCGGTATTGTGCGACGTCACTGGATCACTGATCCTGCAACCGACGAGAGGCGATGTTTCAGGACACGACGGACTTGGCGGCGATGGCCGAAGCCCTCAGCCGCTCGACGGACTACCGGGTGCTGCGCCGCCTAGCCGCCAAGATTCCTCGCGCCGAGACGGCCTACTTCAAGAACAAGCTCGAGCCAAACATCGATGGCCAGACGGTTCAGCTCGTCGGCGAGGTCGACGACGCGAAGAAGCAGCCTTTCCTCGCGAACGCAGCGGGCCTGCTGTTTCCGATCAATTGGCCCGAGCCGTTCGGTCTGGTCATGATCGAGGCGATGGCGTGCGGGACGCCCGTAATCGCCTATCGATCAGGCTCGGTGCCGGAGGTGGTTGAGGACGGAGTGACCGGCTTCATCGTCGATGGTGAGGAACAGGCGATCAGGGCAGTGAAAGAACTGGGCCGGCTGGACAGACGAGTGGTCCGCGCGCGGTTCGAGGAGTGCTTCGCCGCAAGCCGGATGGCGAAGGAGTACGAGGCCCGATATCGCAACCTGATCGCTCGTGGAGGACCCTTCGCGTAAGAGATTTTATCCGCGGCTGACTTATGAGCCGGCAGGAATCGAATCCTTGGCCATCCGTTCCGAGTCAGGGGCAAAGTGGAATTCTAGGGTTGAGGTCGGCTCCAAAGAGGCGCGGCTTGGGACGTACTCCGCGATCGCTCGTAATACCTTCTCTCGGGAGCGCCCGCGAAAAGCATTTCACAGAGTATGCCGCAGACCATGGTTCCTAACGCGGAACTTTTTGCCCCAACACAACATTGGTGGTTGGTGGTAGAGGCTAAGATCATGAGACACGAACCGTCGCCGATTTCAAAATTCTTCGGTGACTTGGCGAACAAGACTTCGGTTGCGGCGGGGCGCGCCTCAACCTTCCTGTTAGCCGCGGGTGTGGTGGTAGGATGGGGCATAAGCGGCCCGCTCTTCCACTTCTCAGACACTTGGCAGTTGGTCATTAATACTGGCACCACAATCGTAACTTTCCTTATGGTATTTCTGATTCAGAATTCGCAAAACCGGGACAGCGCCGCCATTCAGGTAAAGCTGGACGAACTCATTCGCGTGAGCGCAGCGCGCAATAGTCTCGTGGGAATCGAGCACCTCACAGACGATGAGATCGAGGAGCTTCGCTCGAAATGTGAAGCGCGTGCCAAGGCCGAAAAAGCCGGAGATGAGACACTCGACCGGACCCGACAGTCAGCGCGGCGAGCCGCCGAGCAGATCGCCAGCTGACCATGTCAGCGTCGGCATCATCGAAAAGACCGGTAGAAAATATCGACGCCATCCTGCGGCTTGAAAAGCAGGATGAGGAAAAGATCGCTCTTCATCATCGTGTTTTTCATGCAATCGGATCGTTTGCGGGAACTCCGCAGTTCGTTGTGCTGCAGTGCGGGGCGGTGGTGTGTTGGATTGCGTTCGGCGGGGTATTCCCCGATCGCGCGCTTGATCCATTCCCGTTCCCGCTGCTCGGGACATTCCTCGCGCTGGAGGCGGTACTTCTCACCTCCTGTGTCCTCATTCGCCAAAATGCGACCGACCGCATCTTGGAGAAGCGGGATCGTCTAGAACTTCAGATTAATCTGCTCTCTGAACGGGAGGCGACGCGATCTTTGAGAATATTGCAGAAGCTTGCCACGCGGCTGAATGTCGATGACGAGGATTGCCAACAAGACGAATTGGCGCAGGAGACGTCTGTTGATCAACTTGCCCGAGGCTTGCGCGAGCGCGAGCAGGCTGAAAAGGCTCAATGAGATGTTGGCCCCAAGTAAGCCGACATGCCGGTCGCCCTGATGCCATCTGCGCGGTCGTCATCATCTACACGAGCTAAGCCTGAACTTCGTCGAACAGAGTCCGTGCGATGCGCACGGTGCTAGAATTTGAGCGTAGTCCGGAGCCCGAACACCGAGGTGTTTTTGAGGACCTTTCCGGCGGATGACGTCGCCGGCCCCGTGGCGCCGCCGCCCGGATGGATGATGTATTGGAAGTTTGGCTGCAACGACCAGCCGTCCTTTATCTGGTATTGGTAGACCGTCGTCAGCAACCCCTCGAAGTTTCGCAAGGGCCAATTTGGATTCACCAACGTGCGGTAGTCGGCGTCGAGCGCCTGCGCCCGTTTGGACACATGGGCGTAGCCCGCGGCGATCCCGAACTTGTCATCTGGCCGATCATCACGAAGCCCGATGAACTCGACGCCGGCATCAGCGTAGAGATCAATCAGGTTGCGATCAGCGGGCGCGCCGGCGGCCCTTGCGAACACACCGATCCCGCGATCGTCGCTGTGAGGCACGCGGTAAATCTGTTGCTCGAAGACCGCCCAACCACCGATGTCTCCTGCCAGCAACAAGGGCTGGCCGGTGCTACCGGAAGCGGCGAGCGAGCTGCCGTTCGACGCGAGCTGTTGATCCGCGAAAGAGCCAAAGTGCCGCCAGCCGCCGAACTTGATCTGGCCGGTCAGGTTGGGATCGCCCTTCTTGTTGTTCCAGGCGTACTGGATCTGCCCAGTAACAACGGCGGATCGTTGACGCGGAAATTGACGCCGTAGCGGTTGCGCTCCTGCGGATCGCCCGGTCCGGGCCCGGCTTGGTCGCCGTCGAAGATCCCACCCAGAACGGAAAGCTGGTCGGTCACGTTGACCAGTAGCCTTGCGCCCATGGCCGCCAAAGGTGGCGAAGGTCCCCCGCTGGGCAGATTGAGCGACGTGATCGCGGGCCAACCCATTGAGGCGTTGGTGAACACGTCTGTATATTTGGTGTTGAAGAATTCGCTGTCGGCGGCAAGCTGACCCACCTTGAGCGAGATCCTCTTCGCGCCCCACTGCTTCTCGAAATAGGCTTCGTAGAGACGCGTTGAGGGCAAAGCCTCGATTCCGCTGACGACAAAGAAGTTCTGAAGATTGCTCCGGGACAGGCCGTCGCCATGGATCTGGAACATGTTGGCGTGAAAAGTGAGCTTGTCGATGCCGACGAGTTTCTGCAGATCGACATCCACCGCAAGGTTGAGACGGCCTTCGTAGATAGCGCCCTGCTTCAGGCCGCCGGAAGCGTTACGGGTCAGACCAGCTGGATTGGCCGTCGCGATCGAAACTTTGTTGGGTCGCGCCGTGCGAATGTTGGCTATAGTGGGACTTTCGCTTTCTGGGGACCATTGATGTTCGATGCGGCGACCACCGCGCAATCGAGCGCTGTATTAGACGAGGTCTGCGAGAGCGTTTCGCAGCGCGAGATCGGACCGCGTAGCCATGTCGCCTCAAAGATACTGGAGGCGGTGACTAGAGGCGAGGTATCGCAGGACGAACTCACGCAGGCCGGCCGTGACGGCCTTTGGCGGGCGCCCGCGATGATGTGGCGCTGATCGGTCGAGGCGGGCGTGAATTTCCAGGTCACGGTGATGAAGATCCTGGTGAGCTATCCGGACGGCTTCGCCGTCATGGATGACCTCAAGCACGACATGGCCATTCTGGCGACCAGCGGCCGCGATTGGACGGACCGGACCAAGCACCTCGCTGCGCAGGTCCCCGACCTCGACATCTTTTCTCAAGGCTTAGTCGAACGCTTCAGCGGGGGCTGGAAGATCACGGCAAAGCGTCGGGTAGTGCTTGAATTGATGGAAGTCCGCCCGGAGGCATCCGAGCCGGCCCAACAGGCCGCAGCCGATGAGGCTCCCAAATTGCTATCCGAGACAGCGCCGGTTCCTCCGCTGCGGCAACCTGCCGACCGTGCCAAGCGGCGGCGCGAACGCCGCCAACGTCGTCGCGAAGCGCGCGAACGCTCGAGGTTGAACGCCTCTTGAGGCGAGATCGAGGACGAGAAAGAAGCTCCCGACAAGGTCCGGCGACTTAGATTCGCGCCGATGAGTCCCGAGCCCGAAGCGTACCTAACGCGATGGCGCCTGAGCTCTAAGCCGCGCCTGAAGTGGCAGATGGGCCAACAACACCCAATTCATTGAAGGCGCCTAACGTCCTTTACGTTTCGCCGAAGTTAGAAAGCGCGAAGGCGGCAAGCAAGCCGAGAACCACGAGCACGCCGGCCAGCTTCTGTTCGCCTTAGGGCGACAGGCTGCTTCTTCCAGGTGCTCACGGCGGCGCGTTAGCTGCGCGCCGGGCCGACCGTGTCGGCCATTCTGGCGCCTCGCGCCCCCATCGGCTTCGGCGAGCCGGTCGTGGTATCGTGGGCGGTCTGATGCTCCATCTCCGCATCCAGTTCGGCGCCGATCAGAATGACGATTGCCGAGATCCAGAGCCAGGTCATGAAGCCGATCACCGCGCCGAGCGAGCCATAGGTCTCGTTGAATTTCCCGAAACTGGCCGCATACCAGGAGAACAGCGCGGACGCTCCGAGCCAGAGCACCGCGGCCACGGCGCTGCCCCAGGTGATCCAGCGCCAGCGCGGCGCCTCGCGGCTCGGCCCGTAGCGGTAGATCAGCGCCAGCGCGAGCGCGACCGCGACGAACATCGCCGGCCACCGGGCGATGCGCAGCATGAGATCGGCGAAATTCGACAATCCTCGCTTCTCCCGCTCGCCGTAGACGATGTTCAGGGTATCGAACAGCGACTTCATCGCGGCGTTGGCGCTCCAAAGGGAAATCCCGAAACCGATGACGAAGGTCGCGCCGAGCGTCCCGCCGCCCTTCGAGGCGACCCTCGTGAGCTGGTCACTGGCGACGTCCACCGCGCCGCCGGGCAGGAATCCGGAGAGCTGGTCCAGATGTCGGGCGATGGCTGTCGGATCGGAGAACAGGCCGTAGATCGCGACCAGGGCGGCGAGCGCGGGAAAGATCGCCAGCAGGCTGTAGAAGGTTAAGCCCGCGGCCGGTGCCAGCACGCGGTGCTCGGAGATCGACGAGATCGCTTTTCTGCGGGCGGAAATCTACCTGCGCGACATCGAACCTCGCCTGCAGACGCTGACCGCCTTCACACGTTTCTCCTGCAGGATTTGACGGTACCAGCGGCCGGGCGGGGTGCGCCGGCAAGCAGTCAGCGGCCGAGACGCTTCTCGACCCGCTTGCGGGAGTTGCCGACCTTCTTGACCGCCTTCTTGACGGCGGAAGCCGAGCGGCCGGTCTTCTTGGCTTCGTAGCCGACTTCGTACTTCTGCCCGCCGGCGACGCGCGCCCGGTACTGCTTGCGTCCTCGGGCGGTCTTCTTTTTTGCTGCAGCTATGGCTGAATCCTCTTCGATAGAAAAAATGACGTTGAAGCAACGTCGCAAGGATTCGCCGGTTCCGGAACGAATCCTCCTGTGCCAGTTTGAGTCACCTGTTGCGTGGAGTTCGTTCGTGGCGTTTGAGCGTAGGAGCCGGCCGATATCGGCGTCAAGGCGCCGTTCCCGGAATTCGCGGAGCCGGCCCTGGCATCCTCGATCGATAGGGTGCCGTCCGGATCCCGATGGATTCACGAAATCAAATTCGACGGCTATCGGGTGCAGGTCCATCTCCACAACGAGGCTGTCAAGATCTTCACCCGGCGCGGTCACGACTGGACCAACCGATTCAAGAAGGCCGCTCACGACGCCTGGCACATCAAGGCGAGCTCCGCGGTCGTCGACGGCGAAATCGTCGTGCCCGCCGCCGACGGCACTACCGACTTCTCCGTGCTGCAGAACGAGTTGAGGGGGAGTTCGAAGCGCATCGTGCTGGTCGCATTCGACCTGCTCTACCTGAATGGCCGCGACCTTAGGAAGCTTCCGCTTTACCAGCGGAAGGCGGAGCTCAAGAAGATCATCGTCGGCACAGACGTGCAGTTCAGCGACGGCTTCGAGATCGAGGGGCGCGAGATGTTCGCCCACGCCTGCAAGGTCGGCCTGGAAGGCGTGGTCTCGAAGGTTCGCGACAGCGTGTACGCCAGTGGCCGGGGCAACAACTGGGTCAAGAAGACCTGCGCGCAGCGAGAGACGATGACTATAGCCGGCTTTGCTCTGGACGGCGCGAAGTGGGACGGCCTCTACGTCGGTCGCCGCAAAGGCGACGATCTCGTCTAGGCGGGCAAGGTCGACCACGGCTTCGACAAGGCCTCTACCGCGGAACTCCGGAGACGGCTGGAGCCGCTCGTCCGGAAACGAGGGCGTCTGGGTCGAGCCAAAGCTGCTGGCCGAGATCGAGTACCGGGCGAAGTCTGCCGCGGGGCAAGTCCGGCACCCGTTCTTCAAGGGGCTGCGCAAGGACCTCTGATTGTGCGGCGGGCTCGACCCGATCGGGGGAAATACAGCCCGCTCCCAAGTTTCATTCTAGGAACTTACCGACGACCTGCGCATTTCTTGGGCAGAACGAGGAGCAAACTGGAGATCGCGATGGCTGAAGGATTGGAACGTGCTCCGGCCGAGGATGTCGAGCCGACGGTAGTCGGTGTTTCTTGGGCGGCGGTGCTGGCGGGCGCGGCAGCCTCCATGGCCTTGACCCTCGTTCTGCTGTCCTTCGGCGCCGGCATGGGCTTCACGGTCGTGTCGCCGTGGGGCAATTCCGGCGTTTCGGCGACGACATTCAAGATCGGTACGGGGCTTTACTTCATCGTGATGGCGATGCTGTCCTCCTCGATCGGCGGCTATCTCGGCGGGCGTCTCCGGACGAAGTGGGTCGGCGTCCACACGACCGAGGTTCAGTTCCGGGACACGGCCCACGGCTTCCTGGCCTGGGCTGTCGCGTCCGTGCTCGGAGCGGTGCTGTTGGCCTCGCCCGCCAGCACACTTCTCGGCCACGCCCTCGGCGGCGCCACTCAGGGCGCGGCAAGCGCGGCGAACTCCGGGCCTATGGCGGGTTACGTCGACACGCTGCTGCGTCCCAACGATCCGTCCGCACAGGCACAGGGCCAATCTGATCCGCGGCCAGAGATGGTTCGTCTGCTGACCACCGACTTCCGTGCCGGAAGCGATGTGAACGCGAACGACAAGGCCTACATCGCCAAGGTGGTGGCCGCGCGCACCGGCCTCAGCCAGGCCGATGCCGAGAAGCGCGTGAACGACGTCGTCACTCAGGCCAAGTCGGATTTGGATGCCGCTCGAAAGGCAGCGATGCAGTTGGCAATCTGGCTGGCGCTGTCGCTGTTCATCGGGGCGTTCTCCGCGACCCTGGCCGCCATGGAAGGCGGCGGAGTTCGGGACGGGACATGGGGCAAGAAGCGCTACGCAACCGTTCAATCATCACTGGCAAGAAACTAAGGAGATATAACCATGCCCATTCTGCTTTGGCTCGTCGGAATTCCGATCCCGCTCATCATCCTGATCATGCTTCTGCGCTGAACGGGATTCGCCACGGGGTCTTCAGCACGTGGCGACCACCTGTTCCGAGGAGCGCCGCACGTCGCTCGGCGCGAGCCGTCAATCCAATTCGGAGGGTACATGGCAAGACCGGGGCCCGAAGCCTGTCCGAGATCACTGCTGCACCCAAGCTTCATCGGCGCCGGGGCAACGCTGCTGATCGCCGGGCTGGCCACCGATATCATGTACTGGGACACATCGAATTGGCAGTGGGCCAACTCGTCAGCGTGGCTGATTGCTGCCGGTCTGGTTCTGGCTTTCATCGCCACGATGGCGCTGATCATCGATTTACTGACGGGCCGGGCGAAACGCATCAATTGGATCTCCTTCTTACTCGTCGCGGCGGCTGCCCTTCTCTCTCTTCTGAACGTTTTCATCCATAGCCGCGACGCCTGGACCTCGGTCGTGCCGCAGGGGATCTTGCTCTCCGTGATCGTGACGATTCTGCTGCTTATGGCCGCCGTCCGCGGTTGGAAGGTGACCGCGGTTCGTACCTTCGCGACCGGAGACAGGCCGTGACTCATGCATTGCTCAGAGCCTTGCCGGCCCTTTGCGCCTTGGTCGCGCTGACCGCCTGCGGCGATCAAGGCGGTGATCCCATGCGGCAGTACGGGGCAGATCCCTATCTCCCTGAGCCTCAGAACTATCTGTTGCCGCCCATGAGCGTTCCCAAGGAGGTGGGCTGGAAGCCAGGGGAGACGCCGACCGTCTCCGGTGGATTGAAAATTCAGGCGATGGCAACAGGGCTGTTGCATCCCCGCATCGTCTACCCTCTGCCGAACGGTGATATCCTGGTCGTCGAAGGTAACAGTCCCGGCACCACACCTTTCCGGCCCAAGGACTTCATCCAAGGCAAAGTGAAGGCGAGAGCCGGAACTGCCGGCAAGGGCGGCAATCGCATCACCCTGCTTCGCGATGCCGACGGCGACGGAAAGCCGGAGGAGCAAACGATTCTCGTCGACCACCTTCACTCACCTTACGGCGTGACTTACGTGGACGGTACCCTCTACGTCGCCAACACGGACGCGATCATCGCGTTCAAATACTCGCTGGGGCAGACTCAGATCAAGGAGCCAGGTATTAAGCTTGCTGACCTTCCGGCGGGACCGATCGACCACCACTGGACCAAATCGATGGTCGCCAGCGCGGATGGATCCAAACTCTATGTCGGCGTCGGATCCAACAGCAACATTACCGAAAACGGCCTCGACGTCGAAGAAGGTCGGGCTGCGATCTACGAGGTCGACCGCCTGACCGGTGCCAAGCGCGTTTATGCCTCGGGCACGCGTAACCCAACCAATCTCGCAATCGATCCGGAGACAGGCCGGCTGTTCGCGGTCGTGAACGAGCGGGACGAGATCGGCCCCGACCTGGTCCCGGACTACCTTACCATGGTGCAGGAGGGAGCCTTCTATGGCTGGCCTTACAGCTACTGGGCCGAGAACGTTGATGTCAGAGTCCATCCGCAGAGGCCCGACCTGGTGGCCAAAGCGGTCAAGCCCGACTACGGCCTGAGTTCGCATGTGGCTGCGCTTGGCCTTGTGTTCAGCCAGGGCGAGAAGCTCTCCCCCAAATTCAGCAACGGTATCTTCGTCGGGGAGCACGGCAGCTGGGATCGCAGCCCGGTCAACGGCTATCAGGTCATTTTCGTGCCCTTGGTGAACGGTCGACCTGAAGGCAAACCCGTCCCGGTCGTCACCGGATTTCTCGGCGACGACAACGGAACGGTGCGAGGGCGACCCGTGGGCGTAGGGCTTGACCGCACGGGCGCACTGTTGGTCGCCGACGATACTGGCAACGCGGTGTGGCGCATCAGTTCGGAGAAGTCGGCGCAGTAGCCAGCGGAGTCTCTCATGCAGCGAGATCCGCGTGGCGACGCTAAGGGATCTTTTTCGCCGATTGATCTTCTTTCGCGCCGTAACCTAACCCTTCAAGACCGCGTCGTTGACACCTCGTTGTTACGACGGCGTTGGTGAAGGTTTCGCCTTCCTGCAATGTGATCGAAGTGCAGGTTGACGAGCGACAACCCCAAGACGGTGTCGATGGCCATGGCCACGAACCGTGCATCGATCGCTTCGCGCGAGAATGAGCGCCGGAATGAATAGTTGATCGTGCGGCCGCGCGCGCCATCATGGCTATTGGGAACGACAGATGGCGGTATCTGTTGTGCCGGGCGCCGTACCGTCCTACGTCCTGGAGAGACAGCACGCAGCGCGGCTTCCAGATATCGAGATAGGGCCTTATGACTGATCGGCTGCGCTACGGTACCCCGGCCAAAGTGCTCCATTGGCTCGTCGTGGCCCTGCTGGCCGTTCAGTTTTCGCTTGGTTGGCTTATGCCGGACGTTCATGCGGGTCCGCCGGGCAGGGCCATGACGCTCCATATCTCATTGGGTCTGACCATCCTCGCGTTGATCTTGTTACGGCTTGTCTGGCGTATCACCCATCCGGTGGCGCCGGAGAGTTCACTTCCGCCGTGGCAGCGAGTGTCCTCAGAGGCAGTGCATTGGCTGCTTTATGTCCTGGTTCTCGCTGCAACCATGACAGGGTGGCTGTTCGCATCGTTCCGGGGCTGGTCGGTCTCCTATTTCAATCTCATCCCGCTGCCGATGCTGGCCGGGAAAAACCCGGTCGCGATCCATCAGATCGACGGCTGGCATCAAATTGCGGAGTGGGCGTTGCTGATCGCAATCGGCGTTCATGTGGCCGCAGCCTTCGCCCACATTTTCATTTACCGAGACGGCGTCATGCAACGAATGCTGCCAAGTCGTCGGTGACCTCTCTTGTTGGCCCTTGGCTGACCTCAGCCGGGCGCGTTGCGAGGTCTCCTTTCGAGAGGTGAGCTGACACCGTCGTGCTGGTTATTGGGCAGCTCTCGACCCAAACGCGCCCCGCTTCCGCTGCCCAGGTCCGACGTCGCAACCGCCTCAGCCGAGCTGCTGCTCTCGAGGATGCGGGCGGGTGGACGATCTTTGCCGAGAGCGGGACGTGCTCCGGGTAGCGTCGACCGCGTGACCGACGCCGCGCTCGGGGCATCTTCCGGCGCCTTGACTCGCCGGCGCCGGACGTACTCAATTCCTGTGATCGGTGATGTTGCTGGGGTGCGTCATGGAGCAACAATTCTATCCGGGTCTCGCCCATCGGGTCTTGACCCTCGCCGAGAAGGCCGACTCGTTCACCATGCGGCGCCTGCTGGAGCTCGAAACGGTACGATGACAAGGGTCCCTCTGGATCCGGAGCGACCGACCGACCGCTGCCTGCGCCACGCACGCCGCCGCCATCGACCTTCTCCCGACCAGGCGAGAGATGCGACCCGAGCTGGTCGTGGATAGTGCCGCCGGTAGGCTCGCGCTCGCCGAGGGCCGAAGGAGCCCCGGCGGCAACCTGGATAGATTACTTCTGCCGGACGGAGCTTGCGCGTTCGAGTTGTTCGGGTTGTTGCCGTTCTGCTTGTTAGCCTCATGATGGCCCACCGCGCAGCCCGCCACCGCGCCGAGCTTGCCATGGCCCGCCATGTGGCCGGCAACACCACCGACGATCGCGCCCTTGATGCACCCCTTCGCTTGCACCGGCGAGGCCAACACCAGTGACAGCAGGCAGACAGCCGCAAATATGGTCTTCATGATCTCTCCTCCGAAAATTCGACGCTCGCGATGGTGAAGTCGCGAAGTGAATGGCCGTTCCGCGGCCATTGTTCGTGTAGATCCATTTTGCTGCTGGTCTCACGTCACCCGCTCGGCTGGGCCTGATGAGCTCGGACGCCGTAAACGCCCGAGCTCATGCTGAGCGCACCGCGAGCATCTGAACTGGAGCTCGACACCGGGTGAAAGGTTTTTCGGCAGGTTTGCGGCCATCGGCCAGGCGCCGCAGTTCGGGCACTTAACCAGCAAGGTATCGGTTTCAAGCATCGTCACCGTTCTCGGCCGCCCGCTTGGCAAGCGCGCCAAATCGGAGACGTTCCTGCGTGCTGCCAGATCTAGGAAAAGCTGCCGCGAAGAGCACGGAGCGATGTTGCCCCGGCTCACTGAACGGTGGCGGCGTTCAGACGAGAGGAGCGCGCTCCTCAGGACCTTGTAACGTTCGGTAGTCCGTCTACGATCCCGAAATGACAGAGCAGAAAGCTTGCCCGAAATGCGAGAGGACCATGGAGCAGGGCTTCATTCCCAGCCTGGGGCGTGGGCAGTTGCTCTGGTTTGCGGGAGTGCCGCCCGCCACGTACCGCGAGTCGTTCATGTTCGGCAGGAAGGCGCTTACCATGACGACCTATCGGTGCTCGGCATGCGGCTATCTGGAATCGTATGCGGAGGGATGATCGCCCGACGCTAAGAGAGTGCTTCATGGAAACGTTTGGTGGATCTACCGCCCTTGTGCTGGCGATGCTCATGGCGCTGGCGTTCTATTTTCGCTTGAAAGTAGCAGTCCTGCAGCGGCGACTGGTCTCGCTGGAAAGAGTTGAAGCAAAGCTCGATTTGCTGCTGAAGCATGGGGGTCTGAGCTATGAGCCGCTGGGTGGTTCGACGGAAATAGAGGACGCGCTCGAAGCCGGCGAGAAGGTCCGCGCAGTTTCACTTTTCCGTGCCGCGAACGGCTGCACCTTGGCAGAAGCAAAGGCAGCGATTGAAAGGGCGCAGCGGCCGTAGCCAGCGTCCCGTCATCTGCCTCTGAAGCGCTTCGGCGCGCAGCGCCGAGACCGGAACTGCACTTCGCGCCCGCGGTAGCGGACTCCGTGGACGGAACGAATCAGCGTGGCGACGTTGAATCGGCATGTGTGCCGTGGCGTTGCGTCAGTCTCGTTCGGGAGTATCGCGTGTCCACGGCGCCGTCAAAGCCGCTATTCCTGGTTACATCGAGCCGTGTGATCCTACGCTGCGCGAGAAGCCGCCGCGCGGCGAAGACTGGGTCTACGAGATCAAGGCCGACGGCTACCGCGCGCAGCTGCACCTGCGAGACGGGGACGCCAAGGTCTATTCACGCACAGGCCTGGACTGGACCGAACAATTCTCCTCGATCGCGGCGAGCGCCGACAAGCTCAAGGCAAACAGTGCGATCATCGACGGTGAGGCCGTGGTGGACGGCAGTGGCGGCCTGCCGGACTTCCAGCAGCTCAGGCGGGAGCTCGGCCCCAAGCGCAGCGAGCGTGTGCGCTACCACGCGTTCGATCTCCTGTATCTCGACGGCTATGACTTGCGTCACGCGGCGTATGAGGATCGCAAGCGCCTGCTGCAGCGGCTTCTGAAGGACGCGCCAGAAACCTTCATCTATGTCGAGGCGCTTGCGGCCGACGGCAACGAGGTCTTCGAGAAAGGGTGTAAGCTGGGGCTAGAAGGCTTGGTCGCCAAGCGGCTGGGCCAGCCGTACCGCTCGGGTCGGCAGGAGAGCTGGATCAAGCTCAAGTGCAAGAAGAGCGAGACCTTTCCGATCGTCGCCTTCGTGGAGAAGCTTGGGGCGCGCCCGCGCAAGGTCGCCTCGCTCTACGTCGGCCGACGCCAGAATGGCAAGCTGCTCTACGCCGGCAAGGTGCGTACCGGTTACACCGAGACGACCGCGCGCGAATTGCGCGAGCGGCTGGATCCGTTGATCCGCAACACTTCTCCGCTCGATACGGCGGTCAAAAAGCCGAAGGCGACCTGGGTCGAGCCGACCCTTGCAATCGAAGTCCAATATGGCGCGCTGACCGATGATGGCCTGCTGCGCGAAGCTGTGTTCAAGGGCTTTCGGGACGATCTCGCGGTGCGCAAGGTCAAGGCGCCGCGGCTGGTGCCATCCGTGACGGGCCGGTCGAAGCTGGGCGTTCCCCGAGAGAACATCCTGCAGCTTCTGCCCGAAGCCGTTGCTCCGTCCAAAGAAGAGCTCGCCGACTATTGGACGCGGGTCTGGAAGAAGGCGCTGCCGCACCTCGGGCATCGTCCGCTGAAGCTCGTGCGTCACGTGCACGGCACGACCTTCTATCACAAGGGGCCGCTGCCGAAGGACATTCCGGCCGCCGTGCACCAGCTTCGTATTCAGAAGCGCGAGGGCGGCGAGGGAACGCGCCTGTGGGTCGACAGCCTGGATGGTTTCCTTGGGCTCGTGGAGATCGGGGCTGTCGAGCTGCACCCGTGGAATGCGACCGTCGAGGACTTCGAACATGCCGACCGCATCGTGATCGATCTCGATCCCGGAGAGGGCGTCGACTGGGATGCCGTCGTGGAGACCGCGCTCGATCTGCGCGCGCTGATGAAACGCGAAGGCTTCGAGACCTGGCCCAAGCTCACCGGCGGCAAAGGAATTCATCTGATGGCGCCACTGGATCAGCCGGTGCTGCACGACAAGGCGCATCGGGTCGCGCATCAGCTGGTCTCCGCCCT
This sequence comes from Bradyrhizobium sp. 197, assembly GCF_023073375.1. Lineage (NCBI taxonomy): Bacteria > Pseudomonadati > Pseudomonadota > Alphaproteobacteria > Hyphomicrobiales > Nitrobacteraceae > Bradyrhizobium > Bradyrhizobium sp. 197. The sequence continues at coordinate 21,891 of NZ_JADPJJ010000180.1, read as the reverse complement.
CGCAGCGGGCCATCCAGACCGCTATCTCCTGTCTGCCCAGGCAACGCGTCGCGATCGCATCTTCCTCGACTATCTGCGCAATGGGCGCGGCACAACCGCGATTGGCACCTATTCCCCACGAGCACGCGAGCGATTTCCGATCGCAGCGCCCGTGACGTGGAAGCGCATCGAGAGCGGTATCCGTCCGGATGCATTCACCATCGAGAACCCGTTTCGGGTGAAGAGGAGACAGCCGTCATGAACGACGCATTCGACCAGTGGAGCGAATGGATCCACAAGCCGCCGGGCGACCGGACCGGGCTTTCGTCCGACGTGCACGCGAGCGTGATGCTCCTGCCGGAAGAGGACCGCACCGACCGACAAAAGGTCAACGCTGCGGTTTCGCATTGGGCCAAGTTACGCAGGACGGGACGGACTGTCTGGATCTATCTTGACGACTTCAATGAGGGAGAGCGGCGGAACGTCGGCGATCCCGAGTGGCTGAAAGTGTTCGCATCCGCGGATGCCGCCGACAGATGGTTCGACAAGCACGATCCCGAAGGGGTTGCCTGGGAGTACGAAATCGAAGGCGGTCCGCGGCAACAGTCCGCCTGGATTCTGGTGGCGGACGAGGACTCCAGAGCGATCGGAGACCCCGGGATCATGCTGTTCGCTTCCAAGCGGGCCGCGGAGCAATGGCTTGAGCAGAATGCCCAGAATGGCAAGATCGCGGAATATCCGATCGAGGAATGAGACGTGAGCACATTCGTCGACAGCACCGTCTGGTTCGCGGCAGCAGCGCAGCGCGACTGCAACAACGAGCTCGCCAAGTCAATCCTCTCAAGCACCGAGGGCTGGGTCCTCACCGATCAGGTGCTGGCGGAAATCTGGCAATTGCTCAGAGCGCACTTCGGCGCGAAGGTTGCCGACAAATTCTGGGACGGACTGCGCGACACGGGCGCTCGCGTTGCAACCCTCACGGCAGATGACCTCAAGGCCGCTTGGCAGATCGGAACCAGCCAAGAGCTTTCCTTTGTCGATCGCACCAGCATCGCCTTCATGGAGCGAAGCAAGATCACCCGCGCCGCAACTTCAATCCGAAGTTCGCCGGAACATCGATACGGGCGCGATCTCAAGAATGGATTTCACATCATTCGGACAGGTCACAGCCCAGCCTTCCGCACGTTGAGGGAAGCGGTACTGCAGCGCAGACCGGTTCGATTGAGCTACGGCGGAAGGCAGCAAACCGTCTGTCCCTCTATCCTGGGCCACGCCGGCGGCGAGGAGCGAGCATTTGCGCTGGCACTGGATGGCGCTCGGCAGCGAAGCAAATCCGAACAGCGCGGATGGATCTGCCTGCGAGTCGCCGATGTGCAGGAGATCGAAATCCTGGATCAGCCGTGGACGGAGCAAGCCTACCCTGGGCGTGTTCAACGATGCGTGGACCAAGGTCCACCTGGACGCGACGCGCCTCCCGGGTGTGTACTCATAACATCGTTTGCCCGAGTTCATTGACGATGATGCCGAGGGCAAGCGCCTGCTGCTTCGGCAGATCCGCAATCTCGCAATCGACCTCAATTCCGCAGGATCGGCGCCTCGCTGAGGGCTCTCCGGCCGACCTGCTTCAGCCCGTCTACCGAGGTCTCGCCGTTGCTGGCGGCCTCAAGGATCATGGAGGCGACGTGCGTGCGTGCCGAGGTCTCGTACCGAGATACGGCTTCGCACACCTCATCGAGGACAGCGCGCAAGAGCGCGGTGGTCTGAGCATCGAACATTGGAGGTTTCCCAGCTACGGCGCCATTCTGCCTGAACCCACTCAATCTGGGATTCACGCAAGTTACGCAGGATGAAAAATTCTGCGGAATGGCGGCAAGGAAGGAGCGTGGCCCCGCCTTTTTGGGGCTGGGGGGTTTGAGGGCGGAGCCACGCAGGCCGTGCATTTGCGCGCGGTTCACCAGGTCAACCTGATCCGGCCGCGCCCGTTCCATGCTCGGGAGGCGGCCACTGCCGGCGCGAAAGACCTAAGGCTCCGGGGGGCTTCAGCGGGCTGTCTGCCCACTTGCGTGCCGTTGGGTCGCGCAGCGGGTCGTCGCCGCAAGCGGTACAAACGTAGCGCAACGGCCGCTCGTCGTCCGCGCCCGGCACGACCACCATCGGCTTGCCGCAACCCGGGCACGCCTTCCGGATGGAAAAACGCACTGCCAGGGATCTCCCCCGCAGCCGCAACTCTAATTCCGTCGAGAGAGCGGACTCAAGCGGATGCGAGAAATTTTTCCGGGCGGCACCGCGTCTTGACTGCCGGGGTGAGGACGTACTCAACTCTGGGCAGTGATGTGGTGGGAGTGCGTCATGGAGCAGGAGTTTTATCGGGGTCTCGCCCAGAGGGTCCGGGCCCTCGCCGACAAGGCCGACCCGTTCACCCGGCGTCGTCTGCTGGACCTAGCCAAGCGGTACGACGCCAAGAGCGGCACCTCGCGACCCGGAGCCGCCGAGCGTCCGCTGCCGGTGCCGCGCACGACGCCGCCTGCATCGAGCTTCTCCGAATCCGGCGAGGCCTGACGCCCACGCCCCTGGTCGTTCTTGGCGCAGCGCCCCCCCCCGATCGAGCGTGGCCGGCTTCCCGCAGTGCGCCAAGAGAGCCGCCGACGGACGCCTCCCGAGGACCAAGCTCGCCTACCCAGCCGGTGGTTCTGGCCTCACCAGCGAGGATTTGAGGTCGTAAGCGGGTGCCGCATCGCATTTCGCCCGAACGCGATCCTAGCGGCTTGGAACGGGGTTGGGGGAGGCGCTGCGCCTTGCACCGGTGACGAGCTGCCGCGTAGGCCAGCCTTCCGGCACGTTGTGCTCGGCAGCCCAGCGTAGACGAGTGAGTTCCGACCATGCCAGCGCGGCGGAGATCCATCTCTGCCGCTCTGGCCCATCGGCTTCGGCGGCACCAAGCAGCTAACGCGCTTAGCTTGCCATCTTTTCCGAAAGGGACTCGAGGATCGATTTTTTGGTCGAAACGCACCATTTCCCACCTTTTTAGTTAAGGGGTCTAGGGCCACCTCGGCAGGCCGACCCCAGGATAGTCTGCAGCCTGCTACGACGCTTGCGTGCACCCCGATCGGCCCGTCCGACTGTTTTCGCCGATCATCATGCATCAAATTGGCTTTGAGCCAGAGCGGAGTCATGACGGACTTGTCAGCGGGAAATCCGATCGAGGCGTAGTCGGTGTCGATGATCGGTCAGCAGGCGTGCGCCGCCGAGCACGGCGGCCAAGGTTCCGAGCCCGGTCCCGCCCGCGATCAGGAACATGATCAGCAGTTGATATTTTACTGCATCGACCGGCTCGACGCCCGCGAGGATCTGGCCAGTCATCATCCCGGGCAGCGAAACGAGGCCGATCGCCGCCATGCTGTTCATGATCGGCATGAAGCCGCTTCTCAAGGCGTCCCGGATGATTGGCAGCAGCGCTTCGTGCCGGGTGCCGCCGAGCGCAAGACAAGCTTCCACGGCGGCTCGTTCGCGCACCACGCTGTTTGTCAACACGTCCAGGCCCAAGCCTATCCCGGTCATGGTGTTGCCCAGGATCATGCCCAGCAAAGGCAGCGCATAGCGCGGGTGATACCAAGGATCGGGGCGTAGCTCCGTCAGGAGCGCGAACATTGTGATGGTACCGGCGGCGAGCAGTGTGCATGCCGCCCCTAGGCCGTACCGCCAAACTCCCGTCAGGCGCCGCTTCTGCCGCGCGACGATTTCTCGCGAGGCGAAGAGAACCATGATGAAGGCAGCGAGCGCGGTCCAAAGCGGCGATACTGCGGCAAACAGGTACGTCAGCACGTATCCAACGAGGACGAGCTGAACCACCATGCGCACAGTCGCGATGGCCAGTTGCCTTTCGAGCTTGAGGCGGAGAACAAGCGAGAGAAGGCCATCCATAACGACAAGGAGCGCGGGCAGGGCAAGATCACTGTACGAAAGCTGGATGTAGATCACGGCCGCCTTTCCTCGATGCCACCATTGGTGCCTATCAGGAATATCCTCGATCCGACACGGCGGGCTTGAGCGTTGTCGTGGGTACTCCAGATGACGCTCGTTCCATTCGCGATGCGCTCGGCGATCAGGGATTCGACGGCGGCGGCGGATGCCGAGTCGAGCGCCGAGGTTGGTTCGTCCAGCAGCAGCACGCGCGACCGCAGCATGAGCGCCCGCACAAGCCCCAATCGTTGTCTCTCGCCCGTGGAGAGTCTCTGAATCGGCCAAGGTCCACAGTCGGTCGGAAGCCCCAGGCGCTCGACGAGCGGCAAGGCATCATCCCAGTTCGTGAAGTGCTCTTGCACGATGTCGGACCACCAGCCGGGCTCGGCGGCGAGATAGGTGACCCGCTTTCGCCAGGCGGGGGCCGGCATCGCCTCCCTAAGCGTTCCGTCAAGCTTGACCGTTCCTTCGTTGGGGTCGAGGTCCGCGATGGAGCGAAGCAGCAAGGTCTTCCCGACACCGGACGGCCCCTGCAGGGCGACGCATTCGCCGTCCTGCAAGTCGAATGACACGGAGAGGTGCAAGCGCTTGAGCCGGCTGACGGTCAGCATGCGTCAACGCTTGAGCTGCAGCCGATCGGCAACCCATCGGGCAATCTTCACCGGCGCCTCGGCTGGGTACGGATGCACCGAGCTGACGTTGATCTCGCCGAGCACGTAGCTGTCGCTCCCGTCGGCCTGGACGCGTCCCAGCATGAAGTCGGCGTCCCAGATCGCGGGCAGGTCGCCTCGCGCGATATCCAGCAACGAGGTTAGCTGCGGCGTCCACTCGTCTTCCATCAACCGACGCAGCCGCTGGAAGCACGGGTCGGCGTTGGACGTGTAGAGCCGCGGTCCAGCCTCGGCTCTTTCGGCCGGCGAGTCGACCAGGGCCTTGACCTTGTGGTGGCCGAAGCCGGCGCAGCGGTCGCCTGCCATATAGCAACGCAACACGCCCTCGCTCAGGCGAGGCTGGAATGCCTGGTCGATCACGCTGCCGTTCTCGAAATACTCCGCACAGAGACGGAGAAAATCATCCAGCGTCAGTTCCTCGGGGGTGTCCTTGGTCGCGTCCAGCACCCTGATCAACGGGGAAGTCGGCAACCTTTCGACCTTCCAGACGCCCTGGCCACCGTTACCGCGGTTGCGCTTGATCACGCGCGGTCCGGCGGCGAGCCGCGTCGGCAACTCGGCGCGCATCGCTGCGGCGGTTTGATACAGCGCTGTGTCGCTTCCCCACGCCATCGAGTGTACATCGGCGGGATGGAATGACCCCGCCTAGATCAACGGTGTCAATGACTTGTCGTGCCGATCGGCTCGGGACCCCACGCCGATTCACAGACGAGCACCAGCCCTCTGGGCTGCTCGCGATTGGCTGATGCGGCGCAAGGCGAAGCGCGGCGTCCCAAGGGGATCACTGAAAGACGACGGGGTCAGCCGATCTAAGCCATCACAGTGAGGCGAGCGTCATCCCCGAGAGCATCCGACGAAGTTAACGGTTCGCCGCTGTCCTGATCCAAGACCTAAAGAGTTGGCAGCACGCTCGTTAAGGCTGCGCGTGAGAATTCGAGGTTCAACCAGATCTCGACGGCTGATGGACCCGCATGTCCGTGCGAGCGCAGAATTCCAACGATATCCGCTGCGGAGATCACCACAATCGGATGTTGGTCCTCCTTGATTTCCCGATAGGCTTGGCTGTCGACGTAGCTAGTGGTGACTAGCACCCCAAATTGGCGATGTCTTAGCCTAGAGATCAACCTAGACATCTCACGGACGCCCACCGAATTCCCGTCGCCGTAGCATTTTGCTTCAAGGGCAAAGTCGACGAGGACCGCGCTCGGGCCGCGGCCGATGTTCAGCTTTCCAATTCCGTCGCGTCCGCCGTCGCGGGATGGGCGGGTGAGATCCATGGTCACGATGTCCGGCAGCATCATTCTCGCCAACGCCGCCGCACATCGCTCGAAATCGTGGGGTCGGTCCGCGAAGAACGCATGAATTCTCGAGATCATCGCGCGATCTTCGACACCTACCGGCAATTGCTCTGCCTTGGACCGATGTTCGATGGATCGAACGGATTTCAGGGCCCGATACCTTCCCTTTTCCTGCCACTCCACCCACGGTGCCGGTGCTAGGTCGTGGGATTTGGTGCCCGCTGCGAGGCTATCAAGCCAGGCGCGCGAAACGCGCGGAACGTCGAGTACCGTGAACCGGGCCCTGTAATTCTGAAAGCGCAAACCCTTGCTAGTCCGCCATATCGCCACGAGGTCGTCGTAGTTCTCGATATCGGCGCCGCCTGGCACCGCGAGCCCTATGAAGCGCACGTCCCGCCATTCGCCGGTCTTGGCGAACACGAAGATCGGAGGAACCTTATTTCGGTCGGTGGACTCCGAATGAGCATGTTCGAAGAACCGGCGCAGCAGTTCGTTCCCGAACCGCAGCGTCTCATGCAGGCCGCGGCCGGGACGCTTGTTGTCGCCAAAATAGATGAACGTGCCAGACTCGCGATCGATCGTGTCTGGCCAATCCGGATCGTTCAGCGAGGAAACGAGGGCTACGAGGTCAAGCGAGCCGAGGCTACCGCGGTACCTGAACCCGCCTTGATTGGACACCTTGACGATGTGGGATATCGGATCGTCGCTATGGTTGCCTTTGCGGCCACTCTGATAGACGGCATCGACCACCAGATCTGCGCTTGAAAGCTCGTCGAAAGGAACGACTTTGCCGGACGACATGGATTTCTTCCATAGACAGGAAAATATCTCCCGCGAGGCGGTGAGACTGCCTCGATTCGCGATGTCCCGGAAACCTTTTCGGAGGCAGGAAGCTTAAGCCGCCTGCCGGCGGGCAGCTTCAGTACGACAGGGTACGCGCCGCGCTGATCTGGTTACCGGCGCGACGTCCGGCAAGCGGGGAGCGGAGCCGCGCAGCAACCAGTTCCTCGTCAAGGACGTCGCGGCTGCCGGCACCCAACAGAGAGCCAACGACGGCCCTCATCACCGGGGCGCAAACGCCGTTGCCGAGCACCTTGACCTTGTCCCTGCGGGTGCCCTGGTTAAGCATGAACTGCACACCGTCGCCGTGTTCATCCTTCAGGTGGGTGAGGCCCATTGCGCGCTTGAGCTCCGGCACCTGCAGCATCCGGAGCGTAGGTTGGCCATCGATCCACTGCACAAGCCCGAAGCGATCCAAGGTCGTGAGCGTCCGGAGCGGACGATCGAGGCGTTGCCAGCCACCCGCCTTGTCGGAACCATAGTAGACGATCAGGAAGTCCTTGCCGCGTCCCAATTCGGCGATGCCACGTTCGACCCGTGCGATGGTCGACGCAGCGCGCTTCCCGTTATAGACGGGCTCGGCAGCGTACTTGCCTTTGGGCTCAAGGATGCATGTTGCATTGCGTGTCGCCTTAAGGCCTGGCAGCGAAATGGTCGGGGTCACCAACTGGTCACCGACGATAAACAGGCGACGGCGACTCTGGGGAGTGCCGAAGTCGGAGGCATCTAGAGGCCCGATCCGGAGCTTGTAGGTCTTCTTCAGCGATATGATCAGGTCATCGAAGCCCGGCCAATTCCGCATCGGCGTTACGTTCTCGAGGACGATCCAGCGCGGATCAAGCTCCTTGATGAATTTCATGACGTACCAGCCGGACCGCTGACTCTCCTGATCGACCGGCCTGTTACCGCGTGCGATTGAGTGGTGGGTACATTCCGGAGAGGCTATCATCATATCGACCTTGCCGATGCGGCCGAAGATCTCGGGGCCGCTCCGGTCGGTCAGCTTCGTGTTGATCACATTGGCGGTGGGGAAGTTGTCGCGATAGGTGTCCGCGGCGATATCCCATGCATCGACGGCGCCAACCATTGTCAGGCCAGCGTGGCGGGCGCCGGCGCTTCCACAGCCGCCGCCAGAGAACAAGTCGATGCCCTTCATTGATCCCTCAGTCCCAATTGCGAACCTCAAGCGGTGCCAGGGCTCGAGCCTGGCGTCGACAGCTGTCGCCCGTTAACCTTAAAATTGCATCCGGCGCTGACCGGCGCTTACGGAACATCGACAGGTCCATTGAGCGCTTCCCGCAGCGGTTTGGGCAGCAACTCGTCGGTCGCGAGGTTCATCTTGAGGTGCATCGCGCTGATGTTGAAATCTTCTGCGACGTCACAGATTTCACCGAGGGCCCTGGCACGGGCCATGGCAAAAGTCGTGTCGAGAAAGAATTGCTTGGCCAACTCGTCAGCAGTTACGTCGGAATCGACGTTCGGCGCCTTGCAACACAGAATGACGTCGGCGAATTCGTGCCCCTTCTGAACAGCCGCTTTCTTGGCAATCAGCATCTGTCCATCGAGGTGTTCGGCCACTTCGGCCTCTAGGAGAGGCTGCCCGTCTGCCGTCCTCAGGGTCGAAAACGAGGCTTGATCGCAAACGTCGATGCCGTCATCGAGAAGGGACCACGTCCACTCCACGTAGTTCCGTCCGTCGGGCTCCAGGTTCTCCGGAACATCCATGATCGGCTCCCACCCCGCGGCAGATGCATTTGTTTCCGGTGTTGAGTGTGTCTGCATTCGCCTTACTCTCTCCCTTACGTCTGGCACGCTTGGGTCCAGTCGAGGTAGTCTCACCATGCCAGGCTTGCCCGCAAGAGACCAGGCCCTACCTGCGCTTTACTGAAAGAATTCGAGCGAGGCAGCCGGCGGGGTTTTTCTTGACCTGGTGCTCCCAGAGACGGATCACCTTCCATCCAGCGCGGCGGAGGGTCCGGAAGTTCCGGACGTCACGATCCCTGTTGGCCTGGATCTTCTGTTCCCACTTCTCTGAAAGCTTCAAACGCCACGCCGGGAATCGCCAACCGTGCCAGAAATCGCCATCGACAAAAATCGCGACCCGGCGATCGCGCAACACGAAGTCAGGTCGGCCGGGGAGATCCCTTGCGTGCTCTTCCCAGTTCAGTCCGGCCTCCGCGAGCAGGCCAGCGACAACCAATTCTGGTTTGGTGCCTTTGCCGCGGATGCGCGACATCAGGGCACTGCGTTTCTCGACGCTCATGATATCGCCGCGGTGGAGTCTGACCTCAAGCCGTCGGTCAGATGATCGGCGCGCCATCGAAAAATCCCAATGCGGGGTCCGCGATTGATCCGACAATAAGCCCACGATCCAGAAGCCTGTTTCCTTCCTCGCAGCTTGTCTCAGGTAAAAGGGCGCAACCATGACACGCGGCGAGATTGAATGTGGACGCCCCGTCACCCGGACTTTCCATGCATACCGGATCGTTTGAGCACCAGCGTGCGCGGCGGAGGGCCTCCTCGAAGAGGCGCTCGAAACGGCCGGGCTCTGCCTGGGCGACCAGTCCACCAAGTGTGCCCTCGGAGTCTCCGGAGGCGGTGTAGATGAGAAGGCCGTTCATGGGCTGGTTGACGCTCTTGATGTTGCAATAGAGCCGTTCCCGAAGCGAGGCCGATCCATATCCGCACGAAAAGGTCAACTCCTTGATCAGGGTGTGCGCGAGCGTATGGATCATCATGAAGCGCGCGTCGACGTTTCGCTCCGGGATTTTCCTGGCTGTTCGCTGGGAATTGTAGCCGCGGAGAAGATTGGTGATTCGGCCCGGCGAGTTCGTCCGCTCCAGCCAATCCTGCACGGCGACTATATCGAATTCGATGAAAATCCCTTCTCCGCGAACTTCCAGGCCAGGAAGCCATCGAATGGTCTTGTCGATTGCAAGTTGTTGGACAGCCGGATCGCTCAGGTCGGATTTCGGCATGAGCCGGGAGAAACCCGTAAGAACCCGCGTCTCGCGAAGCTTCCGGACGAGCCCCACCTGCCGAACGTACTTTCCAAGCCAGGCGTATTTGCTCCCGCTGATCCTCTCGACGAAGAGTTCGTCCGACGGATTGCTCGCTCCGGAGCAGAGGACGTCGTATTCCTGGCGCCTGAAGTCTTCCTCGGACACGGCGACGTTCGGAACGCCGGAATTATCGATCCTCGACTGGGCGGCAGCGATCAAGGCCGCGGGGTCGACATCGGCCATCGAGGCGATCGTTTGTCCAGCCACCGGGTGTATTTTCCCGTCCACCAAACCGGAGGAAATTATCTTCCAATACCTTGGCTCGTCGAGCACACGCCGAATGTCGTCCGTCTCGGAGTTCTGGGCAGGCGGTATGTAGATCGAGCTCTGGACTGCTGGAAAATAGATGTTTGAGCTTCCGCGTTGGACGGTCTGCAGCAGGGCGGGGCACGACTGATTCCCGGTTTCGCGTCCCAGCCAGGGCTGCGCACCGGAGCAGGGCACATTCATCGAAGCCAGGGCGCCTTCCTCGAAGGCTCCCGCTAATGATCGTTTCTGATCGCATTTGGCGCATTCGATCTTGATGCCGGCAAGACTCGCAGCACTGCGCCCCGCCTTGAAGAACATCTCGCAGTCGTCGTTGCTGGCGCACTTGCAGCCAATCCATTGCCGGAACGGGAAATCCTCGATGTGCCCGTTCTCGCAGACAGTGACGATACGAACCGGAATCATCCTGCGGCCGAATTTCGATTTGGAGCAGGTCGGCTCCATGCACTTCGGCTGCCCACCGAACAGCGTCGTCTTCTTCATTCGGAAGCAACGGGCACAGTAGTGCCAGAGTGGAAATCTAAGATGCGGAATCTTGTACTTCGGGCCACTTTCAGAATCCGAGTATTCCGGAGGTTTTACGAAAAAATCCCGATTGAGGCGGGCGGCAAGTCTTTCCTCCTGGATCTGCAGCGAGACTTCAGGGGGGCTACGAAACCAGTCGTCGAGCCCCGCGCACATCAATGCTTCGTCGTTCCGGAAGTCGTTCATTGAGCCGACGCCGAAGGGGGCGATGAGCTGGGTTCGTCTGATGGGACGGTTCTTGAAGGTTGCCTTGGCGCGGCCGCCGCCCGCCTTTTTCTTCGAGCTCCACTGTTTCTTGCCCGGTTTCATGGCGAGCCCTCCGAGCCATAGGTGGGAGCGGGCACCGCCTCGCACTCGGCGTCCACGTTCCGCATCGAGGAAGGTGTTTGTTTGAGCACGTTTCGGAGAAACGCGATTTCCGGCCGGATCGGCTTTCCAGCGGGCCACATTAGTGGATCGTCCTGCTGCCCTCCCATATCTCCGTAGAACTGCGGTCGCCGCCTTTCCCAGTCGTCAAGAAACGTGTTCAGAATGGTTGTTGCGCGCTGGATCTCGTCAGGTGCGATCAATGTCACTCGATCGGTGATGATCTTGACCACAGCGGCTCGCCTGTTCGCGATGCCGCGGCTGGGACTATTCCTGAGTTCGTCAAACAGGAACCGGGCAACCGAAACGGCGAGTGCATGGATAGCCCGCTCGCACACAGGAATCGAGAAAGGTGTCACGCTGGTAGGTTCCACGTGCCGATACGCGTTCTCGTGGAAAGACCGGAAGCTCTCGAAGTGTGACCGGTCCCGCGGCTTGAACGGATTGTAGTTCGTGATGACAAGTCCCGGTTTTCCCGCGCCTCGGCCGACTCGGCTCGACGCCTGGATATACTCGGAGGCGCCTTTTGGTTGTCCCACTATTGTCATGAGGCTTAGCCTTGGAACGTCCAGTCCCACCTGGATCATGTTGGTGGCGTAGCAGAGATCGACCGCGTCTCTTGAGGGTTTTTCGGTGAAAAGCTTTTGAAGAACGGCGGGGATGTCCGAGCTTCGCAGTCGACTTGTGAGTTCGTCGAAATTGTTGATGAAGCGGCGCATCGTCTTTGCCTGGCCCGGAAGTATGCCCTCCATCAATCCGATGCGGTCCCAAAGCGAATTCAGGTATTCCCTGATGTCCGCCTGCACGAGCGTGGACGCCCGCCCAAGCTCCCGAAGACTGTTGAAGTAGACCATGAGCGTCCAGTAGGGGTCCACGGAGGCGTCGGCGCCATCGGCTAGTGCGACGGACTGCAGCAGTGTGGCGAGCACGACCTTCTGAGCCGTGACGTGCGATGAGAGCGCCGTGGCAAGGACGCCGACATAGGTTCGGCCCGCGGTTTCCTTTCCTTCTCGCGCAAAGAACGATTCACCCGCTACCAGCCCTTGAGGGGGAAAAAGTATCGATGAGCGTGCATAGACGTTCTGAATCTGCTCGGCAGCTCGCGCGATTGTAGCTGTCGATGCGACAATCTTGGCCGGCACTCGCGTTGCCCGGTTCGTGGAAAATTCATCGACAATAGTCTCATAGTGTCCGACCATCGAACCGAGCGGGCCCGATATCAGGTGAAGTTCGTCCTGAATTATGAGTGAGGGCGGCTCTTTGGCTTCGGGATTGTCAATGCCGAACAGGAAGCGGGATCTCGGCTCCCAGGGCATCATGGCGAACTTGTCGACCGTCCCGATGATCAGGGTAGGCGGTCTTTCATAGATCCCGTCGTCAACGACCTCCAAAGGTAGCCCGTCGCTTGTGGAAAATTCACAGTCGGGATCCTCGCACCGGAACTGGATGCAATCGTCGGCGCCGTCTCGCTTATCGAGCTTGTAGCCGAAGACGCGTGAGTTGTTGCCGTATGCGCGAGGGCCCATTGCAACGCCGCACCATGGGCAGGCAAGAACAATGAAGGGATTTGCCCCGCCTTCCCGACCGAGCCGGCTGTATTCCTGAATGGCCTCCGAGTGTCGGTTCGGCGTCACGGCTCCGCCAACCCACAGGCCGATCGAGACCGGGACTGACCCGAACCTGCCTGGATCGTTGCGACGGATGCATTCGAGGGCACAGATGAGTGAGGCTGCCCGCTGAAACTGCTGCGTGGTGAGCAGGCGCAGCGTGTATCGCATCAGCACGGTTGCACCGGCATTTTCGGTGTCACTCAAGCGCCGGAGCAATATGACGAACGCCGCCAGTCCCAGGTATGCTTCCGTCTTGCCGCCGCCTGTCGGGAACCATATGACGTCGACCGTCTTGCGATCTGCGTGCTTCGGGTCAACGAACGCGCAGATATTCATAAGAATGAATGCCAACTGGAACGGCCGCCATTTTGTGTCTGAATAGACCGGCGCCACATAAGGTCGTTCGGGCACATGGGAACCTGAGGGGCCTTCCATCCAGCCTCGATCGCCTACCGAAAGGGCATAGTGGTCGCGTTGCTGAACCATCGCTCGATTCATCAGGCGAAAAGCCTCCATCGCATCCGCGTTGGTCTGCAGAATACCGGCACCTTGCTCGATGCGACCAAGGCACTCTCGACAGGACTGCATGTGACCGTCGGCGGCTTCCTTGAGCTCGGCCCCCAGCGAGGAATCTGATGAGGCCTCCTTCTCCCGCTCTTCGATCCAGGTCCGGTAAGCCGCGGCAAGCGCCTTGCATGCGTCGATGACCTCGGACTCCGGGCGCTCCGAAAGCATCTTCATGGAAAGCTGCACTCCCTCGATAGTCTCGCGAGGAAGAATTGGCCCCTGTTCGAAGACTGGCAGGACTTCCGTTCTGACCTGCTTGACGAAGCCGTCCTCAATCGTCCAGTCCGCCGAACAGCCATGGCCGACGGCGTAGTTCGGCCGGTGCCTGTACAGGAGTGAAAGCGAGCGTTCTTCAGGATCCTGCAACGACTCCGGACGACCTGGGTAGGGATCGATGCGTGATCCGATCTCGGGGCACACGGCGAAACTGCATTGGAAAAAACACTTCTCGTTGATCGGCTTGGACTTCTCGCTTAGGTTCATGAGCGTGATCGTGACGAGCCGCTTTCCGCCCCATGCCCGGCTGACGATGTCGAGAGACAGGACGCTATTCGAGCCGGAGGCGGTAAGTTCTTTTCGCCATCTGGGCGTTTCAAGCTCCTTGCGCGTCAGCGTGAGCGAAGCCTTCCCCGGCGAGCGGAACCAGGGTTCTGCTTTCCATTGTTTCTTGGAGGAATCCTGTTGGCCCAGAAGGCCTGGGTAGCCGTCGATTTCCCGCTTCTGGTATGTGCCCCAAGATACCTCGATCCGGAGGCCGCCGGAGACGTCGGCAAGAAAGCTGATCCCCATCGTGCTCGGAACGAACATCGAGGTTGCGTCGGGTTCGGTATCGATGTCGGGCGTCGAATCCGCTGATGCGTCGGTCACCGAAATGTCTTCATCGCTAGTATCGATCGGTTCGTCGGTTTCGCCAAGCTCCACATTTGAAGACACGGCGTCGGCGGCGTCTATTCCTGCCTCATCTTCTTTCGCATCCAGGGATCCGGAGTAGGTGACGCCACGGGGGAAAAGGATGCCACAAGCATAACGATAGCGTGGCGGATCTTGCGGCCTCAGGATCTCCTCGCCGTTCAACTGCACGAAAGGATAACCAGGCGATGGTCCGACGAGTTCAGTACGAAGCGACTCGATCATGTGATCCCGGACTTCGGCCGGGCTCTTTACTTTCTGTCCGATGATCATGAAGGACCTGCCATTGCTAGTATGCCGTCCATCATGCGTTGCTCGATGGTGGAGCGTGCTTCTTCGGGACAAACCACGAATAGCCTAAGGCGAGCCCTGGTCATCGCAACGTAAAGCAGGGAGTCCGTCTCATCCGAGTTGCCAGACGCTGCGTCGACGACGATCACGACGGGTCGTTCAAGCCCCTTGAACGAGTGAATGGTCGAATAGGAAAGATCGTCCGTATCGGCGTGAAACATGTCCTTGATACGCCATCCGCCGATCATGCTCGTATTGCCCAGGATAGAATATTCGCGCCGCCGAGGTCCGAGTATCACCACGTCGGCTGGGCGAAAGCCGGCACCGCGCAGGGCCGTGATGATCTGTGCCAGTCTGGCAAGCACGTCTGCTTGTTTGGCCGCGAAGAACACCTCGACAGGGTCGCCCTCGGCCTGCTTTTCGCTTACCTTGGTTCCTGTGAATCCGCACATGAGGTCAGTCTGGGTCGCGATACGCTTGGTGTTGCGGCAATTGACACTGAGATTGAAGACGGCGGCACCAGGAAATGCAGTGCGTACCTCCGGGTGCTCGCGGCCGGTCGTTCCGTAAAGAGCCTGTCGTGTGAAATCTCCGAAGAGGATCGTCTTCGGATCGCTGGCTCCCAGCGTCCACGCCTGCACCACGTCCGATAGCCGCGGAGCCTCGAAGTCCTGTGTCTCGTCGATGATTATTGCGTCGAAACGCTCGTCGAGCTCTTCGATGGCCAGCGCGCCCAGAGCGAAATACAGGCGGCCATATAAATCGTCGCTTTCTACCTCGCCGTCTCTCGGGAGATCGCCGGCCAGTGAGGAGCGCGAGATCCGTTCCCGCAGCAGTCCGTGGACGTGACCTGCAACGACGGTCGTCAGTCCCTGGTCGTCCAGGCTTTTACGCAACCACGCCCCTAACTGTCTATTGAAGCAGGCGAGCAGCACACGCTTTCCAGACAGCGAAAGCCTCCGTGCAGCCTCGATAGCGATGTTAGTCTTGCCGGTGCCCGCCGGGCCTTTTACCAGGCAGACAGCGTTTTCGGCCACCGCATCCAGGACATCATATTGTTCCTCAGTCAGCGATTTGATGCGTCGCTCCGCGTCCCAAGTCGATGCCGAAGCCATCTCGACCCGGTCGAAATCCGGTCGGAGGAAGTTGAGAATTCGCTTGCATGTACCGATCGTGGGTGCACAGAGGTCGCTTCGGCCCGCCAATTGAACAAGTGACGGTGCCTTCTGAACTCGAGCGGAAACATTATGCTGCATGTCGGCTTGATCGATAACCTCCGGTCTTGTGAACTCCGTTGTTACGGGAGGGCAATCGACGTCAGGAAGAACCGCAATCCAGCCGATCGGGCACTTTGCTTCGAAGGATCCGTGCCCGAACTTGGTGGCAAGCGCACTCTTAAGCTTCCACATTCCTCCCTGCGCCTGGAGAAACGGACTTCGTTTTAACCGGTCCGGCTCCGCCGCGCCGTGCCTCCGCGTGTACCAGGTGCCGTTCTTGTGGCTGACCGTTCCCCCTTTGACCTCGACGCACACAATGCCGAGGCGTGGAATTATGACGACAAAGTCGATCTCGCCGAACCCACCCGTGTATGCGCTTGAAATTCCCAACGAGTGAAGGATCGTCCAGTCGTCTGTGGTTGCTCCGGATTTGAGAGCCTCAAACACGCGTCGCTCCGAACCTGGAGTGTCCGACGAGACAATGGGCGGAATCATGGTTGCCATTCTATGCGGCCATGATCTTCAAGCGCTCGCCGTATCGGCGGGCCTGCCAGGCGTTATTCAGCCACTGGAGCCGGTTGATAAGGCCGCTCGGGGCGCTGCGTGTCGCGGGTTCGACGTCCGCGACCTCGAGAATCCAGACGGTGCCAAGCTGAAATTCGACTGCCGTTTCGGTTTCCGTGGGTTCAAGCAGCATTCGTCCGCAGCGCGTGACGAGATGGTCGGCAAGTCTGGTCCCGGCTGAAAGGTGCAGGCCACGCAACTCGCTGATGGCCTCGCAGCAACCCTTCCAATCCGCCGAGGATTGTCCTTCGATCGGAAATGCCTTGGCGATAGCAAGAACGTCGTCGTCTGATCGCGGCCCGATCAGGGAAGGGTTTGTCACCCATGAACGCAAGGTGACAATATGACGGCGTACACCGCTGTCTTGCAGCCGCCTCGCCACGCGGGAAGGGTCGGAATCCCCGGATTTTAGAGCATCGCGCCAGAGAGAGGCACGTTTCCAGAGACGATCGTATTTCTCATCGCCGCAGATGTCCTGCGCGACAGCCTTGATGACATCCTTCTCGCCGCCCTCACGAACGATGATCCGCATTCCGGGCCGCAAATCCGAAATTTCGATATGCTCGACTCCGGATTTCCGTCCTTCAGATCCACCCTGGACCAGGCAGACCGGGCGATAGTCGACCGCCATTGGCATCCAGGACTGACCGACGAAACGCACGATGTGTGCATCTTCGGTCTGCTCGTTCGAAGATACGTCGATGCGGATTGGTCGAGGTGCATCCGACTTGCCCAGCCGTGAGAACTGCTCGAACGGTTCTGACTGCTGGTCGAGAATTGCATCAGGAAGAAGGTCTGCGTCGGTGGCCGGTGTGGGAGAGCCAAAGGAGGTGGCTGGCAACGACGTCAATGAGGTTCGAACGTCCGGATTGAGTTCTAGGCGTTTCTTCTGGGAACCGCGCGCGCGAAGGCGTCGTTTGTACAGCTCGACTTCGAAGTCGTACCCGGCCAGGACGATTTCCTTGGACGGCCACGGATCGATGAACTTCTCGAACATGTCTCGCCGCAGGATCGAGAATGAAATGGCGCTGAGAAATTCGTCGCCATCGGTAAGCTCAGTTGCCAACTTGCACTGGAGGTCGATATTGTTTGTGGCGAGGAATGCGTCCGCCTCTTCGCGGCTTTGCCTCGATCCGGTGACAAGAACCTGTTTCAGCGTTGGGTTCAGCGCGGCGTTTCTGGCAAGCTCCAGCAGCGCATCACCCTTTGGAGTGATGCCGCCCCTTCGTGGGGATGTCACGAAGCTCTCGATGGCATCGGCAAACGCTCCTACTGCCGATCCCGCATCCGGGCCGAGATATCGTGCCACGTAGGTCTGCTCTCCGCGGAGATGTTGCAGTGATGCCGAGCATTCAGCCAACTGGGCGGACGGTGGCACGGAGAGCCAATTCGCTACGCTGAAGAAGATCTCCCGCACGGTTTCCATGCTCGCCTGCATCCGCAAGTCATCGACCGCAGATTCTGCGCCGAGAATCTCGCCTAGTTTACCGAGCAATTCGTAGGCGGACGAGAGAGCGCGCGCGCTTTTGGGCAGATAGGCAAGGCTCGGACGTCTTTCCGCGGAAGCGCTGTGCTGGATTCGGTCGAAACCGAGCAGGCCAGTCTTCGTCGGATCCGCCACTTCCACGGGGGAGAGGAGCTCCCAAGGCTGTGGTTCCCAAACCTTCCAACCATTTTTCCGTAGGTTCAACGCGTCGGCCCGTTTCCGGCCGTCGGCGAAGAGGATGAGACGCTGGCGTTCACCCACTCGGTTGGCGAGATCAAGGTTCTTCAAGACGTGCTCAAGGCGGTCCGTGAGAACTATTTGTGAGCCAGCTTCGACGTCCGCATGGAGGCTCGCCCGTTCCAATTCGGCGAGATCGCGAGCAATGGCGACGAGGGGAGCGCCGCCGGATCCCTCGGGGTAGAGCGCGAACGGCTGCCCGTTCTCGTCGAAATTGCCCCAAGCAAATTTATCGGCGAGGGGTTTACGGACCTGGTTCGGATCCTGGGAAACAAGCGAAAGACCGTCCAGGACTCTTCCAAATTCCTTTTGCGATCCGACAAGAATGATCCGATTCTTGTTGAGGCCGCTATTTCCGAAGGTTCGCACGCCGGCAAGCTCGTCAACCTTTGTACGTTCCGGATCGTTGAACTTAATGGACCGCTTGCTTTTTGGAAGTTGCCTGGTTGTCGGTTCGTAACGAAAGAGTTCCCCGTTTGACGTTAACCGTCGCCCGTCACCAATTAGAGTTTCTTTTTCCGTGAACCCAAGGAATATGCCGTCTATCCCCAGTCCGGTACTCTTTTCACCGACCACGAATACGTTTCCATCGGGCAATATCCGGACGCTTGAGCCGGGTTTGAAATAACGGTCTACGAAATGTTTCTGGTTGTCAGAGAAGTCTGATGCCAGGCACTGCAGAGATGTCAATATGGCGGTGAACTGTGCAACATGCTCCGTGGATGGCAGAATAATACAGATTGGATCGGTGGCCTTTGTCTGTAGTGCAGTGGAAACAACGAGCCTTGCGATATGCGGTATGGGTAGGTGCTGGCCACCATTCTCAATGAATACGCTGTCCAGTAATGTCGGATCGATCCGGAGCTTGGTGTGTTTGCCTGCATCACCTCGCATAGCAACAGCGGGAGCGATTGCGGTCTCGTTGTCCGCGTGCAGAAGTGTCTGAGCTATTGGTCCAACGTAAGGTAACAGGGTCGTGCGATCGTTGGCCGCGAGACGCGGGACGAGGGGAACGATCTCCGCTGTCGGAGCAACGCGGCGGTCATCATCCGGGTTCTTGTTCGTCGCCTGAGCTTCGTTAGACGTGCGCAGCGCACTGTCGCCGGACAAACGTTGTGGCAAGCCTGGGTCAGATGTGGCTTCACGCACTGGCAGTGTCGTGATGGGCGGAACTGGACCTGCGGTCGGTGCGCTGTGAACGTCGGCACTGCTCCCTGGGGTGGAGTTGATGTCACCTCCTGGTGGAATCGGGGATCTCAGGTCAAATGTCTCAGCGATCGTTTGGTACCGACGATTAACGGCGACAGCCCTGTCATTCAGTAACTTGCCGAACTCCTCGGATGTTCGCGGTGACGCTCGCCAAGATACGATTGGCTGCCACCCAATTGCACCAAGTCGCTGAGCTACGTCTGCAACGGTTTCATCTCGCCCGTCCATCGCGATGGTCTCGTTGACCAATACGGCTGCGCGCCCGCCTTTTTCAAGGAGTGCGCCGTCGGCAGTCTCCACGACAAGCTTCCATCCCAGTGATTGCGCGAGCAGGACGTCCGGTGAATGTGCCGACGCTACGGTTGTTTTGGCCGAGCGTCGATCGGATCTGCAAAGAATTGCGAGACCTTTGCGCGCGCGTGCTGCGATTGCCGCCAGATCCGCGTCGTGCAGTTCATCCAGGTTGGCTACGATGAAATCTGCTGCGGTATCCGAGTTTGCAAAATCAGCGTTGCAGCCGGCGTTCTTAAGCTTCGTCAGCAATCGGCCAGCGGCGGAAAGTAGCTGCTCGCTCGTCAAGTCAGGAGCGGTGCGTACGATCAAGCCGATCCCGTCCGGCGCTCCGAGCCAACGGTTCGGTTGACCAGAGGCTGCGCTCGCGACCTCGGCGTCCTGCTGGCGATGCGGTACTTCCAAAAGAATAGCATCTTCATCCAAGACGCCAATCCGATGCACAACAGCGCCATTTGTGGCAAAGGCGTCCAGGAGTTGTGCGGCGACATCTGGGGCATCATCTGCAACTACGACATCGAACTGGCGCCCGCTTTGCGCGATTTCGACGAGTTCTTCCTTGCTCCTGGCGCGGACGATTGAAGGCGGCCAATCAATCAGATTGCCGTATTCCTTGTACGTAGTGAGATCGAGCAGCAGGTCGAGCACCTCTGCATTGTAGGCGGACGTGGCGACCTTTGTGGGAGCCACGGGCGCGCGGGCCTTCTCGATTCTGCTTTCGAAGTCTGGCGGAGCGCTGAAGGGATCTCCGAAGCCTGTCTGCGTGAACAGTGCCCGCAATTGCCGGAGTTCACTAGCTGCTCTTTGACGGGGATCGTTGTGGTTTACTGCTTCGAGTACGGCGCCGGCGTCCTCGATCGCTACCGACTCAAAGCGTTGACCCAGGGACCTGGGGAGCGAGGCGCGGATTCGTTCAAGCAGGCCAGGCAATTGACGCGCGGCGTAGCGTGCTGAGCGAATTCGCTGAATGAATGAGCCTGGGTTGGCTTCCACTTGCTGGCCACCATCCTCGCTCGGACGAGCGAAACTGCCGAGAGGCCGGCTGCCGTATTGGTTGAGTTGCGGATCAAGTGCCGCGCTATCATGCTGATAGTCGCGCAATGCCGAATCGAAGGCGCGGACCGCGGACGCCGAACCCTGGTCTGGCCGCATACGAATGAAGTGGCCGATTGCCTTGGCGCCGTCGGAATCCGGATTTGCGGCCAGAGCGGCCTTCAGGCCTCCGTGCTTCCGAACCAGAGCGATAGCATCATTCAACACTCTAGACATCCAGACCGCATGCTGATGGCAGTCGGCGAGGCTCTTGTCTGCCGAACGCGGTCGTCGCAACTGACTTACGACCGCCGCGATAGCCTGTTCGTCCTTTTGTTCGCTGCGCCTGGACAGGAGTTTCAAGAGCGCCGCCTCGAAGGCGGTGTCGTCACATACAATGAGCTTTAGGGTGTGCTCATTAGCGGGAATTTCGACGTTGGCGCCTGCAAGCAGTTCCTTCAGGTCTCCGAAGGTTCGTCCGGCCCTCGCATTGCCAGACCACAACTCATCGGCAAGCTTCGCCGCGTCGTCAGCCGCCAAGAATGCCAAGTCGAGGGTTTCGGACGGGAGCGCCTGATTGGAGGCGACGCTCTCCTCCACTTCGTCGGCGTCGAACTTGAATTGTTGGATGAGTTCGCGTGCCCGCCGTAACAGGCTTAGGGCAGCCTTCGCGGCGATCGGATCCACTTTAGCGCGTGCTTCGATTGGATCAAAAAGGAGGACGGACCGCTGGACGATCTCGGGCCGCGAGACGCCTGTTTGACTATTAAATTGGGACCTTTCCGACAGAACTTGGTGGAAATGGTCCACCGTCCGGAACGCGATTGGTTGGTCAAGCGATGGATCCCGCCCGATCAGGAGACAGGATAGGCTGTTGCGAGCCGATTGTGCCGCTATTGCGTTTGCCAGGGTCGACTTGCCGGCGCCATCGCGGCCTGAAGCCTGAATCGCTTCGCTCTCAGACTTGTGCAGCGCGTATAACTGAGCGGGATCCAGGGTGATCATAGTTCACCAGGACGTCCCGTAAATTGTGCTGAATCTAACAAATTGCCCCCTGCGACGGCATCTCAAGCGTACCGGTTGTAATCCAGTCTACACGCTCGTTCTAAAACGCCAAGACGCGGGTGCCACTCTCCCTACATCATTAGTCTAGCAGATGCAGTCGCTTAGAAACAGGGACCCTGACTGCTCCAACTGAAACGGGCTAAATTTCTCCTCGTAACAGCCGCTCTGGTCGTAAAAAACCGGCTCGAATTTCAGAACCGAAAAATTCTAGGAAAACAAAATCGGTCGAAATTGTCGCTTTTTTTCAGCCAGATGACAAAATCGAGTCGTTCTTAAAGAGGAAAATCGAGTCGTTCTTAAACGGTAATCGAGTCGTTCTTTCGTAGTCCGCACATGCCCGATTTTATTGGTGGGCCCGGCAGGACTCGAACCTGCAACCAGACCGTTATGAGCGGCCGGCTCTAACCATTGAGCTACAGGCCCGTTCCCAATCGTCATGCTGACG
>NZ_JADPJJ010000177.1:0-92627 GCF_023073375.1 Bradyrhizobium sp. 197 | reverse complement strand
ATCTTCGCCCATTGGGCGTCAGTCAAAACGAATCGGTCCATCCCAAGCTTGAATCACAACCAAGCCCCGATGAGAATCCTGAATCCCAACAGACCCTAGGTTGCACCTGCGTCTGATCAGGCCCCCCGTTACCGATCAAGCGCTCCAAGCGGTCCCCGTCAGTCGCCGCGTCTGACAGGGGCCGCGTTTTTTTGTCGGCAGTTCCTTGTCGGCAGTTCCTTGTCGGCAGTCCCTTGTCGGTATGGCAGCAACGCGGCTGGCGGCTTGCTGCTGCGGCGTACGGCGGTCACAATGCGCCGCTGCTCATCTGACAGGGATCTCCCATGGAAATTCGCAATCTCGGCGCCTCCGGCCTGCGCGTGTCTGCGGTTGGGCTCGGCTGCAACAATTTCGGCCAACGCACCGACCTGGAGACCTCGCGCAAGGTGATCCATCGCGCGCTCGATCTCGGCATCACGCTGTTCGACACCGCGGACGTCTATTCGAACATGGGTGGTTCGGAAAATGTACTCGGCGCCGTGCTGGGCGATCGCCGCAAGGACATCGTGCTGGCGACGAAATATTCCAAGCCGATGGCGGAAGACGGAACCAAGCAGGGCGCCTCGCGCCGCTATATCATGGAGGCCGTGGACGCGAGCCTGAAGCGGCTGAAGACCGATTACATCGATCTCTACCAGCAGCACGATTGTGACCCACTGACGCCGATCGAGGAGAGCTTGCGCGCTCTTGACGATCTCGTCCGCCAAGGCAAGGTTCGCTACATCGGCAATTCGAACTTTCCGGCCTGGCGGGTCGCTGAGGCGGAGTACGTCGCACGCGCGATGAATGTCAGCCGCTTCATCTCCTGCCAGGACGAATACTCCCTCGTCGTGCGCGACATCGAGAAGGATCTGCTGCCGGCCGCGCAGGAATACAAGCTCGGTCTGTTGCCGTTCTTCCCGCTCGCAAGCGGACTTCTGACCGGCAAATACAGAAAGGGGGAGACCGCGCCTGATGACTCCCGCTTCGGCAAGGTGCCGCGGCTGCGCGACCGCTACGTCACACCGCGTAACGAGGACATCGTCGAGAAGCTCACGGCCTTCGCGAAGGTACGCGGCCACAGCATGCTCGAGCTCGCCTTCTCCTGGCTCGCTGCACGCCCGCAAGTGTCGAGCGTGATCGCCGGCGCGACCCGCGTCGAGCAGGTCGAGGAGAACGTGAGGGCGATCGCGTGGAAGCTCGGTGCGGATGATCTTGCCGAGATCGACAAGATCACGCTGGGCTGAACTCTGCGGCGGCGTGCTACTTCGCGCCGCGTCCCACAGTCTGCATCACCTCAAAGCCTTCGAACTGGGGATGGCCGAGATACAGCGGCTTGTTGTCGCCGGCGCGCTGATGCGCGGCACGAAACGCCTCCGACTGGGTCCAGGCCTCGAACGCGGCGTGGTTGGCCCAGATCGTATGCGAGGCGTACAGGGTGTGGTCCTCGAGCTCGGGACCGCGCAGCAGATGAAACTCGACGAAGCCCGGCACCTTGTCCAGATGGGTATCGCGCGAAAGCCAGACCTGCTCGAAAGCGGTTTCGGAGCCTTTGGTGACGCGGAAGCGGTTCATGGCGATGTACATGGGTGATGGTCTCCTGATGTTCGGCTGATCATGTCGCCATTCCGGGACGCGCCGCAAGGCGCGAACCCGGAATGACAGTTTAGGCAACCAGCCCTTTCATCGGTCGTGCGCCTGCGCTGTCCGGGAACACCGTCTCGGCCAGCACGCGATCCGACAGGCCGAACTGTCCCTGCAGCACGCCCTTGATCACGGAGCGCAGATCGGTAGTGGGCTTGAGGTCGCGGCCCTCGTAAAGGTTGGCGAGCTTGAGGCCGGGCCAGTCGGAGATGACGCGGCCGCCCTTCACCGCGCCGCCGGCGAGCAGCGCGATCGTTCCCGTGCCGTGGTCGGTCCCGTCGGTGCCGTTGATGCGCGCGGTGCGGCCGAATTCGGTCGCGACCACGACGACGGTGTCGCGCCAGCGTTCGCCGAGGCCGCTTTCGAATTCGGCGAGCGCGCCGTCGAGCCCGCCGAGCAGGACCGCGAGACGCCCCACTGGCCCGCCCTCATTGGCGTGCGTGTCCCAGCCGTCGAAGGCGAGCGCGGCGATGCGCGGACCGTCGTCGGCCGCCATCAGTTTTGCGGCGCCGCGCGCGACCTGCCGCATCTGCACGACCGCGTTGCCAGGCTTCGGCTTCATGTCGTCGCCGCTCGCAGCCTTCTCGAGTTGAAGGCCCTGCGCCAAAGCCGATGCCAGCGCCGGATCGCGGTGACGGTAGAGATCGACCAGACGCATCGCGGTGTCGTCGTCGGCTTGCGGCAGCGCCACCGGGGTCCAGCCGACGGTCGGCGCATTGCCACGCAGCACCAGCGGCGTGGTCGGGCCGACCGCAAGTCCGCTCGAGACACGCTCGCCGCGCGGCAGCGCTTCCAGCGCGCGGTTGAGCCAGCCGGATTGCACGCGCCCCGGGCCGGCGTAGCCGCTTTCGAGCACGTCCTGGCCGTCGAAATGCGAACGGTCGCGATAGGGCGTCGCCACCGCGTGGATCACCGCGGCGTGCATATCGCGATACATCCGCGCGAACTCAGGCATCGCCGGATGCAGCGCGAAGAAAGTATCGAGCATGATGGCGGGATGCGCGCCGTCAGCTGAGAGGGCGATCGACCCATGCAGGCCGGCATAATCGGGATCGCCGATCGGCGCGACGGTCGAAAGCCCATCAAGCGCGCCGCGCAGGATCACCACGATCAGCCGGGGATCGCGACCGTCCGCCGCGCGCGCGAATTTCGGCAATAGGCCCAGGCCGCGAAGGACGCACCGCCGAGCAGGAGGCCGCGGCGCGAGGTGATGAGCCGGTTCTCGACGCAGTCGATCATCGTCATCTCCTCTGCATTTCCGGCGACATCAACAGCAGCGCCAATGCTTGCTGCCGCGACTCCGCGCGCTCGATGGTACGCCGCGTTTCGATGGAGGCAGCATCTGCCGCCGCGAATTCCAGCAGGTCGATCGGGTCGATATTGTTGCCGAGCCGCGCACCCATTTGCGCGGCGATGTCGAGCCGAAGCTTGATGCCTTCGGGCGCAGCCCAGGTGGCGCTGGTATCGGCAAAACCATTCGGCCCAGCCGGCGACCACAGCGGCTGTCCCAGCAGATTGAGATTGTTCAGATACGCGCCGGGATCCTCCGGCACGCGCGCGAGCAACCGGCCGCTCGCGACCACGAAATCGTATGGGCTGCGCATCTTGGTCAGCGGCGCCTTCCACGCGTCGTCGGAATCGACCAACGCCGTCGACATCGCCTTGAGATCGCCGTCGGTCTTGATGAAAACATCGCGCAATCGCGCCACCAACGCAGGCGGCGGATCGTCGGCGACGAAATGGCGCACGAATTTGCTGGCGATGAAATTCGCTGTCGAGGGATGGCGCGCAATGTCGGCAAGCGCGGCCTCGCCCTGCGCAAGGCCCGTCGGCTCATAGGTCTTGCCGAGCAGCATTTGCGGCCCGGGCTGGTGCGCATTGGTGTTGAACACGAACGAGCCGGGCACCCCTAACTGCCCCTGCCTGCCGGCAAAGGTCCAGCCGGTGATGATGCGCGCGAGCGAGGTGACGTCTTGCTGGGTGTAGCCGCCGCCGACGCCGAGTGTATGCAGCTCCATGATCTCACGCGCGAGATTCTCGTTCAGCCCGCGCTTGCGGTTCTGGCCCGCGCGCGAGTCCGGCCCGAGCGATTGCTGGTTGTCGAGGAAGAACAGCATCGCCGGATGCTGCTCGACGGACTTGAGCATGTCGGCGAAGCGCCCGAGCACGTTCGGCCTGATCGCCTCGCGCTCGAACGCGCCGGCCCAAATCCGCGCCAGCTCACCCTTGCTCGCGGAGATGCAGAAATGGTTGGACCAGAACACCACCAGCCGCTCAGTGAAGCCGCACTCGATCAGGGTCGCGCGCTGCAACCGCGCCAGCGCCTCGGCGCGAAAGGTCTTTTGGATGACGTTGAGCGGCTGCGGAGCGGGCTTTACGACAGGCGGTGTCGCCGCGTTAGGCTGCATGGCGCCTGGCTTCGCCATATTGTCGGCAGGCTTGTTGTCAGCCGGCTTGGCTTCCGCCATCTGGCCGGCAATCTCGGTCGCGACTGCATTCAGCGAGAGATTGCGACGCAATCCAGGCTTCTGATCGGCCGGCGCCTCAGTCGGCGCGCCGGCTTTGGCGGCGGCCTCGCGCGCCTGCTTGACCTGGTCCTGATAGGCGAACACGGCCTGCCCGAGCTGCGGCGTGGATTGCAGCCCTGGCGCCTCCAGCAGTACGCCATTGGGGCGGCTCAGTTCCGCCTTGACGAACCCGCGCGGATCCGAGGCCGCGTTGATGAGATCGCCGGACGCGCCGCCGCGGGCGCCGAAGCCGAAACGGTTGAGCGCAACCAGGGCGGCTTGCGAATCGCGGGCCATCGATGTGTCCTTCGCGCGTTGCTAACCGCTTTCCGAGTCCGGGCGCGAGGCCTAATATACCGCGGCCGGAGATGAACCCGGCATGAAAATGACGGCCCAGCTTTTGCGCAAATCATGACAAATCCGCAAGAAATTCCGGTGCAGGAACCGCGTCGCCTCGCCTGCTCCCGCTGCGGCACCGAGTTCGGTTGCGACCTCTCCGGCACCTGCTGGTGCGCGGAGGAAACGGCGCGGTTGCCGATGCTGGTCAAGGGCGAGGATTGTCTGTGCCGGGCGTGCCTGCGCAAGGCTGCGGCGGCGCGAAGCCCGGATGGTGCGCAAGCGTAATCCGGGCTACGAAGCTTAGACTGGATGCCCCGGCGATTTTCGTGCCATGCCGTCGAATGCGTCGAGCAGCTTTTCGCGCCAGGCGTAAACCGGGTCATCGACTTCCAGCAGCCTGAACGGGCTCGTCACGCGCGACCACTGAAATCCGCCGAACACGATGTAGTCGGCATAGTTCGGCGCGGCGCCGCCGATGAAGGGCTGCTTCTTCAGGGTCTGACGCATCACCTCGAGCGATCTGCGGAACGCGACCACGCCGGCATCGCGGCCCGACATCACCTCTTCCAGACTCTTGCCGCCGAAACGCGCCTCGCGCGACTGGCGGAAATAGGCAGCGTCGACCTCGGCCAGATTCCTCGGGATATCGGCGACGATCAGCGGAAAGATGCCGCCGACGATGGCGATGTCGCCCCAGGCATTGAGCATGCGCGCCATGGCACGGCCGCCCTCGCCGCCGAACAGCGACGGGCTATTCGGAAACTTGTCTTCGAGATAGTTCGCGATCGCCCAGGAATCGACTACCGGCTCGTCGTGATGCAGCAGCACCGGAACCTTCTCCGAGCCGTGCGGCGCAATCGCGCTCTTCTCCGTGAAGCGCCAGGGCAGCGATTCCGCCGCCAGTCCCTTGTGCGCGAGCGCCATCCGCGTGCGCCAGCAATACGGGCTGAACGGGCGCGAGGCGTCCGCGCCGACGAGTTCGTAGAGTTTGAGTGACATGGAAAGGGCCCTTAGCTGCCAGCCCCTCATCCTGAGGAGCGCGAACGCGCGTCTCGAAGGATGAAGGCCGATCTCGGCCTCGCCCTTCGAGACGCGCGCAAGGTGCGCGCTCCTCAGGGTGAGGGTCTCCTATTCTGGATTGCTTCGCTTGCGCTCGCAATGACGGATGTGGCGAGAGCTACCGCCCGTTCGTGCGCAGCAACCTCTCGCCACCTTCCGTCACCGCGATGATCAGTCCTATTCCGGGTCGCGTTTCGCGCGCGACGTAGCCGCGGTCGGCGGCGTCTTCCCAGATGGTGAGGCGCGGGCACGAGGTCTTCCAGATCGCAATGACCTCGGCATAGGCGCGCGGCTCGCGCGCGACCCATTCGACGAAGTCCAGCACCAGCGGATCGGCGGTCTCGCTCATTGCAAACCTCCCTTGTCGAAGGCCGCCAGCACCGGCGTACGAAGCAGGAGCCAGCCGCCATAGGCGATGTAGTAGCAGGCGATGGTGGTGATCAGCTTGTACGACCAGGCCACGAATTGCCGGTCGGTCATGGCTGCGAGGAGGCGGCGTGCCAGCGTGGTGCCGAGCATCGATGCCAAGATCGCGACCCCGGCGAGCACCGGATCGAGCGTCGCGGCCTGGTCGATGACGCCACCGAAATAAATCAGCTTGGTGAAATGGCTGACGAGCTGGCACATCGCTTTGGTCGCCACTTTCTCGCGCCGGCCGAAATCGCCGCCGAGGAAGAAGGTGTCGAGCAGCGGCCCCGATACGCCGGTCATCAGCATCAGGCCCATGCAGATCGTGCCGTAGACGGTGCCTTGCCAGAGACGGTCGGGATCCGGCGTGATGTTGGCGGGCAGCAGCCGCGCCATGAACGGGGTGGTGCCGAGCAGCAGCAGCGCGACCGGCTTATCCGGCACATAGCGGGTGATCGACCACGCTGCGAGCGCGACAGCCGCGCCGACCATATAGTTCGCGACCGGCCGCCAGCGGATATGCGCGCGCCAGAGAAACGCGCGCCAGCCGTTCGAGGCCATCTGAGTTATCGCATGCAGCACCATCGCGGTGGGCAGCGGCATCAAGGCCAGCAGCACACCGATCAAGATCAACCCGCCGGCCATGCCGAACAGGCCCGACAGGAACGCGGTGCCGACCATCAGAAATCCAAGGGCAGCGATCATGATCGGCGTCACGAGAGAATCTCCTGTTGGCTATCTCCCCGAGGTGGAGAAGCGAAGGAGAACGTGCCGCGCTTGCCCTCGGCGCGCAAACTGAGTTATCTTGGCCTGGCATCAGCTTTCCTGAGGGTCGGTCATTGCGGCGCTTGCTGTTTCTCAACGGCATCAAGGCATTCGAAGCCGCGGCACGGGCCGGCAGCTTTGCCGCGGCCGGCCTCGAGCTGAGTGTATCGGCCGCCGCGGTCAGCCGCATGGTGCACATCCTGGAAGAACGGCTCGGCGTCGCGCTGTTCGAGCGCAAGGCCAACAAGCTGCTCCTCACGCAGGCAGGCCGCGCCTATCAGAGCGGGCTGACGCCGATCTTCGATGCGCTCGCAAGCCTCACCGCCCAGGTGACGGCACCCTCGGGCGTCCGCGTGCTCACCATCGGCGTCGGCCATACCTTTGCGATGCGCTGGCTGATCCCGCGCCTGTCGGAGTTTCGCAACGAAGAGCCCGACATCGAGGTGCGCTTTACCACCGGCGGCGCGTCGGTGCCGTTCGGCGAGGACTGGAGCTGCGGCATCAAGCTCGGCACCGGCGACTGGCCGGGGCTGGTGGCCGAGCCGCTGTTTGCCGGCGACCTCACGCCGGTCTGCGTGCCCCGGCTCGCTTCCAGCCTGAAGCGGCCGGCGGACCTCAAAGGCCCCAGCCTGATCCGCGTCGAGCATTCGCCCGAGGACTGGCCGATCTGGCTGAAGGCCTCAGGCCTTACACGGATCAACGCGCGCGGCCCGGAGTTCCAGTTCTACGGCCAGGCACTCCAGGCCGCTGCCGACGGGCTCGGCATCGCGATGGGCATCCGGCCCTATATCGACGACGATCTCGCCGCCGGCCGGCTGGTGGCACCATTCGACCTCTCGGTGCCCAAGGGCATGCGCTGGTACCTGCTCTACCGCAGCTTCCAGACCGAGCAGCGCGACTTTGCCGCCTTCCGCCGCTGGATCATGCGCGCGGCGTCGGAACCTGCCGCCCGTCCCGTCCGGCGGACCGCCCGCAGCTCGGCGCGGAACTAGGCTAGCGGCCAAAAAAGCCCGCCGCTTGTGAACGACTTCACATCCCGGAATCCGCAAACGTGGTCCCTTGACCCTTCAACAAGACGCTCAAGCGGGACATTTTTGGGGACTACAATGACGACCATCTACGACGGCTTTGACATCGAATCCTTCGAAGCTGGCAAGGGGCTGTGGCACGCCCGGATCAGGCGCGCCGATTTCAGCCCGGTTGCCATCGACGGGGTGCTGTTTCCGGCCATGGAAGTCGGCTTCGCCTGGCCCGATCCCGACGCCGCGATTGCCGATGCCAAGCATCACATCGATCGCTTCCGCCGACGGGCCGACGACAGCGACGACGAATAAGCGAGCGGGACTGCAAGCGAACCCAGGGACGGCGCAGGGTAAAAGGGGACCGGTTCATGTCAGTCATCGAATTCGAAGACACGCCGCGGCCGAGGATTTACGCCCGCAATGTGTTGTGCAGCTGCCCGGAATGCGACGGCGATCTCACGGTGCTCCGCGTGATCAGCGGCCGCGCCGGATGCGAGTATTGGACCATGCGCTGCACCGATTGCGGCGGGATCCATCTCGACATCCTCGAACCGCGCCGGGCAGCCGGGGACGAGGGGCCGGTGCCGGCGGCGTAATCTTTCCGGCCTGCTGCCAACCTGCTGTCAGCATGCTGACCCAGGACAGGCATTCGCTCTTTATTGCGAGGCGGACTCGCCCCATATTCGGTGCATGGCGAAGAAACCTGCATCCTCCGATAAATCCGGCAAATCCCCCAAGGCCAAGGCCCCCAACTCGAAGGCGCCAAATTCCAAGGCGTCACGTCCTGACGTGCAGCCGATCGGGCCGGCGCTGGCCGAGCTGCTCAATCCCGCGATCAATCGCGGCGATGCCGGGCTTGGGTCGGGTACCGGGCTCCAGCCGCCGCCGGACAATTCGCGCGACCGCCGCTCCGGCGGCGAGGCCGCCGCGCATCGGGCACGGGCGTCGACCCCGAGAGAGTTTCCGCAGGATACGGCCAGGACCAATTTCAGGCCGATGCCGCTGCGGCCCAATCCGCAGCCGCCGGGGGCGCGCGACGCGGGCTTCGACGAGGCACCGCAAGCCAATTACGGAACCGCGGCCACGATCCCGACGCTCGATCCGGAACTGGCCCGTCAGCTTGGACTTCCGACTGAAGAGGACGATGCCGAAGCGCTGGCGCGTCCGCCGCGCAGCAAGATGGAGGCGCTCGGCGTCAAGGCAACGGCGGATGCGCTGGACGCGCTGATCCGCGATGGCCGGCCGGAGTTCCGCAAGGACGACGGTTCGACGCAGGTGTGGACACCGCATCGGCCACCCCGCCCGGAAAAGTCCGAAGGCGGCGTGCGCTTCGAGCTCAAATCCCACTATGAGCCGCGCGGCGACCAGCCGACCGCGATCGCCGAGCTGGTCGAAGGCATCCAGCGCCACGACCGCACCCAGGTGCTGCTCGGCGTCACCGGCTCGGGCAAGACCTACACCATGGCGCAGGTGATCGAGAAGACGCAACGGCCCGCCATCATCCTGGCGCCGAACAAAACGCTCGCCGCCCAGCTCTATGGCGAGTTCAAGAGCTTCTTCCCCGACAATGCGGTCGAGTATTTCGTCAGCTATTACGACTACTACCAGCCCGAGGCCTATGTGCCGCGGACCGACACCTATATCGAGAAGGATTCGTCGATCAACGAGCAGATCGACCGCATGCGCCACTCCGCGACACGAGCGCTGCTCGAACGCGACGACGTCATCATCGTCGCGTCGGTGTCCTGCATCTACGGTATCGGCTCGGTCGAGACCTACACCGCGATGACGTTTGCGCTGAAGAAGGGCGAGCGCATCGACCAGCGCCAGCTCATCGCCGACCTCGTCGCCCTCCAATACAAGCGCACCCAGGCCGATTTTACCCGCGGCACCTTTCGCGTGCGCGGCGATGTCATCGACATTTTTCCGGCGCACTATGAGGACCGTGCCTGGCGCGTGAACCTGTTCGGCGACACCGTCGAGAACATCGAGGAATTCGACCCGCTCACCGGCCACAAGCAGGACGAGCTCGAATTCATCAAGATCTACGCCAATTCGCATTATGTGACGCCGCGCCCGACGCTGGTGCAGGCGATCAAGTCGATCAAATCCGAATTGAAGATGCGGCTCGACCAGCTTCATGACCAGGGCCGCCTGCTGGAAGCACAGCGGCTGGAGCAGCGCACCACCTTCGACATCGAGATGATGGAGGCGACCGGAAGCTGCGCCGGCATCGAGAACTATTCGCGCTATCTCACCGGGCGCCTGCCCGGCGAGCCGCCGCCGACGCTGTTTGAATACGTCCCCGACAACGCACTGGTGTTCGCCGACGAGAGCCACGTCACCGTGCCGCAGATCGGCGGCATGTTCCGCGGTGACTTCCGCCGCAAGGCGACGCTGGCCGAATACGGTTTCCGTTTGCCGTCGTGCATGGACAACCGCCCGCTGCGCTTCGAGGAGTGGGACATGATGCGGCCGCAGACGGTGGCGGTGTCGGCGACACCGAGCGGCTGGGAGTTGAACGAGAGCGGCGGCGTGTTCGTCGAGCAGGTGATCCGCCCGACCGGACTTATTGATCCTCCGGTTAATATTCGCCCGGCTCGCACCCAGGTTGACGACCTCGTCGGCGAGGTCCGCGCCACCGCGCTGGCCGGCTATCGCTCGCTGATCACGGTTCTCACAAAACGCATGGCGGAGGATCTCACCGAATATCTGCACGAGCAGGGCATTCGCGTGCGCTACATGCACTCGGACATCGACACTATCGAACGCATCGAGATCATCCGGGATTTGCGCCTCGGCGCGTTCGACGCGCTGGTCGGCATCAACCTGCTCCGCGAAGGCCTCGACATTCCCGAATGCGCGCTGGTCGCGATTTTGGATGCCGACAAGGAAGGCTTCTTGCGCAGCGAGACCTCGCTGGTTCAAACCATCGGCCGCGCCGCGCGCAACGTCGACGGCAAGGTGATCCTCTACGCCGACCAGATGACGGGGTCGATGGAACGCGCCATCGCGGAAACCAACCGGCGCCGCGAAAAGCAGGTCGAGTACAACACCGCCCACGGCATCACGCCGGAGAGCGTCAAGAAGTCGATCGGCGACATCATGAACAGCGTCTACGAGCGCGATCATGTGCTGGTCGAGGTCGGCGGTCACGACATGACCGACGACATCATCTCGATCGGCCACAATTTCGAAGCCGTGCTCGCCGATTTGGAAACAAGGATGCGCGAGGCCGCCGCCGATCTGAACTTCGAGGAAGCCGCCCGCCTCCGCGATGAGGTCAAGCGCCTGCGCGCCACCGAACTCGCGGTGGTCGACGACCCCACCGTCAAGCAGCGCACCGTGCAGGGCAAGGCCGGCGCCTATGCAGGCACGAAGAAATACGGCGACGCGGCAAACCTGCCCGTCAGCGCCATGAAGAAAAAGACCGTGAGCTCCGCGCTGAAAGCGAGCGGCGGCGGCAGCGGCTCGAAGGTGCACAAGCCGCATCTCGACGAGATGCATGGCCCGGAGTCCCTGCCCTATCGCGCCGACCGCGCGCCGCCGTCAAAGCCGTTCGGCGGCGAGAGCCGCATTATCCAGCCGACGGACTCAAAGCAGTCGGGGCCGGAGTTTGGACCATCGCCGCGGTCGAGCGGAGGAGCGCCGGGGCATAGAGGTGGGTGGAAGAAGAGGTAGGGAGCGTAGAGCCGCCGGCACCGCACGTGATTATAGATTCCAGGCTCGCCGGCGCCCTAGAATGAGGACAACACCCCCTCACCCCGCGATCGTCGTCAGCAGCGACAGCAGCAGCACTGACGCCATGAGTTGCACCGACGTCGCCGGCTTGGCCCGCCAGCAGGCGATCTTTTCGGAGAAGGACAGGCTGGCGTCGAAGAACGGTGCCTCGTAGCCGTTCTTGAAGAGCCTTGGGAATGCCGAGCCGACCGCGACGACGAAGATGCTGTAGAAGATCGACGCCAACGCAACGGTGGGCACGTGGCTGCTGCCGCGGTAGTCTCCTAGCAGCTTCACCATCAGTGAAGCGGCGGCGAAGATCGGGAAGCCCTGTAGGATTGTGGTGAGCGCAAAGCCTTCGAGCCAGTTGAGCGGACCGGATTTCGCCGCGGTGATGAAGGGCATGATGCGATCATCCCACGCTCGCCGTCACCACGGCCATCACCGACAGCAGCAGCACGGTGGTCATGAGCTGGAGCGAGGCGAGCGGCTGGGTGCGCCATGCGGTGATCTTGTCGGCTAGCGACAAATGGGCCTCGAAGAATTTTGGTTCGTAGACGGTCTTGAAGAAGGCGGGGAAGCTTGGCCCGAAGGTCACCGCAAGCAGCGCATGGGCGAGTGAGGCGATGGCGACGAAGATGGCGACGCCGGGATCGCCGACGAGGTCGTGGTTGCCGACGAGCTTGAGCAGGAAGGCGGCGGCGGCGAAGGTAGGGAAGCTCTGCAGCGTCGCGGTCAGCGCGAGGCCTTCGAGCGCGTTGTGCAGGCTGGACTTTCTGACAGTGGCGAGAGCCGCCATGGCACGTCTCCCTGATGACATGGGGAGGACGTTAGCTGCGGTGTCCGAGGCGTGATGTGAGACGGGTCACGCTGGTTCGGCGGACGGTGCTTTCCGCCTCGCCCCGCAAGCAGGACGTGGGAGTGGACCGCCGATGCGGCGGGGTCGCCGTCTCTAAATGACAGGACTACAGCTTGCCCTGCCCGTTCACCTGGCTCTGCCGCGGCCGCTGCCTCTCCTGCTCTTGCTGCTCCTTGGCATGGTGCCGGCCGTAGAGGCAGCCGGCGGCAGCGCCGAGGACGCCGTGATGGCCGGCATAATGGCCGGCGACGCCACCGACGACGGCGCCCTTGATGCAGCCCCTGGCATTGGCGGCGGAGGTCGCTCCCAGCATGAGAAGTGCGGCGGCGATGGCGGCGAGGGATTTCATGGATCGATGTCTCCGAATGCGGTGTCGACCTTTCAACGAGCGCGGGCGCGTCGCGGTTCCATAAGCGTGAGGCCTCATGGTGTGTGCGTTCGTACAAGGCTTCGCGCGCCATGCAGCCGAACGCGGTATGAACTGGTGCAGACGCGCGGTCGCTCAACCCCTAATTGCAGCCATGAACCTGGCATTGCGCTTGCGCGTCATATCATCTGCAACATCCCTGTGGTGTTGCGGATTGCCGGTGTCCGAGGCCGCGCGTTAGCTTTGCGCGCAAACTCCACACGGCCAATGAGGGACGGGCGGAATGACAGTCGAGAAGCTCAATCGGCAGCGCGTGCTGCATCTGCTCGATGCCATCGCCGGCAGCGACCTCCAGGCCGCGCTGTCGTGCTGCACCGACGACGTCGACTTCCTCACCCACGCGCCGATCGACGTGCTGCCGCACATGGGTCCCTGCCATGGCAAGAAGGAACTTGGCGAATTCTGGCGCACCGTGCAGGAGCGATACGCCGAGATCCGCTACGAGGTGCCGCAGATCGTCGCCGAAGGCGACACGGTCGCGGCCTATCTGCGCGTGTTCTTCAGGAAGCGCAGCAACGGCCGCATCATTCAGGTCGACATGGCCGTGTTCTACACTTTCCGCAACGGCCAGGTGGCGCAGATCCGGGAGATCATCGATTCCTTCGACCTGGTGCAGCAGGTGCTGGAACGTGAGATCGGCCCGCTGATCGTGGGCGAGCGGGTGGACGGGGCGTAGTCCTCTCTCCGACCGACCGAAACGGTAAACTACGGGGTTCTATTGTAAATCCCACAAACCGGGATCAATTGTGCATTGCGAAAACGTGAATTGCGTTTTGGCCGAAACGGCGTATTTTGTTCGTATACAAATGAGTAGAGCGACCCCGCGGCATCTTTCCTGTGCGCATGGGGTGGTTTTTGTTTTTCGCAAGCCAGCTTCAGGACTGCCCAAAATGACAGAGCACAGTCTCTGGCGTTTCTCGCGTGCGTTACACCGCGCGATCAACGACCGGCATTTCGAGGACATCGGGGCCCTGATCGACGAGGACGTCGAATGGGCACTGTACGGCCCGATCGACATGTTTCCGTTCCTCGGCGCACGCCAGGGCAAGGACGCCGTGCTCGAGGTCATCCGCCAGCTCGCCGACAATTTCCAGGTCCGCCGCTTCGACCGCGAGAGCATCATGCTCGGCGTCGATTCCGCGGCCTCGATGCTGCGCTATTCGTTGACCGCGCTCGATTCCAGCAAGCCGATCAGCTTGCGGGTCGCGCAGTTCGCCCAATTCAGGGCGGGCAAGCTCACCAGCATGCGCGTGCTGATCGACACGTTTGATTTGGTCGAGCAGGCACTCGGCCGCGCCATTCATCTGCCGAAGATGACCAGCGTCGGCTGAAAGGGACACCAACGGGCCCCGCTGTTCGGGACCGATGGCTGATGCTCCCCGCGATGCGTCCTGGCCTCCAGCCCCGCCGGATGCAATCGTGGAGAAGCTCGTCATCGGGCGCGCGCCTTTCGCGCGGCCCGTTGGTTCGCGGTTGATGGAACCGCCACAATTTCGCAATGATGGTTCCGCATTCTGAGCGCGAACTGGGCTGACGGGCAGGACTATGGAATTCGCGACAGGTTTCGGCTGGACCAGGCTGCCGGTGCTGGCGGCTGCGTTCATTTTGGGATCGGTGCTGACGGTTTCGGCGCAGATCATTCCGCCCACGGCCGCAGTGCCCGACGAGGACGCCGAGGCGGCGGAGGCCCCCGACGTCAACGACCCCGACGTGCTCCGCGGTATCGACATCGACAAGCTCGACTGGGGCCAGCTCGCGATCGACGCCGGCACGCTCAACGACATCATTACCGCCAAGAAGCGCGCGCAGGCCGCCGCCAAGGACGGGCTGAACTGGGCGACGAACGCCAACGCCAACGGCTCCTCGGCGGTGACGGTGAAGCAGTCGGTGTCCTCGTTCTGGGAAGCCCGTATCGGCGCCGATATGACGGTGACGAACGAGCCGCGGACGATGTCCGAGCTCCTGGCACAAAAGGCCACCAATGGCGGCAGCGTCCCTCAGTCATCCGGGAGCGCCTGGGCGGCCGCGACCGCGCCGGGCGCGGGCGCGATCTGGGACAAGACCGCGGTGGAGGCCCGCGTCGATCCCGGCGCCGAACAGAGCAAGCTCGGGGCCTCGCTGACCAAGTCGGTGCCGCTGTCGAACGACACGTCGCTGACACTCCAGAACGGCTACAGCGTCAACCAGCAGGGCACCACCGCGCTCCCCGGCGTCGGCGGCCACATCACGCGGAATTACGAGACCGACCAGTCGGCCAAGGTCACCATCACCGACACCGGCACCAGCATCACCGCGGGCCAGTCGCTGTCGACCACCGACGACAAATGGCTGCGCAAGGTCGGCGCCGAGCAAAAGCTGTTCGACAACGTCACCGTCTCCGGCTCGGTCGGCGAGACCTCGCAAGGGGCGATCAACAAGAGCCTGACGGCCGGCTTCAAGAAGAGCTGGTAGCTGAGCGCCCCGATCCCTCCCCACGAGCGGCGTTCAGACTCTCGTAACCATACGCCACGGCAAAACCCCCGAATGGACCGCCCTTGCCGCATCTCGGCCAAGTTGCGGCCAAAATCCGGCGCCCTAGTCCACTGATCGACGTCGTCGTGCGGGGGACACTCGCGCTGCGCTCAACGCGAACAGGGGAATAACGATGAACGCCATGCGTCCGGAAAAGACCGAAACCACCGAGACCGAGACCATCGACACCAACCTCGCCGCAGTGACGGAAGTCGAAGCCGGCATCCGTGACTTCGTCCGCAATGACATCGCCTATCTGCGCCGTCCGGCAGCGACCGCCACGGACGCGCCGCCGCTCGATCCGAGCGCGGAGGCCACCGTCACCAACGTCAATTCGCTGATCCAGCGCGTCGCCGGCACCTCGCTCGCCGAGATCGAGAATTTGATCTCCGAGCTCGAGAGCCTGCGCGACCTGCTCCACGCCGAAGGCCAGCGCGTCCAGCGCGAGATCTCCGGCTACGCCCAGCTCAGCCAGGCTGCGATGAAGTCGACCCGCATGATCGCCGACAACGTCTCGCAGTGGAAGCGCGCCGCCGACGGCCTGCGCAACAGCTGATCGCTGGCATCACGCATCACCAGCCGCCGCGTTCCGAAAGGGACGTGGCGGTTTTGATTCGTGGGGTCTCGTTCCCCGATTTGAACTTTCCACCTCTCCCTGGCGACCAATGCCGAGCGCCGCACCTGCGGCCGGGCCGGGGGAATTTCATGGAAAGCATTCGGCCCGACAACACGGACCCGATACCGCTGCGGCCGGCGCCGAACCAGTTCGGCACGATCATGCTGCGTTTTGTCGGATTGCTGGCGGTTGCGATCGCCATATTGGCGTTCGTCTATAGCCGCTGAAGGCGGCGGCCGCGTTGCGGCCCGCGGAGTTAACGAACTCTTAACGGCTCGCGTCGACGCTCGAGGCTTCCAGGGTGTAGCCACCATCGGCGTAGCCCTTCACCACCATGCCGGCGACCAGCATCACGGCCAGCGTCGCGGTAGCAAAGATGAATCCGACCAGCTTGAGTGCGCCGCGGTCTGCCATGGTCCTCGTCCCCTGTACTCTGCCCAGATCGATCAAATAGACAGCGACAGGTTCATAATTGGTTAGCAACTCGATGGTTCCGCCAACTGCTTCGCGGGAGAACCATGTTGCGCAGGCTTATGGCAGCCACCTGGAATCGCGTCCATAGCGCGGGAGCAACACTCGCACGCTGTTTTCGCCGTTCATCCTGGAACGAATCTAACCGCCCTGCACGCGCATCGGCACGAAGGCGCTGGCGGTGATGGCGTAGACTTCCTCGCCGCGCTGGTTGGTGCCGGTGGTGCGGGCGGTCAAGATGCCCCAGCCGGGACGCGAGGCCGAGCTGCGCTTGTCGATGACGACGTTGGCGTAAGCGACGGTGTCACCGGCGAGCACCGGCCGGATCCAGCGCAGATCGCGAAAGCCCGGCGACGGACCCCACACCGCGATCTCCTCGCCGCGCGAAGCGGCCTCACGCGCCAAACGCTGGCCGTCCGCGACAAGCAGGCTCATGCAGGCCGAGCCGACATGCCAGCCCGAGGCCGCGAGCCCGCCGAACAGCGAGTTCTTGCCCTCCTCCTCGTCGAGGTGAAAACGTTGGGGATCGAACTTCGCGGCGAACGCCTTGATGGAGTCCGCCGTGAAATTGTAGGCGCCGATCTCGCGACGATGGCCGATCTCGATGTCCTCAAAGAACCGCATCAAACCGCCCCTTCGCGCCGCTTGATCAGTATCGGCGAGGTCATCTCACACAGCGCCTGCCCCGCCGCGTTACGCACGGTGCATTTGAATTTGACGATGCCGAGCTCGGGGCGGCTCTTCGAGGTACGCGCTTCCAGTACATCGACGTCGAGCATGAGGTCGTCGCCGGGTCTCAGCGGCGACAGCCAACGCACCTCGTCCACGCCGGGCGAACCCAGCGAGGCGGCGCGGGTGATAAAGCCGTCGGCCATCATTCGCATCATCAGCGAACAGAGGTGCCAGCCCGAGCCGGACAAGCCGCGCAGCATGCTCTTGCTCGCCGCGTCCTCATCGAGGTGCATCGGCTGCGGATCGAACTCGGCGGCGAAAGCCAGGATCTCGTCGCGGGTGACATGGCGCGGGCCGAATGTTCCGAACCGGCCGGGCGGAAAATCTTCGAAGGTCAGGGTCATCTTGGGAAAGCTTTGAGGGAATGACAGATTGTGGCCGCACTTTGCGGCAATCTCAACCCGCTGGCCCGCATGGCTCGTGCTACATTCGACGAGTCGGGCCGGACCCGCCTTTTGGTCAATTGACGCGGCGGGGGCGCGATTCGCCCGGGGGAAAGAGATGTTTTCATTCAGCGACCTGTTTCAGTGGGACCGCTTTATCAATCCCGCCTGGACCGAACTTGGAGAACGACCTTGTTCTGTTGGGGCGTTTCAGAGCCGCAGCGTAGGGTCCGACAATGTTTGAATACCGTGGGCTTTTTCGTTGGGATCAATTCATCACGCCCTTAATCATCAAACCGTTCTTCGTCTTGGTCGTGGCGGTGGTGGTCCTCTCCGGCCTGTTCGGGATTCTCTCAGGCCTGACCATGATGGCTATCAGCCCCTTCAGCGGTTTCATCGCCGTCCTGTTAAGCCTTCTCGGAGCCGTGGTTGCGATGATGCTTGCGCGGATCGCTTGTGAGTTTGTGCTGATCACATTCCGCATCAATGAGCACCTCGGTCATATGCGGGAACAGCAGGATCGGCATTAGGCATCCCGGAGACGGGTTGTGCATCCACGTCAGCGGAACGAGAGCGGCTCGACCTGGACAACACCCGCATGCTGGACCGATTGCGCGACCAGCCTGGTCGAGCCCCCTTCGGGAAAGCTCCGTTGAAACGCCTCCCCAGACCGGCTGGTGAACGTCGCCGGCAATGCGCTGGCATCACGCCTAGTGGATAACTGATGGTAGAGCGCCTGTTTTAAAGGCAGGATGTCGGCGGTTCGAGCCCGTCACTGCCCACCACGCCGCCGTTGGCGTACACCGTTCGTGCCCAATTCTAATTCTGTTCTTATGGGACGGCGGGTACTGGCCTGTTTTTACCCCTAGTGGCCTAAGTTGAATTTGGGAGTGGCTTAATTTGGTTTAGGAACGCTTGGTACCGGCCCCGAATTCGGAGACAATGCCACTCTACTACTTCGATACTCGCGACAATGAGACCTTTGTTCCTGATGAGGTCGGGGTCGATTTTGCCTCGTTCGAGCGCGTGAAGCTCGCGGCGTCCGAGGCGATGGCTGACTTCGCCAAGGACGTACTGCCCGGCTCTGTGGTCCGCATCTTGTCAATCGAGGTGCGCGACTACTCGGGGCCGGTGCTGCGAGTGATCCTCCGCTTTGAGATTGAGCAAGTCCGTGCGCATTAAGGCCGCCTCAGTTGGCGGCCTCTTCCATGCGATTGTCCACATCCATGACAGGCAATAGCTCGGCGCCGTTCCGGGAAGCGGCTATTTTGCACTGCGCAATTTAGTATCTATTCTGACGGAACAAGCGCCTAGTCATTCCATCACCGGCCCATCACGGCATCTATCGGTGACTGAGAGCTGCTCGTGCTCCCGCCCTTACGCGGAGCCACCCCATGCTAACCAGAAAAAAACAAACCATTCCCGTGACCGTTCGACTTGCCCAGTTGGCAGACGAAGCCCGCCGCCGCGCAGAGGCAGTACCGCCCGGAGCGAAGCGCGAAGCTCTCCTCAAAGCGGCGCGGATAAGCGAGACCGCCCTCCAGCTCCAGCAATGGATTGGCTCCCCAGGATTGAGAGCGCCCACCTAATGACAAGGGCCCCCGGCAGTTGGCGGTTTCTTTCATCCGGCCAAGACATCAAAGCTAACCGGACCGGGAACGTTTGAAACCTATAGTCCGTTGACGTGGAGGACCATTGAGGGGATTGGCTTCATGGGTGTCGAACGCATGCACCCGCCGAAGTACTGGCGGGATCGCGCGGAGGAGTTTCGCGCGAAGGCAGATCATTGCGAGTATCCCGAGATGCGCTTCGCCTTGTTGCCAAGAACTATGACGACCTCGCGCGGAGCGCCGAGCAAATCCGCACTGTCCAAGACCAACGCGAGCTACAGCGTAAGCTCCGCCATAGATGAATTGAGGCCGTCTCAGTTGGCGGCCTCTCGTCCCTCTTTCGGGAACCGCGACCTGACCACCTGAGTTTAATCGCGGGGGTGGACATGGAGGTCACCCATGTGGACGCTACTGGTACTGATTGGAACCGTGCTGATGACGATTGTCATCGTCCTCGGACTCTTTAAAGCCGCTGGGCTGAACCGAGTGGAAGACCTGATCCCCGCGCCCTCGAAGACGGATAATGAGCCCGTGCACGAGGAGTAGACCGTTTTCGTTTTGTGCCGACCTTTGAGCTAGATCAAGGTATTTAGTCCGCCCCGAACACTTTGCGAACGCGAATGTATTCACCTGCGGAACACAAGAAGTAAGGCCGTCTCAGTTGGCGGCCTCTCTCATGCGATCTCCACACCCGAAGTAGCTCGGCGCCGTTCCGACCTCCTACCTATCGACAATTTGCGAGCCGGGCATGGGCGCGCTTTCATGGCGGGATGGTCTCTGTCCGCATCCGTAAACATGAAGTTGTGCCCCAAACCGGCAGCTATGAAGTCTGCTTCGACGATGGCCGGCCGAGCGTCTACTTCTATTGGGACGATATAGCCTGACGGCGGCTCGGGCCTGACCGGCTGACCGGGGCCGAAGCGCTTGAGCAGGCCCGCGCGCTCGCGAGAACCGAGCGAGACGCGGCGGCCGCGCGCCGACGGCGCGAGAATGGAACGACCTAAGAGGCGGCGCGGCTTCGGCTTCGGTTTTGCCTGTAAATCGTGGGG
Organism: Bradyrhizobium sp. 197; assembly: GCF_023073375.1. Classification (NCBI taxonomy): domain Bacteria; kingdom Pseudomonadati; phylum Pseudomonadota; class Alphaproteobacteria; order Hyphomicrobiales; family Nitrobacteraceae; genus Bradyrhizobium; species Bradyrhizobium sp. 197. The sequence continues at coordinate 72,487 of NZ_JADPJJ010000177.1, read as the reverse complement.
AACCATCCCGCAATCCCTTGAAACGGATGACTTTACGCGCCACCTTGCGCGACCCCTGCGGCTTTGGCCTTATGGGGCAGCGATTTGGCCCCGGCCGATTCGCGCATGGAAAAGCCGAGCACACTTCGCAGGCGGGCTCGGCTTTCCGTGATGTTCTCAAAGGGCCTGCTTTCGCATGCCCGTCACCACATGGAGAGCTTAGCGTGGCTAATCCCCTCGTTCAAGACAATCGACCCCGCAAAACCCAGTTCACTTTCGACGAAGCTATTGACGTTTGGCTGCGCCGCTGGAGCGGCCAGTATCACCACGAAATCGCCGCAGCCTATGTCATCAATTGGGGCCGCGTCAGCGACGTGCTGAAAGAGCAAACGCACGTTGGCAGCAAGCAAGAAGCTGCGCGACGGATCGGGCGCACGGCTTAAACCACTTCGGATTGTGACGAGAGAGCGGCGCGTTCGCGCGCCGTTTTTCCGCTTGTCCGCTCCTCGTCCACCAGCGGACGGATGCATCACGGAAGCCGAAACGAATACCGCTCGACTGTGACGAGCCCAGCATGATGGACCACATGCGAGACCGGCCTTGTCGAGTCCGCCGTCAGCGGCACCAAGGCCCCGCTGGACGTCCGCCAGAACTTCTCGGTGATGGTTGTCGGTAGCATGCGCTGGCCGTCCGGCTCCGCTGTGAGACGATAGCCCAAGGCCTCCAGCTCGGACGGCAATGTCGCCGCCGGCAGGCACTCCAAGCTGACATCCCGCGCTCCAGGAATCGACGTCAACCAAGCCCCCGCTTTTGTGGCCTTTTCGTTGAGCGCGTGGAACAGCTCCTTGCGGCTCCTGATCGCGAACTGCTCGCCGGGGATATGTCTGGCCGACGACGTCATGGGATGATCATCTCGGCATTGTTCACGACCGCGACGACCGCGTCCGCATAATCCCGCAATGCCTGCCTGATGCTCGCCGGGTCGCGGTGGTTCGGCCCGGCGCGCTGCCAAGTCCGGAGCCGGACCAAGACCAAGTTATGAAGATCATCAATCTCGGCGATCGATCGATCAATGGCCGTGGGGATGGGCATGTCAATGCACCGAGAGCCGCAGAGACAGCGCGACGGCATCGCCAAACTTGGCGCGAATCTCGGCGATGATGTCGGTCACGGTGCAGGGCTCCGGTTCCGGCGCCGGGCTTGTCCGGTATGGGTTGTCGCAGGGCAAGTCGGAGACGAAGAGAAGCCAGCATTGAAGGTTGGCTTCAGCGTGATCGCAGAACCGAAACTCACGGATCATTGGCGTTCCCTTTCAGGATAAAGCCCCGCCTGTCTGAGGTTGCGGAGCTTCGCCTTCTGCATCGCGTAAGAGCGTTCCTTCTCGGCATTGCTCATGTGAGGGTCGCTGAACGAGTTGCGCGCGATGGCGCGTTCCTCTGGGGTAAGCGTGATCTGGCCGCTCGCGGCGGCGGGCACGCCACTAAAACTCATGCCGTCTCGTGAGACCGGCGCCGACATAGGGATGCGAGCGCGCGGCGGCGGGCTCGCTGGCGCGGTGTAGTCGACGCCCAACGCGGCCGGTGTGGCACCGAGAGCCTGTCTGATCTCGCCGTAAGCTTGCGCCTCGGTGCCCAGTTGCTCGGCCATGCGCTCGATCGTCGGCGTCGGCTCCGGTGGTGCTTGCATCGCGGCCGCCGACCTTGCGGCTTCGGCCAGACGTTGGCGCCGGGCCTGCATCTCCTCGGTGACGGCGTCGCCGAGATAGCGGAACATGGCCGCCGAGTCGTCCTCGATGCCGGACTGAAGCGCCGCGCTGTGGGCCTCCCGGATGATCTCTGCATGATCTGAGCGCAGCAGCTCCGGCCGCTGGCGCAAGAACTCCTTCTTCGCCGCCGAGATCGGCATGGCATCGATCATGGTGTCGGGCGTCACCGGCTCCTGCCGTGGCCGGCGCGCCATCTCCTCGGCGCGGAGCTGCGCACCTAGCGCCATGCGCAACGCATCGTCAGCAGCCGGCTCGGGAGCCAGCGTCGGCGTTACATCCGCGCGCGACACAGGCTCCTGAGCCTCTACGGGCTGGGGGAGATCATCGGGCGCCGGAACACGGCCGCCGTCCCGGTAGCCTTGAGGAGCCTTGTAATGGCGCCTGGAGGCCATTGTCAGGCCTTCCGTCTGACGCCCGGCATGAACGAGCTGCCGCCGTCGGAATTAAGATCATCCTTGCCCACCATCCGCTTGTCGATCTCGGCGGTCGTGCGCGGCTTGGAGGCGGTGTCGTGCAGTGCGATGTTGTCGGTTTCAGGCAGCTTCATCTCGCCCTTGCTCGCACGCGGGGCCTTGGCACTGTTCGCGCTGGCCCTCTCTGACCAGCGAGCCAGATTTTTCGTCGTAGCCTCGCCATTCCAGTGCTCGCGACAGCTCGGGTTGGCATATTCCTTGACGCGCTCGACTCGGGACATGTCAGAACCTCCGGGTTGGAGTGATTGGCGGGATGTCGCTCTCGACGGATCGATTGAAGTCGTGTCCGGGCTCATGAGGCCGATCACCGCGCGCGCGATCTTGCTTGAACTCGACATCCTTGGAGGCGAGCAATTCGGACATCGCATCGAGCACGGCGCCGCCGTGGTACGTCGCGTCCCAATTGCGGCCGGACGGGTGAGTCAATTCCAGGCGCCAGTTAAATTCGCCGCTGCGCTTGGTCGCGACGACCGTGCGCTTTCGACCATCAGGATCGACGCCGATGATTGCAAACTGTTCTGGCCGCGAGCTGCGAAACGAGAGCGTCATCGGCGCACCAAGCCTTGATCGTTGCTGTATTGGCCGGTCTGGACCATATGGCGATACTTCGCGCGATTATGCGCGTAGGCCTGCATCTTCTGATCGTCGGTAACGCCTGGCGCGCTGTAGCTGTTGCGCGCGACGTCGGCCTCCAACTCGGTCAGACCGAACCTGTTGACCGGCGGCGCTGGCCGCGCCGGGTTCAACGCCTCCTGCGCCATCATGTCCAATTCCCGGCACGTAGCGCGCAAACCGGCCATGGCATTTGCGGACCGCGCGCATTCCTCGGTGTCGCCAACGAGCGCCGCGCGCTGGTAGTTCGCGCTCTCTTCGCTGTATGCTGCCGAAAATGCTTCGGCCGATCGTTGCTGAACCTCTCGAACGTCCACTGCCATTGTCGCCTCCTACTGGCCGCCTTGGCGCGGCGAATTGCTCGGATCGAATTGCTCACGCGGCAACGCCGGCGCGGGCGGGCCATTGGGCCGGGCGGCCGGCGTGATGCCCACCGCTTTGAAGTAGAACGCGAGCGCCTCGCGCAGTACCGCGCTAGCGGTCAATTGCCGCTCATCGGCAATTGCCTCGACAGCGTCGGCGTGTTGCTCGGTGAACCAGCCTTCTAGCTTTCGCGTGAACCTCGGCCTTGCCATGTCGTGCTGCGCCTGTCTGACCTCTGATGCCGCTCGATGACGATCAACGCGTGTCTCTGACGGCGCCGCTCTGGACGTCGTAGAGGTTCTGGGTCGCGTCGGCGAGCGCGCGGTTGGCTCGGTTCAGTCGTTCGGGACTGCCGCCTTTGCGATAATCGTGGTCGGCGCGCTCGACCTGATCGCGCGCGTCGTAGATCGCCTGGTAAGCGTCATTGAGCTGGCTCTTCATCGCCATCACGCCTCTCTGTTGCGAGTACTGTTGAACGCAGATAACGTACTACATCAACGATGTTGCTTCAATAAGTTGCACATGCGTCAGCGGAGCTTAACAAAATGCAGCCGCGCTACATCACGCAAAGCTCGTCAGGAAGTTCGCCGTGGCAGCTCGTCGGCTGGTACGCGAGCCCGATCAACATCGGCTTGGCCGTGCGCGTCGCCTCGCTGTCGTCGACATGGCAGATCGACGTGACCATGGACGATCCGACCGGCGTCTTCCCGTCATCGGCGGGGCCGACCATCTTTCAGTCGAGCCAGCTCGGGGGGCCAGCTGGCTCCTCGGTCAACGCGATCGGCGCGATCGCGCAGCCCATCGCGGCGTGGAGGGTGACGAACAACAGTACGGGTGGGTCGGTGACCGTAAGCGCATTGCAGGCGGGAGTGGGATGACTGCTTCCTGGGGCAGACCGGACTCCGGAACACGGGAAGCTGGGTTCTGCTGTTGACCCTGAGCCGACATTTCGCTCATGGCACGACAGTCATACTGTCGTATTTTTCGGCGACGTTTTCTGCTTCCTCGCACCGCCCGGGTGCTACGATAGGTTGAATGAGGTGGCGTGCTAATCCGAAGCAACGCACAATCATTCAACAAAAGCAGGAGGACAAGATGAACTGGAATGCGTTTGCGCTCTCGTTGGGTCTCCTTTTAGGCCCCATACTTGCGTCAGGGGCAACAGCTCAGGGCGCACAACCGGCGATCACCGAGACAGAAGCGCACTCTATAGGCGTGGACGCCTATGTTTATCTCTACCCTCTGGTCACGATGGATATCACGCGCAAGCACTTCACCAATACGGACAAAGGTTTTGGCCGGGGTCCGATGAATGTCTTTCATAATGTCCCAGCCTATCCTCCGGCTACAGACACGTCGGTCGTCCGCACGAACTACGACACTTTGTACTCGCTGACCTATCTCGATATGTTGAAAGAGCCCGTTGTCGTTTCGGTCCCCGATACTGCGGGTCGGTATTATCTCCTGCCGATGCTCGACATGTGGACAGACGTGTTCGCGTCCCCTGGCTGGCGCACAACAGGAACACAGGCCGGTAATTTTCTCGTGGCACCTCCCGGTTGGAGACCTGATCTCCGCGACCGCTTTATCGACGAGTTCAAGCTGCCGAAGGACACTTTGCGGATCGACGCGCCAACACCTTATGTCTGGATCATCGGACGCACGAAGACGGACGGGCCGCCGGACTATGATGCGGTTCGGAAAATTCAAGCTGGTTTCAAAATCACTCTGCTCTCCGAGTGGGGCAAGACTCCGAAACCGGTCGAATTTAAAGTCGATCCCTCCGTGGATATGACGACCGCGCCACGCGAGCAGGTGGACACGATGCCTGTCGGACGGTTTTTCGCCTATGCGGCTGAGCTAATGGGCCGGCAACCACCCCACATCACGGACGAGCCCATTCTTGCTCAGATGAAGAAGCTGGGCATCGAGCCCGGCAAACCCTTCGACATCGCAACGGTAAATCCAACCATCGCTCGGGCGCTCGATACGGTCCCGGAGGACGGTCAGAAGCTTATGGATTGGAAGTTGCAGACCGTGGCGCGCGTCGTAAACGGTTGGTCGATGAATACCGATACGGTAGGCGTATACGGCAACTACTATCTCAAGCGGGCGATTGTCACCCGTCTCGGGCTCGGAGCGAACTTGCCGGAAGATGCAATCTATCCATTGAACCTTGCCGACGATGCTGGCAGGCCGCTCGAAGGGTCGAATAAGTACACGATCCACTTCGATAAGGGTGGGACACCTCCCGTGAACGCATTCTGGTCCCTCACCATGTACGATCCACAGGGCAATGCTTATCCCAATAGCCTCGACCGGCAAGCGGTCAGCTCATGGATGCCGGTCAAATACAATGCCGACGGATCGCTCGACCTATATTTCCAGAACGAGAGCCCGGGGAAGGACAAGGTGGCCAACTGGCTACCCTCACCGAAGGGAGGGTTTAATCTCACCATGCGGTTGTACAGCCCGAAGTCCGACGCGCTTACTGGCAGATGGAACCCGCCTCCTATCGTGAAGTCGCCAGATACCAGTGCTTTGAGTGCGCAGTAAAAGCTGTTCCGCAAGAATCAGCGCTCTCGGCGCAGGACCACCGAGGGCGCACCTTTTTTCATCCGTTTTCCACAACCAGATTTCGCATGCTTGAGACGCCATCAGTCACACAGCTTTCCCAAGTCATCAGTCACGCGATCGCGCCGGCATTCATTCTGGGGGCAGTCGCGAGCTTCATATCTGTTCTCGTGACGCGCCTAAATCGCATCATCGACAGGTGCCGCATTGTTGCGCCCCACGAAGGCGCAGGGCTGACTAAGGATTACCCCGACGCGCTTCAACTCAATCGCCGTGCGGCGCTCATCAACCACGCGCTCTTTTGGGCCGTCGGAAGTGCACTTATCACCATCCTTCTCATGATCCTCGCATTTGTAGATGCCTTTTTTGAGCTGCCTCATGAAAGAGGTGTTGCTCTGTTGTTTACCCTAGCGCTCGTATTGTTTGGCGTCTCTCTCATCAGTTTTGCTCGTGAAATTCGAATAGCCATCAAGGACCCGAACAATTACGACTGATCCTACGTCGAAACCGGCGACGAGAAGAATGTCCGTTGTTGGCCCTTCTCGGACCTCCCGCCATGTCCGTTCGGCGCCGCAATCGATCGCCAAGCGGACATGCCGCGCCAAGTCGGGGAGTCGTTTACTCGACTTAACGGTCCATGCCCGCCAAGCCCGTCACATGGCCCGTGGTGAGTCCGCCGATTGAGCGCACCGAGGGAGCGCGGGAGCACGCCAGCGCATGGGCGGGGCTGCGGCGCGATCTGGCGGGCATCGGCTTAAGGTCGCTTCCATTGCTCAAGAATGTTCTTGAGAGACTCGTGTTCCGCTTTGTTGACGACCTCGCACCGCCGCCATGCCACGGGCTCGATCAATCTGATGATTGCCCCTTCGACGCAATCCCGGAGATCGTTGGGGTCCATGGCGTCCAGCTCCCAACAGTGGTGCCCATAATTGCCGACAAACCACTTGAAGCGCGGGTCTTTCTTCTTATCGGCTGCCGGAAACGACGGCAGCCCCACCACTTGTCCGACCGTCAGGGCAATCCGCGTAAGCTTGATATGATCGCCGTCGTATTTCGCTAGACGTGTGGGGAGGTCCTGCTCGGACATGTACATCCCGCTCGGGTCGAAATCCCCAACGTAGAGCACGATCAGATCACGCCCATCATCATCCTCGGCGCTGTCATGGACCGACGTGGCGCTGCTGAACCCGTGCACCGGATTGAACCCGACAGCATATTGGTCAAGGACGGGAGCGAGGACGCCCCGCACGGTGCCCTTCTCGGACCAGACCTGAACCCGATGGGGCTGCTGATTCCAGAAGTCCCGGCGATAAGATTGAGCTACACAGCGAGCGTACTCGGCGGGATCGGACCAGGTTGCCACACGCTCAATGCCGCGTGTCTCGTCAACAATCCACTCCCACGGAATGATGCCACGCTCGCGCGCCTCCCTTAACAGACGATAGACGCGCTGCATTTCCTTTTTCGCCATCGACGGGATCAGACCGGCGGTGAAGAGCTTGTATCCGATGCCGCGACCTGTGATCGGCTCAGCGGCCTCGGCTGCGGCATACATCGCATCGATCAGATTGAGGGACTGCTGCGCCATGCCACGACCTTTTCTGGAACGGGTTTCAGAATAGTCGTCGCTCAAGGAGGTGTCGGGGGCTTGGAATGCCGGCGGGCCGGCGATGGGCCGATGATGATCCGGGCGGAGATCGAGTCAACCGGGCGCAGGTCACGGAGATGTCTAGAAGGGTTTAAAGTTGTAAAGAGGAACCGGGTCCCGATGCAGATGGGACCCAAAATCTGGAAAATATAAAAATGGGTCCCCTTTGAGGTTGGGAGGGGAACTGATTTTCAGCAGAGGCCGGCCGATGGACGGCCCCGGGGGGGGGACGGCTCCCCTGCCCCGGTGGCCGATCTCGCCGCCGCGCCGTCAGGATAACGCCCTCCACATCGTGGCCTCGCTGACGCCATAGACGACAGCGAGCTGCGCTTGCGTCTCGCCCTTGGCATAGCGCTCGGCGGCCACGCGGACTTCCTCCGGCGTCATGGCGCGCTTGCGGCCGAACTTGGTGCCCTTGGCTCTGGCCTCCTCAAGGCCTTCCTCGGTGCGGGCGCGGATCAGACCGCGCTCAAACTCGGCGATGCCGCCCATGATGGTGATCATCAGCCTGCCGATCTCGGTCGTGGTGTCGCACCATGGCTCACCCAGCGAGGTGAGGCCGCAGCTCTGCTCGTTAAGCTCGTGCAGGATGTTCGCCAGATCGCGCGTCGAGCGCGCGAGCCGGTCAAGTTTCGCGACGACAACAGTGTCACCCGGCAGCAGCGCCTTCATCAGCTTCTTGAACTGCGGCCGGCCGTCAGTGGACTTGCCCGAGGCCTTCTCGCTGTAGATACGCTCGCAGCCGGCGGCCTTGAGCGCGGCAACCTGGGCCGTGTAGTCCTGCCCCTTCGATGAGACCCGCGCGTAACCAACCTTCGCCATCGTCCAATCCAATTATGAAAGCTCTAATAATGAAAGTTATAAAGCCCTTGTTTTCTAGGGTCAATGACGATCTTTCAATTCTGTTGCTTTTTGAAAGCTGATCGCGCGGCTTGGCGGGCCTTGACCTTATCGAGGATCGTCATCGCCGGCCGCGACGGCGCATGCCGCCGCAGCCGCTTCATCATCACGCTGACCTTGCGATAGCCGAGCTTGCCCAACAGATCGCCCCAGCCCTCCAGCTCCTGTTGCGAGACAGCCGGCTCGAAAGCGCGGAGCATGATCTCGATGCGCTCGACCTCATCGACGCCTTCGTTCCGGGCGGCGGCGATCACGACCGCAAAGATTTCAGGGATGGTCGCGGAGGAGAGCGCGGCGGTGAGCGGGCTTTCGGGATCGTAGTCGAGAGGCGGCGCGTCACGCAGCTCGGTCGCCTGCTGGCGGATGCGGCGCGCTCGATCAGACGCGCTTGCCATCGATCACCTTGAGCGGCGGCGGAGCATCGGCCTGAAGACTTGCGACAGCGGTCCTGAAGCTGGTGAGAACGGCCTGAGGGTCAATTCCGTGCTCGACCGCGACATCCAACTGCTTCGGCAGGAGACTGGCGACGGTGGCAATGAAGCGGCTCGGGTCTTCGAGCGCGGCCCTGCGCAGCGCGGTGACGCCGTGTTCCTGCCAGATGTCGCGCAAGTCTTCGAGGAATGCCTGGCCAAGTTTGGACCGCGCCCCGACCGGTCGACCCGGACCGGCCGCTTTGTGGCCAGTTTGAAAGCGGCCCTTGCCGTCTCGCTGCTCGATGGTCTTGCTCATCGCTCAAACCTACTCCTCCGCCCACAGATCGCAAGGATTCGGATCCGGCGAAGTCAGTAATTGGGTTTAAGCCGAACCCATTTATCTGCGCCCCCGTGGGTGGGGGAAAGTTTCGCCCGCCCGGCCGTTACGTCCGTTACGCCACCTAGATCGTAAGTAGCTGCCGGCGTTCTCGCGCGCGCGGCTATAGACTCGGTGGTAGCCAAGGCTCTTGGTTCCTCATCGGGACTGCGAGCCGTGATGGGAGCGCAGCCATGCGCAGCGGACGTCACGGCGCTGATGATCTCGTTCCCATGCTCGCGGTGTGACAGCCGCCCTCTCCGCGCCCTGTCGGGCGACGGGCGGCCATCACGCCGCTGCACCTGAGCAAACGGTGGCACAGGTGTGTCGGCAGCAGTGCAAGTAAGTATGCTACCGACGAACTTGTGCCGTTGCTAAAGAAGGCTGATGGTTACGAGCGCATGCGAGATGCGTGGCACAGGTGCGTCGGCAGCATAATGTGTTTTTGCCTGCTCGGCGGCCTGCTTCTGCCGGCGATACCATGTCCGCCGGCTGATGCCTTGGACCTGCCACGGCGCGATCTTGCTCAATGACGCCGTTACATACTCGTGACGCGTCATCCGGCCGGCGTCACGGCGCCTCTTGGCGTGCTGTTCCGTGTCCTTCATCTTCTGCCTCTCCTTGCGCTGCTCGGCGGTGACATCGATGGCGCCGATGGTTGTGATACCGAGGCGCTGGCGCCGCGCGAAGGTCAGGCCAAGCTCCTGAGCGAGCCGGTCGGCCCGGTACTTCATCGGCCGACGGAAGACGGCGGCGATCATCGCCTCCCGCTCTTCACCAACAATGAATGGCGCGCATCGATTGAGCCACTCGTTCATAAGCCATGGGCGATCCACGGCCTGCCGGAAGTAGATGTGGTGCAGCATGATCAGGGCGTCGGCACGCCCGGCATCATCATCTGGCAGCAACGCGCCATATCGATCACGGTAAAACCTCTCCAGATCATTGCACCGAAGCGTTGAACCGGGAACCTGCCGGGAGCGCTTCGGCGCCGACTTGCCGCCGAGCCTCGCCTTCGTCTGCTTGCCGTTGCGGCTGCGCAAGTAGAGCGTCTTGGTCGTGGTCAGCTTCATGATGACACTACGCCCGTCTTGCTGCGGTAAGGAGCGCTCGGCGGTGTGGTCGCCGGGTGCTTCTTCATGATGTCGTGCCAGCCATCTTATTGAGCCCGGACGCGAGGCGCTCGAACTCGGCGCGACCGTTGGCGGTGATCGCGATGGTGGTCTGCGGCCGCCTTCTGACGAAGCACTTCTTCACCTCGACTACGCCTGCATCTTCAAGGGCGCGCACATGATCGCTGAGCGTGCCGGGATGCACGATGTCGAGGTCTGCCATCACGCCGACGAAGGTGTTGCTGTCGCCGCATTGGCGCAAGTTTTCCCAGATGCGCAGGCGCATCGGGGACAAGAAGACTCGGTTGAAGTCCATTTGAGCACCGCAGGCTTGGGTGAGCGGCCGACCCGCCGCAGAGGGCGTTGCGCTCGCCCGGCGCGACGCAACAGTCAATTTATCGGAGCAGCGCAACTCGTCAATTCACGCCGCTTTTCGTTGGAGCTTGAACCGTCAGTTGGCCTGACGGTTGAGCGCCCGAATGACGTTCTGGATCATGGCCTTAGAAAAACGCATGATTTCTTTTTGGCGATGCGCCGTTACATTCCGCGTTCGCACCGTGTCACGTCCCGTGACGGCGGACTTCTGTACAAAAAAATGCGGCCGCCGCGTTGCCTCCGCCGTTGTCGTGGAGGATCATCCTGCGTCGGCGATGTCAGCCGTCTATTCAAGCCCCAGAGCCTGGAGTGACCTTCCCAACTGAAGCCGGGCGCGATGGCGCACCGTGGAACTTTCCGTTAGCGTCCATCAGTGAGTCTTTGTGATGGGTACCCGATTCTCGAAGCGGCTAAAGCAAGCCGGCCGGGTTCGGGAATTGCCTCCCGACGATCCCCGCAACATCGACCATTCCAGCCACCGGGAACAGTGGCTTGGACTGGCAAGAGCGCTAGGACGATTGGAGGCAAGGGAAGAATATGCGCGCTTGAGGGGGCACCATGACGAAGCCGACACCAATTCTGCGGACCGCGCTGTACGCGCGCTACTCCAGCGATCTTCAGAAGGACACCTCGATCGAGGATCAGTTCGCGATGCTGGAGAAGGCGGCAAAACGACTGAATCTGAAACTTGATCCGCGACACTACTACGCTGACCGAGCACAGTCCGCGACGACACTGTTTGATCGGCCCGGCCTCACCCGTGATCTGCTCGGCGCGGCGTCACGGCACGAATTCGACGCGGTGTTGGTCGAAGCTACTGATCGCCTGTCCCGCAGTCAGGCTGACCTGTTTTGGCTTTCCGACCGCTTCAACTTTGGCAATGTGAAGCTGTTCACCCAGAGCGGCGAGGTCAGCGACATGCAGTTGACCTTCGACAGCCACAGCAATGCCGACTACATCAAGAAGCTCGCCATGCGCGTCCGGCGCGGCCATGACCGCGCCGTAGAGAACGGCAGGTTTGTGACGCCCCCGGCCTATGGCTACGACGCCGTGCCCGGCAAGGCCGGCGAGCGTGTGATAAATGAGAAGGAGGCGGCGACGGTGCGCCGCATCTTCGCTGAGTACGCAGTCGGCAAGACGCCGCGCCAGATCGTTGCCGGACTTGCTCACGACGGGATACCATCGCCGTCCGGCGCGCCGTTCTGGAGCCATCAGTCGATCGTTGGTGGCCTCGGCAAGAGCGCCGGCCTGATCCGCAATCGGCTCTACATAGGTGAATACGTCAAGAATCAGTTCTTCAACGTCAAGAACCCGTCCACCGGCAAGCGGGTGAAGCGCAAGGCGGACGAGGCCGATCTGATCGTCATCAGCAAGCCGGGACTAGCGCTCATTCCCCGCGAGCTGTGGGATGCAGCACACGCTATCCGCACAAAGCGCGCGCTCAAACGTCTGCCCAGCAGCGGCTACCAGCAGCGCGCCGTCATACCGCGCAAGGAACATCTGCTCTCAGGGCTGACCCGCTGTGCCGCGTGTGGCGGACAGATGACCGTTGTGGCGACACCCCAATCGGGAAAACGCGTCGGCTGCTCGTCTGCGATCTATCGCAAAACCTGCGACAATACCAAGAGCTACAATCTCAACAGCCTCACGCAATTAGCCGTCGAGCGCATGCACAGCCAGTTGACTGATCCCGAGTTCATCAAGGAGCAGGCAAAGGCGAAGGCCGCCGAATTCGCTCGCCTGTCCAAGCAAGACAGCGAGGATCGGCAACATACCCAAAAGCAGCTCGATCGTCTCAACGTGCAAATCAAACGGCTGGCCGACGCCGTGGCCGAAAGCGACGTGCCGGTCAAAGAGCTGATGGAGATGATCAAAACCAAGGAGATCGAGCGGGCCGCATTGCAGGAACGTAGCCGTCTGCTCGGTGTACAATCCAACATCACGGCCATTCACCCGACCGCCTTGACTGCCTTCGGACGCAACATCGAAACCCTGCACGCCAAGCTAAAGCGGAACCCGGATGACCCGGAATGCCGGTTGGCCTTTGCCAACATCATGGACTCTGTCTTGGTCCATCCGACCGCGAAGGGCGCACCCTATGAGATCAGTCTCTATGCGCGCTTATCTGCGATCATGGGCGGTGTAGACCTGTTCCCCTCGAAGCGATCGGCGCAAGAGGTCGTTGCGGCAGAGGGACTTCCTCGTGACGGTTTAGGCGGGACCGCTTTATCACGCCGACGATCATCAAGACCTTTTACTGGCTGGTGATCGCGCTGATCTGCCTGTTCGGCCTCTCCGGCATCTTCTCCGGCCTCGCGATGATGGCGATCAGCCCGTTCGGCGGTTTCCTGATGCTGCTGTCGTCGATCGCGAGCGTGGTCGTCGGCATCGTGTTCTCGCGCATCGTCGCGGAGCTGATCCTGATCATCTTCCGCATCAACGAGCATCTCGGCGCGATCCGGGACCAGGGCGGCGGATTGCGGTAGGGCTTCCGTGTCCCGGACGCGGCGCGGCATGAAATGACGCGACGCAGAGCCGGGACCCATGCATCTCCAATCAAGACTCCTGGGCCCCGGCTCTGCAGCGTTCCGCTGAAGAAGCGCTGCGCTGCGTCCGGGGCACGAACTCCAGAATCTTACGTATTAAACCTGAAATGCATCACGTCGCCGTCGGCGACGACGTATTCCTTGCCTTCGAGGCGCAGCTTGCCGGCATCGCGGGCACCGGCTTCACCGTTGAGCGCGACATAGTCCTCATACGCAATGGTCTCGGCGCGGATAAAACCCTTCTCGAAGTCGGTGTGGATCACACCGGCCGCACCCGGCGCCTTGGTGCCGCGATAGATGGTCCAGGCGCGCGCTTCCTTCGGGCCCACCGTGAAATAGGTGATGAGGTCGAGCAGCGTATAGCCGGCGCGGATCAGGCGATCGAGGCCGGCCTCTTCGAGACCCAGCGTCTCCAGGAAGTCGGCGCGTTCGTCACGTGAAATGGTGGCGACCTCGGATTCGATTTTTGCCGAGATGACGACGGCAATGGCGCCTTCCTTGGCAGCCTGCTCCTGCACCGCCTTCGAGAACGAATTGCCGGTCGCGGCCGAGCCTTCCTCGACGTTGCAAACGTAGAGCACAGGCTTGGACGACAGCAGGCCGAGCATCCCGAAAGCGCGCTCCTCCTCCGCCTTGCGCTCGACGAGGCGCGCGGGCTTGCCCTCGCGCAGCAGCACCAGCGTGCGATTGACGAGGTCGAGCTGCTCCTTGGCGTCCTTGTCGTTGCCCTTGGCCTTCTTGGAGAGGTTGTCGACGCGCTTCTCGAGGCTGTCGAGATCGGCGAGCATCAGCTCGGTCTCGATGGTCTCGATGTCGGCGAGCGGGGCGATCTTGCCTTCGACATGGGTGATGTCGGAATCTTCAAAGCAGCGCACGACATGCGCGACGGCGTCGACCTCGCGGATGGTGGCCAGAAATTGATTGCCGAGGCCTTCACCCTTGGACGCACCGCGCACAAGGCCGGCGATGTCGACGAAGGTCAACCGGGTCGGGATGATCTGCGCCGATTTGGCTATCGCCGACAGCTTGTCGAGCCGCGGATCCGGCACCGCGACCTCGCCGACATTCGGCTCGATCGTGCAGAACGGATAGTTCGCCGCCTGCGCCGCGGCCGTCTCGGTCAGCGCATTGAACAAGGTCGATTTGCCGACATTAGGCAATCCGACGATCCCGCATTTAAATCCCACGAGCGTTATTCCTTGCCGTTGTCGTCCTTGGTCAAAAATCCCTTCGCCTGCATGGCGAGATGCACCCTGTTGGCGAAGGTCGCGTCCGTGCCTTTGGCAACCAGTGCCGCGTGCTCGGCCACCGCGTCGCAGAGCGTCGCCACCCAGTCGTTGTCGGCCTTGGCGAAGTCCGACAGCACGTGGCCGTGCACCAGTTCCTTGACGCCGGGATGACCGATGCCGAGCCGCACCCGGCGGTACTCGTTGCCGATATGCGCCGAGATCGAGCGCAGGCCGTTGTGGCCGGCGATGCCGCCGCCGACCTTCACCCGCACCTTGCCCGGCGGCAGTTCGAGCTCGTCATGGAATACGGTGACGTCGCCCGGTGCGATCTTGAAGAAGCTTGCCGCTTCCTGAACGCTGCGGCCGGAATCGTTCATGTAAGTCGCCGGCTTGAGCAGGATCACGCGCTCAGTACCGAGCGTGCCTTCCGAGGTCTCGCCTTGAAACCTGCGGCGCCATGGCGCGAAACCGTGACGCCGCGCGATCTCGTCGACGGCCATGAAGCCGACATTGTGCCGGTTACGTGCGAATTTCGGGCCGGGATTGCCGAGCCCAACAAAGAGTCGCATGACGCGGCGCGCCCCTCGCTCGGCGCGCGATCAGAGACCGCGCGCCGGCTTTGAGAGATTACTTCTTCTTGTCGCCGCCGGCGGGAGCCTTGGCAGCGGGAGCTTTGGCAGCCGCTGCCGGAGCAGCACCCGCAGCAGGAGCGGCAGCACCGGCCGCCGGAGCAGCAGCACCCGCAGCCGGAGCAGCAGCCGCAGCCTTCTGCTCTTCGGCGTAGCCGGACGGCGGCACGATGGTCACAAGGGTCGCGTCCTCCGAGGTCAGCGCCTTCACACCGGCCGGCAGCTTGATATCGGAGAGATGCAGCGAGTGGCCGATTTCGAGCGAACCGACATCAACCTCGATGAACTGCGGGATGTTCTCCACACCGCACTCGAGCTCGATCGCATGCGCAACGATGTTCACGGCGCCGCCGCGCTTCACGCCGGGCGAACCTTCAGCCTTCACCACGTGCAAGGGAACGCTGATGCGGATGGTGGCGCCTTCGCCGAGCCGCATGAAGTCGACGTGGATCGGGAAGTCCTTGACCGGATCGAGGTGGTAGTCGCGCGGAATCACGCGGTGCTTGTTGCCTTCGAGGTCGATGTCGACCAGCGTGGTCAGGAACCGGCCGGCAAGGATGCGCGTGCGCAGTTCGCGATCTTCGATCGAGATCGTCAGCGGGGGCTGGTTGTTGCCATAGATCACTCCGGGCACTCTCCCGGCGCGACGCTCAGCCCGGGCGGCCCCCTTGCCGCTCTTCGGACGTGCGGTCGCCTTCAATTCCTTGACGGTCGCCATAACGTTAAGTCCTTGTTTTTGCAAAAGTTAATGGGCCGCAAGGCGGCCCATGGCATACGCCGCAGCAAGCCTCCAGGGGTGCGGGGGCCGCGGACGTGGCGGGCTTTTACCCGGAAGATGCGGAAATGACAAGGAGAATGGGCCGCCGGTGAGGACCGGATAGCCCGGATGGAGCGGCGAAACCCGGGAACTTCATGCCGCGGTTCGTTCCGGGTTGGCGCCTTAGCCGCCGAGCTTGGCTTCCAGCGCCACGATGCGAGCCTTCAGGGCCTCGTTCTCTTCGCGGGCGAGCCGGGCCATGTCCTTGACCGCCTCGAACTCCTCGCGCTTGACCAGGTCCATGTCGCGCAGGAATTTTTCGGCCTGGGTGCGCAACACGGTGTCGACCTCGCGCTTGACACCCTGGGCGGCACCGGCGGCATCGTTCATCAGCCGGCCGATCTCGTCGAAAAACCGGTTGTTGGTCTGGGTCATGTCGGTCTCCTGGCGGCCTTCGATAAACTCTGCGCGAACGCGCCGGGAGACAATGGCAATCCGTTTGGCCCGGTTCAAGGGCCGATCGGCGGTATCCTTGTCATGCCCCGGTTTCCTTGCAATCGTATTCAACGTCCCTGCATAAGAAGAATCACAAAGGCGCTCGAGATGATCGACCAGCAGATCGCGATCCCCACCAAGGACGGTCACACCGCAACCTTCATCAGCCATCCCGAACGCGGCGGGCCGTTTCCGGTCATCCTGTTCTACATGGACGCGCCGGCGATCCGCGAAGAGCTGCGCGACATGGCGCGCCGGCTCGCGACATCGGGCTATTACGTGATGCTGCCGAACCTCTATTACCGCTCCGGCGTGATGGAGCTCGGCGCGCTGCCGGCCGATCCGAACGCGCCGGAGCGCAAGCGCATGTTCGCGCTGATGGGATCGCTCACGATCCCCATGATCATGGACGACACGCGCGCGCTGTTGACCTATGCCGAGGCCCAGGCGGCCGCTAACACCAAGCTGATCGGCACCGTCGGCTACTGCATGAGCGGCCGCTACGCCGTCAACGCCGCCACGCATTTCCCCGATCGCGTCAAGGCCGCCGCCTCGGTCTACGGCACGCAGCTCGCAACCGACCAGGACGACAGCCCGCATCTCGCGGCAGCCAAGACCAAAGCCGAGCTGTACTTCGCCTGCGCCGAGACCGACATCTACGCGCCTGCAGAGATCATCGAGAAGGTGAAGCAGGGCATGAGCGGCGCCAAAGCCGAGGTCGAGATCTATCCGGGCACCCATCACGGCTTCGCCTTCCCCAAGCGTCCGGTCTATGACCGCGACGCCGCCGAGCGGCATTGGGAGCGTCTGCTGGCGCTCTATCGCCGCAATCTCGTGTAGAACGGGATGGATCGATCTATCCGCGAGCTCGGTGCACCTCTCCCGCTTGCGGGGGAGGTCGGCGCGAAGCGCCGGGTGGGGGTTCTCTCCACACGGAGATTATCTCGAACGCGGAAACACCCTCACCCCAACCCTCTCCCGCAAGCGGGAGAGGGGGCGCAGCTCCAACGGGGCCGCTGCTTGCCCTTCACTCTGTAGAAGCAAGGCGCGATGCCCTTTCTGCTCATCGACTTTCCATCGTTCAGTCCGATCGCGGTCGAGATCGGACCGTTCGCGATCCGCTGGTACGCGCTTGGCTATATCTGCGGGATCACCTTCGGTTGGCTCTATGCACGTGCACTGATCAAGAACGACAGGCTATGGGCCGGCACCTCGCCGATCAGTCTGCCGCAGATCGACGATTTCATCTTGTGGGTGACGCTCGGCATCATTCTCGGTGGCCGCACCGGTTATGTCCTGTTTTACAACCTGCCCTTCTTCGTCGAACATCCGGCTGCCATCTTCAAATTGTGGGAAGGCGGCATGGCCTTCCATGGCGGCTTCCTCGGATGCGTCGTGGCGGTGATGTGGTTCGCCTGGAAGAACGGCATCTCGATCCTGTCGCTCGGCGACATCACCTGCGGCGTTGCGCCGGTCGGGATTTTCCTGGTGCGGTTGACGAACTTCATCAATGGCGAGCTGTGGGGCCGCCCCGCCGACCCGAGCCTGCCCTGGGCCATGATCTTTCCGACCGGGGGTGACGTGCCGCGCCATCCGAGCCAACTTTACGAAGCGGGCATGGAGGGCCTCCTGCTCTTCATCGTCCTCGCCGTGATGATCCGCCGCGGCGCCTTGAAGCGGCCGGGGCTCATTCTCGGCAGCTTCATCCTGATCTACGGCCTGACCCGGATCATCGGCGAGCATTTCCGCGAACCGGACGTCCAGCTCGGTTATCTCTGGGGCGGATTAACCATGGGCATGCTGTTGTCGATCCCGATGCTTATTGTCGGCGGCATACTTATTGTATTGGCTATCAGGCGCGGTGCGCCCGAGCCCGCAGGGGCTATTCGTTAATTCCTTTTGAGAAGATAGGCCGTGACCGACCAGCCGTTACTCAACGCGATCAAGGCGCTGATCAAATCCTCAGGCCCCATGCCGGTCTGGCGGTACATGGAACTGTGCCTGATGCACCCGCGCTATGGCTATTACGTTTCGCGCGATCCCTTGGGACGAGAAGGCGACTTCACCACCGCGCCCGAGGTCAGCCAGATGTTCGGCGAGCTTTTGGGCCTGTGGACCGCCTCGGTGTGGAAGCAGATGGGCTCGCCGCAATTCCTGCGGCTGATCGAGCTCGGCCCCGGCCGCGGCACCATGATGGCGGATGCGCTGCGTGCGCTCCGCGTGCTGCCGCCGCTCTACCAGGCGCTTCACATCCACATGGTCGAGGTTAATCCCGTCCTGCGCGACCGGCAGAGTGCGACGCTGGCGGGCGTACGCAACATCGCCTGGCACGACAGCATCGACGACGTGCCTGAGGGACCGAGCATCATCCTCGCCAACGAATATTTCGACGTGCTGCCGATCCACCAGATGGTCCGTCACGAGAACGGCTGGCACGAGCGCGTGATCGAGGTCGACGCCAACGGAAAACTTCAGTTCGGCGCGGCGGCCGAGCCGACGCCGCGCTTCGAGGTGCTGCTGCCGCCTCTGGTGCGCGCCGCGCCCGTCGGGGCCGTGTTCGAATGGCGGCCCGATGCGGAGATCATGAAGCTCGCCAGCCGCGTGCGCGACCAGGACGGCGCGGCGCTGATCATCGACTACGGCCATCTGCGCAGCGATGCCGGCGACACCTTCCAGGCGATCGCGCGCCACACCTTTACCGATCCCCTGAAGGCACCGGGCCAGGCCGACGTCACCGCCCATGTCGACTTCCAGGCGCTGGCGCGCGCGGCCGAGGATGTCGGCGCCCACGTGCACGGCCCGGTGACGCAGGGCGATTTCCTCAAGCGCGTCGGCATCGAGACCCGTGCCGCCGCGCTGATGCAGAAGGCAACGCCTGATGTCGCCACCGACATTTCGATCGCGCTCAAGCGCCTGACCGATGCCGGGCGCAGCGGCATGGGCTCGATGTTCAAGGTGCTCGGCATCTCCGAGCCGCGGCTGACCGGCCTTGCGGGCTTGAGCGATCTCGAACAGGCCGGGGGCGCGTCATGACGCTTGGCTCGTCGCTGCTGTCGGCGGTGCCCGGCCTGCGTCACGCCTTCTTCACCCGCGAGGGCGGCGTTTCACGCGGCATCTATTCGGCGCTGAACGGCGGGCTCGGCTCCAACGACGATCAGGCCCTTGTCGCAGAGAACCGCCGCCGCATGGCCGAGCATGTCGGCGTCGCGCCGGAACGCTTTCTCAGCCTGCACCAGATCCATTCGCCCGACGTGCGCGTCGCCGACACGCCGTGGCCCAGCGGGCCGCGGCCGAAGGGCGATGCGCTGGTGACGAAGGTGCCGGGCATCGCGCTTGGCGTCTCCACCGCCGATTGCGGACCGGTGCTGTTCGTCGATCCCAACGCGCGCGTGATCGGCGGCGCACATGCCGGCTGGAAGGGCGCCCTCACCGGCGTGCTGGAGGCGACGATCTCGGCGATGGAAAAGCTCGGCGCCTCGCGCAGCGGCATCATCGCCGCGATCGGCCCGTTAATCCGCCAGGACAGCTACGAGGTCGGTAACGAGTTCGTGGCCCGCTTCATCGAGGCGGATGCGGACAACGCCATGTTCTTCATCCCGTCGGTGCGCGAAGGCCACGCGATGTTCGACCTCGCCGGCTTTATCCGGAAACGTCTGGAAGCCGCAGGCATCCTGATGATCGACGATCTCGGCCTCGATACCTACGCCGACGAGCGCTTCTTCAGCTATCGCCGCTCGGTGCATCGCAAGGAGCCGGATTACGGCCGCCACGTTCACGCGATCGTGCTCGAAGGGTAGGCGTCAGTCGCTGCACTTTTCAAACAACGGCGCTTGCTGCTGGGTGCGATCCCATTTCGTCGGCAGTTCGTCATATGTCTTGGCGGGCGGGGGTGGCGGCGGCGGCCGGACGTAAAAGCCTTCTTCGACGTCGAACTTCTTCTTGTCCTCGCGATGCGCGGAAAATGTTCGATACTTGTCGCCAACCTTCAACAGGACAACCTCCCAAGGCTCGCCAGGCTGACGCCACCACACCGCCGCGACGCTCGCCGGAGGATCCTGAACGGACACGAACTTGATCTTGTCGGCCGCGATGCGGGTCGCCGCGTAGATCGTGCTGATGAATGTCCGCACCTGGCCGGGCGAAAACGTCCCTATCACGTTCCTGATTGTCGGCGATCCCGAGGGCGGCACAATGTATGTCATCCGCGCGCCGCAGCCGTTGCTCGTGCAAGCCTGATTTGGATCGCGCTTGCAATCGACCGACCACGTCCCGACCAATCCGAAGGACTGAATGACCTCCGCAGCGCTCTCCTCTGCGGTCACCGGGCCTGCGGCAAGGCACGCGATGATCAAGCCAAAAGCCGGGTCTCTCATCGACCGCTCCCCATGCGCGCTGGCCTGATCGGTTAAGCCCTGTGTCCTGCCTGCCCTAGACGTTAAGCGATTTTAACGATATCGCAAGGCGCGATGAGGGAAGCGTCAACCCGCCTGCTCCAAACCGGGACAATCATGCGCGCCGCGATCGCCGCCGCATCGATTGCGGTTGCTTGCGCGCTTGGCGGCTGCGCCGGCGGCGGTGGTGCTGCGAACTCCTATGCGATGGCGCCGAGCGCCGGCTCTGGAGCAACGGTCGCGTTCGAATCGATCGACGGGCCGCCGCCGCAAGTGTTCGACCGCATGGTCGGCGTGCTCGACAGCGAATCCAAGCTGCGCAGCCTGTCCGTGGTCTCCCGCGAGGGGACGGCCGCCTACCGCGTGCGCAGCTACCTCTCCGCCCAGATTGTGCGCGGCAAAACCGTGATCGCCTGGGTCTGGGACGTCTACGACGCCAACCAGCAGCGCGCGCGGCGCCTTTCCGGCGAGGAACCCACGTCCGCCAAGGGCGGCCGCGATCCGTGGGGCGCCGCTGACGACCTCGTGCTGCGGAAGATCGCCCAGGCCGGATTCAGCGGACTTTCCAACATGATCAATGGCACACCGGATGCGCCGGGCTCGGCTCCCGGCTTGCGCGGGCCGGCCGTGGCGAGCGTGATCCCGGAGGCTCCGGCGGCCGGGATGCCGGCCTCGGCGCTCGGCTATGCCGAGCGATAACCCCCGCTAAACCACGGCCCCAACTTCAGGCCAAACCGTTGACCGGACTCAGGATTTCGCAGGGAAAACGTAGCATCCCGGGTTGCCATTGCAGCCCTCCGCCTGATATTTCCTCGCCCGTCGTAACCGTGCTTCCAGTGGGTATTCTCTGATGTTGAACATCCTGTCCAACAAAGCGCGGGAGGAAGCGTCCATGTCGGCCAAGAACGGCTCCATCAAGCTCGTCGCCGGCAACTCCAATCCGGCTCTCGCCCAGGCCATCGCGCAAGGTCTCGACCTGCCGCTGACCAAGGCGGTGGTACGGCGCTTCGCCGACATGGAGATCTTCGTCGAGATCCAGGAGAACGTCCGCGGATCGGATGCCTTCATCATCCAGTCGACCTCGTTCCCGGCCAACGACCATCTGATGGAATTGCTGATCATCACCGACGCACTGCGCCGCTCCTCGGCGCGCCGCATCACCGCGGTGCTGCCCTATTTCGGCTACGCCCGGCAGGATCGCAAATCAGGTTCGCGCACGCCGATCTCGGCAAAACTCGTCGCCAATCTGATCACGCAGGCCGGCGTCGACCGCGTCATGACGCTCGACCTGCATGCCGGCCAGATCCAGGGCTTCTTCGACATCCCGACCGACAATCTCTACGCGGCGCCGCTGATGGTGCGGGACATCAAGGACAAGTTCGACCTCTCCAAGACGATGGTGATCTCGCCCGACGTCGGCGGCGTGGCACGCGCCCGCGGCCTCGCCAAACGCATCAACACCCCGCTCGCGATCGTCGACAAGCGCCGCGAACGTGCCGGCGAATCCGAGGTCATGAACGTGATCGGCGATGTCGCCGGCTACACCTGCATCCTGATCGACGACATCGTGGACTCCGGCGGCACGCTGGTGAACGCAGCCGACGCGCTGATCGCCAAGGGCGCCAAGGACGTCTACGCCTACATCACCCACGGCGTGCTCTCCGGCGGTGCGGCCGCCCGTATCACAAACTCCAAGCTGAAGGAGCTCGTGATCACCGACTCGATCCTGCCGACGGATGCGGTGAGCAAGGCGCCGAACATCCGCACGCTGCCGATCGCCAGCCTGATCTCCGACGCGATCGCGCGCACGGCGGCGGAAGAATCGGTGTCGAGCCTGTTCGACTGAATTAGCTTCGCGATGTCGCAGGGTGGGCAAAGGCGCAATGCGCCGTGCCCACCTTTTTCTTTGCGGCGCAATCGGTGAGCACGCTTCACTTTGCTCACCACATGGCCTCGGGCGCCGACGCGCCGCGGCACGCCTCGAAGACCTCGCGGGTTGTTGCCGGCCCCGCCCCATGACATCATCCGGATACCGAGTCATCTCTGCCCTCTGGATGCCTGATGCCACGCCGGAAATTCGCTTGGGAAAAGCTGTCGGATGACGAGTTGCTCAAGCAACGGCTCTCCAGCCTGAGGGTTACGGTCGAAGGCACCTGGCTCGATGATTGTGTCGGCACGCTCCACGAGGAGCTCGAAGAGCGCGGCATCCGGCTGCGGCCGCACACCTGGATCTCGAGCGAATGGTTCAGCCCGGGAGGCGTCCCCGGCATCGCCATCCCCTTCTATCTCGCCCATCCCCGCCTGATGAAGCTCGAGAAGAAGATGATGTTCGACGTCGAGGGCGGAACCTGGCGCGAATGCATGGCCATCCTCCGTCACGAAGCGGGCCACGCCATACAGCACGGCTATCAGCTGCAACGCCGCCGGCGCTGGCAGCAATTGTTCGGCCCGTCGTCGAAACGCTATCCGCGCTATTACCGGCCCAATCCGGCGAGCAGGCGTTACGTCCAGCATCTGCGGCTGTGGTATGCGCAGAGCCATCCGGACGAGGATTTCGCCGAGACCTTTGCGGTGTGGCTGCGGCCGCGCTCGAACTGGCGGACGCGATATGCCGGCTGGCCGGCGCTGAAGAAGCTCGAATATATCGACGAGCTGATGGGCGAGATCGCGGGAAAGCGGCCGCCGGTCACGACGCGGGAGCGTGTCGATCCGCTGGGCCGGCTCAGCCAGACGCTCGAAGAGCACTACAAGAAGAAGCAGGCGTTCTACGCCTTCACGCCCCCGAAGACCTACGACCGCGATCTCTCCCGGCTGTTTTCAGCCGATCCACGGCATCACCGCTCAAAGCCGGCTTCGACCCTGATCAGGCGCCACCGCTCCCAGATCAGGCAATTGGTCTCGCGATGGACCGGCGAGAACCAGCTCACGCTCGATGCCGTGCTCGATGACATGATCTCCCGCTGCCGCGAGCTCGATCTGCGCGCCGTCGGCCCCGAACAGAAGCTCGTCCTCGATTTCACCGTCCTCGTGACCGCCAAGACGATGCACGCGCTGTTTGGCCCGTCTCGGCGCAAATGGATCGCGCTATGAGACGTCTCCGTATTCTCGTGCTGATGCATCCGGACTTCCTGCCCCCGGACTCCTCCGACGGATACTCCGCACAGGAGATCAATGCGTGGAAAACGGAATACGACGTGGTGAGCACCTTGCGCGCGGCCGGCCACGAGGTGCGGCCACTCGGCGCGCAGGAGGAAATCAAGCCGGTGCGCGTAGCGATCGAGGAGTTCAAGCCACACGTGGTTTTCACGCTGCTGGAGGAATTCCACAACAACGTCGCCTTCGACCAGCACATCGCGAGCTATCTCGAGCTGATGAAGGTCCCTTATACCGGATGCAATCCGCGCGGCCTGATCCTGGCGCGCGGCAAGGATTTGTCCAAGACGCTGGTGCATCACCGCCGGATCGCCGCGCCGGCCTTTGCCGTCTTCCCGATGCGCCGCAAGGTGAAGCGCCCGACCCGTCTTGCGCTGCCGCTGATCGTCAAGAGCCTGAACATGGATGGCTCGTTCGGCATCTCGCAGGCATCGATCGTCGACACCGACGAGAAGCTGGCGGAGCGGGTTGCCTTCATCCACGAGCGGGTCGAATCCGCCGCCATCGCCGAGCAGTTCATCGAGGGGCGAGAGCTTTACGTCGGCGTGCTCGGCAACAATCGCTTACGCGTTCTGCCGGTCTGGGAGTTGAAATTCGGCAGCATGGGCGGCCGTTCGTCACGGCACATCGCCACGGAGAAGGCCAAGCACGACACCGACTATCAGGAGAAGGTCGGCATCGTCGACGGGCCTGCGAAGGATCTGGCGCCGGAAGTGACCGCCCGCATCCAGCGGGCCGCGAAACGCATCTACCGGGCGCTTGGCCTCGACGGCTACGCGCGCATCGATTTTCGTCTCGCCGCCGACGGCACGCCATATTTCATCGAAGCCAATCCCAATCCCGAGATCGCCAAGAGCCAGGAGTTCGCCACGGCGGCTCAACATGCCGGGCTGAAATATCCGGCTCTCCTGCAACGCATCCTGATGCTCGGAATAAGCCGCGCCAAGGCGGGGGTGTCGCTGGGGTGATGACGAACACGGCAGCAATCGCCCCTCATCCTTCGCGACGCGCTTCGCGCTCCTCGGGATGAGGGGTGCTGGTCATTGCGCTGCGCTACACAATTCCCGCCGCGACCTGGCCACGCAGACGCTCCAGACCGAGCAATGTCTCCGCACAGGCGGCCGCGACCTCGACGCCCTTGATCGCGAAATGCCTGCGGAAGAAATCGTAGTGCACCTCGGTCTCGTGGAATTGCTGCGGCGTCAGCACCGCGGAGAACACGGGCACCTCGGTACGCAGTTGCACATCCATCAGCGCCTTGATCACGGTGTCGGCGACGAACTCATGGCGGTAGATGCCGCCGTCGACGACGAGGCCGGCCGCGACGATCGCGGTGTAGCGCCGTGTCTTGGCGAGGATCTGCGCATGCAGCGGGATCTCGAACGAGCCCGGCACCTCGAACACGTCGACATGATTGAGGTGACGCACTTCTGCCTCCCTCACGAAGGCGATGCGGGCCTCCTCGACCACGTCGCGGTGCCAGCAGGCCTGCACGAAGGCCACCCGCTGCGGCTTTGCGAAGCGCGGGTGCTCCGTCGCGGGATCCTGTGGAACCGGCGGCGGCGGTTGGGTTGGTTGGGGCGTTTCGGTTTGGGGGTCTTGCAACATCTGATTCATGGCTTTCCTCAGTTAAGGACCAGAATCAGGGCACACGGAACGACAAACAGCCGCATCCTGCGATGCGTCTGCCACCGACCGTTCTCTTTCATCCGGACTTTAACCGTCGGCTTCGGAGTTGCACCGAATCTGCTGACCCTTCCCTGCGGCAAGAGACCTTGAGGAAGGCGCTCGCGGGCTTAGGCCTTTCGGCCCTTACCGCCGGTGGGGACTTTCACCCCGCCCTGAGAACATCGGCCGTCCGGAATGAACGGCCTGAGGGAAATATGACGCCGGCGAGCTGCCACAGCAAGTACGTTCCGCATGGGAAAATCGCATGGTCCCATGCCGCTTTGGCGACCCGGCCCTCGCAGGGCGGAATTAACGATCGGGCATTCCACGCGAATCCGATTCCGGTTTGTTCTCCTCCATCCCGGTTGGGACATCCCACGTTAATAATTGTGGCCGAGATGAGCTGTGGACGAACGAGTCATGGCTTGTGGACGGACTCGGCAGCCGGTTGCGCAGATTCCGCAAATCACATCAGTTGATCCGCGACAAGCCCGCGCTGATCCCGGGATCGCTACAGCGACTCCGAGGGGAACGCCTTAACGACGTTAAGGAAGCGCGCGCCGGACCAAGCGCGTGCGTATCAGAGACAACAAAAAGGCAAGAGGTCGAGACGGCATGTCCCTGCTCGAAGGCACTATCGATTCGAAAAGCCATCCGCTCGCGGTGGTCGAGGATATCGCTGCCAGCAACAACTGGCCGTTTGAACGCTCCGGCGAAGACGAACTCACGATTGTCTCCAAGGGACAATGGACCGACTACCAGATCTCCTTCACCTGGATGGGCGAGATCGAGGCGCTGCATCTGGCCTGCGCGTTCGACATGAAGATTCCGGTTGCGCGGCGACCGGAGGTGCAGCGGCTCGTCGCCGCGGTCAACGAACAGTTGTGGGTCGGGCACTTCGACCTGTGGAGCAACACCGGCATGATCATGCACCGGCAGGCCCTGGTGCTGCCGGGCGGGCTCGCCGCCTCCACCGCGCAATGCGAAGCCATGCTCGCCGGCGCCATCCACGCCTGCGAGCGCTATTTTCCGGCGTTCCAGTTCGTGGTGTGGGCGGGCAAGACCACGACGGAAGCCATGGACGCGGCAATGTTCGACACGGTGGGCGAGGCGTAAGCACACTCTCCCGAGGCGGCGAGCGAGCCCAGCTTTCTCCATCGTCGTCCTGGCGAAAGCCAGGACCGATACCGCGAGGTCTTTGCGTAGCTCGCGATGCTTGTTGCCCTGCCATCCTTCCTCTAGAACCAGCCGGGGTAATGGGTCCTGGCCTTCGCCAGGACGACGGCATTGGCAACAGCGATGGCGAACAGCACTCTCAAAAACATCACCGGCACCATCCTGCTCGCCGGCGCCGGCAAGATGGGCGGTGCGATGCTGACCGGATGGCTTTCGGGCGGGCTCGATCCGCGCCGCGTCGCTGTGGTTGATCCGCACATCTCGCCCGAGATCACCGCATTTGCCGCCAAGGGCGTTGCGCTCAATCCCGATGTGACGACGGTAGGCACGGTCGAGACAATGGTCGTCGCGGTGAAGCCGCAGATGTTCCGCGAGGCCGGCGCGAAGCTGAAATCATTTGTCTCTGAAAAAACCTCGGTGGTCTCGATCATGGCGGGAACCACGATCGCTTCGCTTGAAGAGGTCTGCGGCGGCGCCGTGGTGCGCGCGATGCCGAACACGCCGGCCGCGATCGGCCGCGGCATCACCGTCGCGGTCGCGGCGAACAACGTCAGCGCGGCCCAGCGCGCGGTGGCCGATGCGCTGCTGCGCGCCATCGGCTCGGTCGAATGGGTCAACGATGAGAGCCTGATGGACGCGGTCACCGCCGTCTCCGGCTCAGGTCCGGCCTATGTGTTCCTGCTCGCCGAAGAGCTCGCGCGCGCGGGTGTCGAGGCGGGACTGCCCGAGGCACTGGCGACCAAGCTCGCGCGCGAAACCGTCGCCGGCTCCGGTGAACTTCTCCACCAGTCGGAACTGCCGTCGAGCGCGCTGCGCCAGAACGTTACCTCGCCCGGCGGCACCACGGCCGCAGCCCTCGGCGTGCTGATGGGTGAGCCCGGCCTGCGCGATCTGATGATCCGCGCGATCGCGGCGGCGACGAAGCGGTCGAAGCAACTGGCGAAGTAAGGAAGCTATCCCCTCATGGTGAGGAGGCGCGAAGCGCCGTCTCGAACCATGCAGGCCCGGCTCTCGCCCGCGAGCCATCCTTCGAGACGACCGCTGCGCCGTCTCCTCAGGATGAGGGCAGAGCAAGCGGCTCCTACGTCGTTCCCAACCGCTTGTTGAACATCTCGACATTGACGAGCCCGCGCGCGTGGCGGCCCTCGCCAAGCTTTCGCGTGCCCTCGAAAGCCTCGACCTCGAAGCGGATGACGCGGCGCTCGACCGCGACGACCTTCGCGGTCGTCCGCACCGTCGCGCCGACCAGAGCTGCTGCAAGATGCCGGATGTCGACCTCGGTGCCGACGGTGACCCAGCCCGGCTGAAGCGCCGGGCGGATCGCATCGCCCGACGTCATCTCCATTTCCAGAATCATCATCGGCGTCGCGTAGACCATGGGCATGCCGGGCACGAAATGCCCGACCGTGCGCTCCACCGGCACCACCAGCATGCGCTCGGCGTTCATGCCGATTGTGATGAAGTCGCGTGCGTCCATGTTGCTTGCTCGGCGTCGTCCCGGCCCCCCGTGCGCAATTGCGCACTAGGCCGGGACGACAGTTGTGATTGGCGCTAGAGTAGTGGCTATTTCTTCGCCGCCGCCGCGCGCTCCACGAAGGTCTTGCCGCCCTTCATCTTGTGGCGGAGCGGGGCTTCGTTGATCTGGATGACCACGGCATCGGCGTCGACGCCGAGATTCTTCACCAGTGCCTGGGTGATGTCGCGCATCATGCCGGCCTTTTGTTCGTCGCTGCGGCCTTCGGCCATGCTGACAGTGATCTCAGGCATTTTTCTCTCCCTTGGGGCCGAACACCGGCCGTTGACGGGCGCCATCAAACAGGAGGCGGATGCCCGGGACAAGCCCGGGCATGGCGGCGTCAGCGAATGGCTAGCCCCAGCTCACGTCATGGCGCGCCAGCACTTCGCGCACTTTGGTGACGAGGTCGGCTTCACTGCACGAGAACTGCGCCGGGCGGCTCTCGCGCCATTCCTGGTTGGAAGCGATCGCAGCAGCCGCCTTGGCGCCCTCGATCAGATCCTTGATCTGCACCTCGCCGCGGGCTTTTTCATCGGAGCCCTGGATGATGACGCAGGGCGCGTTGCGGCGGTCGGCATATTTGAGCTGGTTGCCCATGTTCTTGGGATTGCCGAGATAGAGCTCGGCGCGGATGCCGGACGTGCGTAGGCTCGCGACCATCTTCTGGTAGTCGGCAACGCGGTCGCGGTCGAACACGGTGACGACGACGGGGCCAAACTCGGGTTTTGTGTCGAGCTTGCCAAGCAGCGTCAGCGCGGCCTGAAGCCGCGACACACCGATCGAGAATCCGGTCGCCGGCACCGGCTCACCGCGGAAGCGCGAGACCAGGCCGTCATAGCGGCCGCCGCCGCCGACGGAGCCGAACCGCACCGGACGGCCCTTCTCGTCCTTGGTGTCGAGCAGCAGTTCGACCTCGTAGACGGGACCGGTGTAATATTCGAGGCCACGCACGACGGAGGGGTCGATACGGATGCGATCAGCGCCGTAGCCTGATGCCGTAACCAGTTTGGCAA
Source organism: Bradyrhizobium sp. 197 (assembly GCF_023073375.1). Taxonomy (NCBI): domain Bacteria; kingdom Pseudomonadati; phylum Pseudomonadota; class Alphaproteobacteria; order Hyphomicrobiales; family Nitrobacteraceae; genus Bradyrhizobium; species Bradyrhizobium sp. 197. The sequence goes on along the minus strand of NZ_JADPJJ010000177.1, from coordinate 43,324 downwards.
TCTCTTCCAGCTCGCTCACGCCGGCCTGACCAACTTCGCTCTTGGCGAGGTAAGTTTCTGCCGCGGCGATGGCCTCTTTCCAATCATCGCGCGGTTTGGTGATGGCGAGAACAACGTCGGCCTCAGACGCGCTCAGATTGGCGCCCTTCGTGAAGTCGCCCTTGCCTTCTTCGCCGCCATCCCATCTGCCGGGACCGAGCAATTTGCGCACTTCCTCGGCGGGAAATTTGTCGAGCTTGTCGATTGCGCGCAGCACGGTCAGCCTGCGTGCCGCGTTCTCTTCGCCGCCGAGCCCGATTGCTTCCAGAACGCCGTCGAGCACTTTTCGGTTGTTGACCTTCACGACGTACTGGCCGCGCTGAACACCAAGCGCCTCCATCGTGTCCGCCGCCATCATGCAGATCTCGGCATCCGCCGCCGGCGTCGCCGAGCCCACCGTGTCCGCATCGAACTGCATGAACTGGCGGAAGCGGCCGGGGCCGGGCTTCTCGTTGCGGAAGACGTAGCCGACGCGATAGCTGCGATACGGCAGGACCACACCGTCGGTGCCGTAGCGCTCGCCGACGTAGCGGGCGAGCGGCGCGGTCAGATCATAGCGCAGGCTGATCCACTGCTCGTCGTCGTCCTGGAACGAGAACACGCCCTCGTTCGGACGATCCTGGTCGGGCAGGAATTTGCCGAGCGCGTCGGTGTATTCCATCGCCGGCGTTTCCACGGGCTCGAACCCGTAGAGCTCGTAGACGGCGCGGATTTTTTCGACCATCTCGCGCGTCGCCCGGATCGCGGCAGGGTCGCGATCCTCGAGCCCGCGCGGCAGCCGCGCCTTCAGTTTCTGGGTTTTTTTGGGTTTTTCGGCCATGCGCGGCATTTACCAGCCGACGCGGGGTGCGGCAACTGCCGGCTTGCCCTACGGCTGCTCCATCCGCGCCCTGAGGGCATCGGCGTCCGCCTTCGGCAACGACTTCAGCGTTGGCTTGATGGTTTCGCCGCCGACGATCTTGGCGTTGCGCATGAACATCCAGTCCGAGATGTCGGCTTCAGTGAACTTGACCGGATCGCCTGCCCGCTTACCCGGCAGATCGCGCGGTTCGTTGGCGAAGAAGCCGGAATAGGTCCCGTCGGGCTGCTTTTTCACGTCGGCGATCCAGATGTGCTCGCCGCCCTTGCGGGTGGAAAAGTGCACCTTCAGGGCATGCCCGGTTTCCGACGGTTTTGGCGCCTCGTAGGAGGCCCAGAAAGTCGGCAGCGTGCCGCGGGCGCGCGCGATCGCGGTGTTCATCTCCGGATCGGTGGTGCGCACGTCGACGATGGGTGAACGGTCTTCCGCGGCGACATGCGGCTTGGGGCCGATCGTCAGGACGCCGAAGACGGTGACGCCAGTGATTGCGGCGAGAACGGCCCATTTCAGGGGTTGGGAAAGCGTGGAAGCCATGATCGCGATGTCCAGATGCCATGATGTCTCGGACTTTGTCGCGCGGTCGTGCAAGCGAGTTCATGGCATGCCGGCTGGCGTTCCCCGGATGCTACGCAACGCGCCGCCTCTTGGCGGCGTGGTGCGCTGCTGATCCGGGGTCCATCCGCGGCGGGATGGGTCCCGGCTCTGCGCAGCAGCGTTTCACGCTGCAGCGCGTCCGGGACACGAGACCTCAAAACACCTTGCGGATCCAGTTGTGCGGATCGTTGGTGCGGCCGTACTGGATGTCGATGAGCTGCTTGCGCAGGCCCATGGCGATGGGGCCGGCGGCGCCGCCGCCGATCTCGAAATCGCCGCTCACCGAACGCACCTTGCCGATCGGCGAGATCACGGCCGCCGTGCCGCAGGCAAACGCTTCCTTGAGCTTGCCGCTGGCCGCATCCTTGCGCCACTGGTCGAGCGAGTACGGCTCCTCGCGCACGGTCTTGCCGGCGTCTTTGGCCAGCGCGATGATGGAGTCGCGGGTGATGCCGGGCAGGATGGTGCCGAGCGGCGGTGTCGAGAGCGAGCCGTCCTCGAACACGAAGAACACGTTCATGCCGCCGAGCTCCTCGACGTAGCGGCGCTCGACCGCGTCCAGGAAGACGACCTGATCGCAGCCGTGCTGGATGGCTTCGGCCTGCGCCCGCAGGCTTGCAGCGTAATTGCCGCCGCATTTGACGGCGCCGGTACCACCGACCGCGGCGCGCGTGTAGTTCTCTGAAACCCAAATCGACACCGGCGCGGGGCCACCTTTGAAGTAGGAGCCGACCGGCGAGGCGATCACCGCGAAAATATATTCGGAGGACGGCTTGACCCCAAGGAAGGTCTCGCTCGCGATCATGAAGGGACGCAGGTAAAGGCTGCCCTCGCCGCCCGGCATCCAGGCGCGGTCGATGCGCACGACCTGCTCGACAGCCTCGATGAAGATGTCTTCGGGGAGCTGCGCCATTGCCATGCGATCGGCCGAGTCCTTGAAGCGCCGCGCATTGGCGTCGGGACGGAACAGGTTCACGCCGCCGTCGTCGCGCTTGTAGGCTTTGAGGCCTTCAAAAATTTCCTGAGCGTAGTGCAGGACGGCGCCGGCCGGATCGATCTGGAAATTGGCGCGGGCCTCGACGCGCGCCTCGTACCAGCCGCCCTTGGCCTGGTTGTAACGAACCACCGCCATGTGGTCGGTGAAGACCCTCCCGAAACCTGGGTCCACCAGCTTGGCGACGCGGTCCTTCTCGGGGATCGGATTGGATGCGGGCTGGATGTCGAATTTCATGCTCATGTCCTTAGGCCTCCCGCTGCCGGTGGCGGCGCTGTTCTGGCGCCCGCCTGCCCTTTTCCGGGCTCGGCTGGCTTGACTAGGTTACTGGCCGGACCACCGCTAGCCTTGTTACGGCCGGTTTCCGTGGCCAGCATGTCGCCGAGGACATGCTTTTGCGGAAGGCAGAAGTCCAGTATGTTTTGCCGAACACCGCTCGACAATCGCACGGTAGATCTGATCCGGCTGTCGCCGCCTGTTCGGCGCTCACCAACCGCTCCTGGAAATGCCGCCCGCAGTGAAACGATTTAAAATTTCGTGCGAGCTGATCGTTTTGTAACATTGGACCCAAGATACGTCAATATGCCTGACATAAATTTCGCGACTCCCCCTCAAGACGCTGCCGAGCCACGGCCGGCGGCAGGCGACGGAGGCAATTTGCGCTGGGATATCATTGAGCTGCTGTTCTTCGCCTATCGCGATTTCGTCGGCGATCCCGACCAGGAGCTGGAGGCGTTCGGCTTCGGCCGGGCTCACCACCGCGTCATGCACTTCGTCTATCGCTATCCCGGTCTCAAGGTCGCCGATCTCCTCGACGTCCTGCGCATCACCAAGCAATCGCTCGGCCGGGTGCTCAAGCAGCTCCTGGACGAGGGGTATATCGTGCAGAAGACCGGCGACAATGATCGCCGCCAACGCCTGCTCTTTGCGACACCGAAGGGCGAGGCGCTGGTGCAGAAGCTCGCCGGCCTCCAGACCACGCGGATCACCAGGGCGCTCGCCGAGATGGCGCCGCAGGATGCCGAGACCGTCAAGCGCTTCCTGCGCGCGATGATCGATCGCGAGGATCCGGACAAGGTGCTCGAGACGATCTTCGCTTCCGTCAACCACGACGCCAAGGAGTGACCGTGCCGCTCGCTGCCACGCTCGCCCGCCCGCCGGCACGCCCGGCCGACGATGCCCCGCATCTCCTGCTGGTCGACGACGACCGCCGCATCCGCGATCTGCTCTCGCGCTTTCTCGCCGGCGAAGGCTATCGCGTTTCGACCGCCGGCAGCGCCAGCGACGCGCGTTCCAAGCTTTTGGGCCTGCACTTCGATCTCTTGATCCTGGACGTCATGATGCCCGGCGAGACCGGCTTCGATCTCGCCCGTTTCATCCGGACCTCCTCCTCGGTGCCGATCGTGATGCTGACGGCGCGGCATGAAGCCGAAGCCCGCATCGAGGGCCTGCAGATCGGCGCCGACGACTACGTCGCAAAGCCGTTCGAGCCGCGCGAGCTCGCGTTGCGCATCAACAACATCCTCAAGCGCGCCGCGCCGCCGCCGCAGGCCGCAGCGGTCGAGAAGATCGCGTTCGGTCCCTACGTCTACCATCTCGACCGCGGCGAGTTGCGCCAGGGCGAAGACGTCATCCACCTCACCGACCGGGAGCGCGAGATGCTGCGGATCCTGTCGGAGACGCCCGGCGAGACCGTGCCGCGCAGCGCACTGACCGGCAATGGCAGCGTCAACGAGCGTGCCGTCGACGTGCAGATCAACCGCCTGCGGCGCAAGATCGAGACCGATCCCGCCAATCCGCTGTTCCTCCAGGCGGTGCGCGGTATCGGCTACCGGCTGGTCGCCTCGCCTTGAGTTTTGTGAAGTGAAGCGCCCCCTATGAGCACGATCGATACCGGCCTGACGCTTTTGAAGAGCGCCGCCGGCCGCGTGTCCGCCGTCAATGGCTGGATGGGCAACGCATTCAAGGGCTGGATGCCGACCGGCCTCTATGCCCGCGCGCTGCTGATCATGATCGTGCCGATGGTGATCCTGCAGTCGGTCGTCGCCTTCGTGTTCATGGAGCGGCACTGGAACACGGTGACGCGGCGCCTGTCGGCGGCGGTGGTGCAGGACATCGCCGCGCTGATCGACGTCTACAAGGGCTATCCGCAAGACAAGGACCGCGACCAGATCCGCCGCATCGCGCAGCAGCGCCTCGGCCTCGTCGTCGATTTCCTTCCGGCCGGCGACATGCCGCCGCCCGGGCCAAAGCCGTTCTTCTCGCTGCTCGACCAGACCCTGTCGGTGCAGCTCGGCCGCCAGATCGGGCGCTCGTTCTGGATCGACACGGTCGGCCGCTCCAACCTCGTCGAGATCCGGATCCAGCTCGACGATGCCGTGATGCGCGTGTTCGCGCAGCGCAGCGCCGCCTATGCCTCGAACTCGGAGATTTTCCTGTTCTGGATGGTGGGAACGTCCTCGATCCTGCTGATCGTCGCGGTGCTGTTCCTGCGCAACCAGATCAAGCCGATCCTGCGTCTTGCGGACGCCGCCGAAAGCTTCGGCAAGGGCCGCGAGGCGCCGAACTTCAGGCCGCGCGGCGCGCGCGAGGTGCGGCGCGCGTCGGTCGCCTTCCTCGAAATGAAATCGCGCATCGAGCGCACGATGGAGCAGCGCACCGCGATGCTCGCCGGCGTCAGTCACGATCTGCGCACGATCCTGACGCGGTTCAAGCTCGAACTGGCGCTGATCGGCGACAGCCCCGAAATGGAGGGCATGCGCAAGGACGTCGACGAGATGTCGATGATGCTGGAAGATTACCTCGCGTTTGCCCGTGGCGATTCCGGCGAGCAGTCGCAGCCGACCGACATGGCGCAGGCGCTCGAGGAGTTGCGCAGCGACGCCGAACGCCACGGCCACACCGCGACCGTCGCGTTCAACGGGCTGCCCGTGGTCACGGTGAAGCCGGCCTCGTTCAAGCGCTGCCTCGCCAACCTCGTCACCAACGCCGCCCGCTACGGCAAAAGCATCGCCATCACCGGCCAGCGCGATCACCGTTATTTGACCGTGACGGTCGACGACGACGGGCCGGGCATTCCCGCCCATCTGCGCGAAGAGGTGTTCAAGCCGTTCCTGCGGCTGGACAACGCCCGCAACCAGGACGAAGGCGGCACCGGCCTAGGGCTCGCGATCGCACGCGACATCGCCCGCTCGCATGGCGGCGACATCACGCTCGGCGATAGCCCGATAGGCGGATTAAGGGCGAGCGTGCGGATACCGGTGTAACGGATGTAGCCGCAATAGCCCTATTTCGGCAGCAGCGCCTTCAGCTTGTCGATGTCGCGCACGTTCATCTTGAAGCCGCCCGGCATCACGATATCGCCGGGCTTCTGCTCGGGCTTGCAGGCTCCGAGCCACTTGGCTTCGAGTGTCATCGTGGAATCGCGCCCCGCGGCGCCGGCGGCGCCACCTTGTGCGTGCGACGAGGTCTTCACCGTGTAGGCCGAATTGAAATCGCCCGTGATCTCGGCATGCGAGGTCGTGCTGATGCCCGCGATACTGCACTCGGAATCGCTGACATAGCCGGTCGCGGTCTTCTTGATGTCCTGCTTGGCGCAGATCTGCTTGGCCATCGGGGAGACGTTGTTGTTCATCTCCTTGTCGACGGTCTCGTCGGTGCAGTGCTGCATGGTCATTTCGGGCACGGGCGTACCGGTCCTGAGCATCTTCAATTCCCAGAGACCGGCTTTGCGCATCGGCAGATCGTCGGCGCTGGCTACGCCGGCCGAGAAGACGAGGCAAAGGGCCGAGCCGAGCAAAGCGAGTTTGCGCGTCATGTGAGAAGCTCCCGGCTGAGAGATTGCTGGCGTTACGAAAACGCCTCAGTAGAGCGTGCGGATCGGCTTGTCGGCAGCGCCATAGGGCACCCAGCGGCACGAGAACGAGATGTAGCCGCCCTCATAGGCCTGCACCCCCAGGAATTTCGCGACCTTTCCGTAGCGCGCGCAATGATCGACCGCGACCTGCCGCGCATCGACCTGGGTTGCCATCGAATAGGCGATGATGCCGCCGGTGTCGTTGCCCTTGAACGGAGGCACCGGAAGGATATCGGCGCGCGCCGACTGGCTCGCCATCATACCCAAGGCAAGTAGGCCCGCGGCCGCAATGATTCGCATTCCCGTCACTCCGATTGGTTGGCGGCAGTTTACGGTGCCGGGGCGGCGGTGGAAAGAACGGAAGGCCGGTTGCTGCGACCTTGTGGTCAACTCGTCGGCGAGTGTTGCCGCGCTGCACTTGACCCCGCGCGGCCTTCACGGCACCGTCCGTCCCTTGCAGATCATGCTGTCTGGATTGCCCATGCGCGCCTCGACCTCCCTGAAATCGCTCCGCTTTGCCGCCGTGCTCGGCCTCCTGTTCGGGGCGCTGTCGCTCGGTGAGGCCAAGGCCGCCAATCCGCTGGAGCTGAATTTCTGGCTGAGCGGGCCGCGCTATGACGGCAACATCTCCGAATGCGACAGGGCGCTGCCGACGATCGCTTCCCAGTTCTTGGAGAAGGAAAGCTCGTTCTGGAATTCCTCGTTGAAGATCACCGGCTTCGCCGCGGTTCGCGAGACCGCGTTCCGGCCCTGGGCACCCGATAACATTCCGCGCCGCTTTTGCAGCGGCGAGGCCATGCTCACGGACGGCAAGATGCGCAAGGTGCACTTCTCGATCATCGAGGATGGCGGCTTCGCCAGCTTCGGCCAGGGCGTCGAATGGTGCGTGGTCGGGCTCGACCGCAACTGGGCCTACAACCCGTCCTGCCGCGCCGCCAAGCCTTAAGCAGCCTAAGCCTTAAGCAGCCCAGCCTCAGTCCAAGAAGCTCTGATTCGGTTGGCTGAAATGGCCGCCTGAATTTTGTTCTTGAAATGTTCCTATCGCCTGCTAGGCTTGCTGCACAGTCTAGTTGAGGGGGTCGCCATGTTTCATTCCAGATTGCATTCGTTCTCCCGCCTGATGATCTCGCTGACGCTTGCGGCCGGGCTGGCTGCGCTGGCCGGCGGCGCGATGGCCGAGGACAAGCGGCAGAACGCGCCCGGCGAATTCGATTTTTATGTGCTGTCGCTGTCGTGGTCGCCCTCCTTCTGCGAGGAGGCGGCAGAGCGCGGCGGCCGCTCGCAGATCCAGTGCAGCGGACGGCCCTACTCTTTCGTGGTGCATGGTCTGTGGCCGCAATATGAGAACGGTTTTCCGGAATATTGCCAGCGGCCGTCGCCGCGGCTGAATCGCAGCATCGTCTCCTCGATGCTCGATCTGATGCCGGCGCCGGGGCTGATTTTCAACGAGTGGGACAAGCACGGCACCTGCTCGGGGCTCGCCGACCGCAGCTATTTCGAGACGATAAGGAAGGCGCGCGCCGCGATCAAGATTCCGGCCGAATATCTCGATCTATCGCAGGCCAAGACCGTGGCGCCGGCTGAGGTGGAGGAGGCCTTCATCAAGGCCAATCCGGGCCTCGGCAACGCCGCCGTCTCGATCACGTGCAACCGGACGCGGCTGTCCGAAGTCCGCATCTGCCTCAGCAAGGATCTGCAATTCCGCGCCTGCGAGGAGATCGACCGCCGCGCCTGCCGCCGCGACCAGGTGACGATGCCGCCGATCAGGGGTGGGTAGCCCAGGCGTCGTGCCTCTTTGCTCAAGCCGTCACGTGGCGTAGTGCTCTTGCATGAATTACCGCCACGCTTTTCACGCCGGAAGCTTCGCTGACGTCATCAAGCACATCGTGCTGGCGCGCATCGTCACCTATCTCCAGGACAAGCCGGGCGCCTTCCGCGTCATCGACACCCATGCAGGCGCCGGCCTCTACGATCTCGAAAGCGACGAGGCCCGCCGCGGCGGCGAGTGGCTGACGGGCATCGCCCGGCTGATGCAGGCGCGTTTCTCGAACGACACCATCGCGCTGACCAAGCCCTATCTCGATATCATCCGCGCCTACAATCCGAAGGGCGAGCTCAAGGCTTATCCGGGCTCGCCGCTGATCGCGCGCGCCCTGATGCGGCCGCAGGACCGCCTCGTCGCCTGCGAACTCGAGCCGAAGGCGCGGAAAGCGCTGATCGGCGTGCTGCGCCACGACGAGCAGGCCCGCGTGGTCGATCTCGACGGCTGGATGGCGCTGCCGGCTTTCGTGCCGCCGAAGGAACGGCGCGGGCTCGTGCTGATCGACCCCCCGTTCGAGGCAAAGGACGAGTTCGACAAGCTGGGCGAGGCCTTCTCGGCCGCTTTCACGAAATGGCCGACCGGTATCTATGTAATCTGGTATCCCGCCAAGAGCCGGCGCGCCACCGACGCGCTGGTGCAATCAGTGGCGCGCCTCGCAGCCGCAGCAAAGCCGCCGGGAAATTGCCTGCGCCTCGAATTCAGTGTGTCGCCGCAAGCCGACGGCGCAACTCTCACCTCCACCGGGCTGTTGATCGTCAATCCGCCTTACACGCTGCAGGGCGAGCTCAAGACGATCCTGCCCGAGCTGGAAATGCCGCTCGGCCAGGGCGGCGCTGCCAGATTCCGATTAGAGGTGCCGAGGCCCTAACACTCCGGCATTCTTGGGAAAAATATGCAAGAGCCGTAGTCAATCTGCAAAGAACCGTATTATGCTGCTTCCGTGACTGGCTTTACGTTCCGCTTCCGCGAATGGTTGCGGCGGAGTGAAGGCCTAAGAAAGATCCGGTCGGACCGAATGGTCTGCCCAAGGATGGCCAGCTCCCGGGCTTCGTAAGGCCCGGTCATGTCGTGACGTGCGTCTGCGTCGCGACGGAGGAGCAATGAGGGGGAGTTTCCCGATGGCCATGACGGGAACGGTCAAGTTTTTCAACGGCGAGCGCGGCTACGGATTCATCAAACCGGACGACGGCGGCCGCGACGTCTTCGTGCACATTACTGCCGTGGAGCGGGCCGGATTAAAGGACCTTGCCGAAGGACAGCGTATTACTTTCGAAGTCGAACCGGACAAGAAGGGGAAGGGGCCGAAAGCGGTCGATTTAGTCATCCTTTCCTAGCGAGTCCCACGCGAAAACACCGGCCCCAAAAAAATCCCGGCCGCGAGCGGCCGGGAGGCTGCAGTCCGGTATTTTCTTCTTTGGGTATCAGAAGTGATAGTTCACGCCTGCGCGCACAACGCTGGCGCTATAGCCGTTTGACACGCCTGTAATCGCGAACTGACTCGTCGACAGATCGATGTAGAGATATTCGAGCTTGGCGCTCCAGTTCGGCGCGAACCCGACTTCCGCGCCGGCACCGATGGTCCAGCCGGCGCTGGTGTGCGACTCCGTCCAGCCGAACGTCTGTGCGCGCAGCTCGCCGAAGGCGAGGCCCGCGGTGCCGTAGACCAGCACGTTGCTGAAGGCATAGCCGGCGCGGCCGCGCAGGGTGCCGAACCACGGATTGGAGAACTTCCACGGCGCGAAGGTGTCGTCGGCACCCGTGGCCTGGATGTCGCCCTCGACGCCGAACACCCACGGGCCGTTCTGGAAATTGTAGCCGGCCTGAACACCGCCGACGAAGCCGGAGGGCTTTGCGGGATTGTTGTTCACCGAGCCCCATTCGTAGCCGAGATTGCCGCCGAGATACGGGCCCGCCCAGCTATAGCCGTTGAGCGGCTGATTGACCGTGTAGGGCGCACGCTGCCCGTAATTGAGATCGGCCGCCTTTGCCGAAGCCGTCCAGCCGGCTGCAACCAACGCAGCTGCGCCCACAACGAGCCTCTTCATCACACACTCCAACGCAACTGCCGTCACCGGGTGCGATGCCTGCGCCGCCGCGCGAGGCAAAACCGCATGGTTACGGAACCAAGACCTTTTCGTGTAAGATTTATCGAGAGTTTTAAGTTAAAGGCCTGTTAAGTCGGGTTACCGCGCTGTTAACAGGCTTAAGCAAGCGTTACCGGGAACTGCGCCGCCATTCTGTGCGTGCCGCACGGCCGGAACTTCAAATCAGCACCCCAAGCGCCTAAATTCGCTCCATGGTTCACGATTCCACCGACGATCCGGACGACATGCACGCGCGTAAACCCGTGCACGGCAACGTGCCGGACGTCCCGCCCCAGGAAACGGAAACGGCGCCCCCGGACCTCGATCCCGCGACCGCAAGCGGTGACGACGAGGACGATGCACGGCTGCCGGATATCCCGGAAGAGAGCGGCACGGTCGGCGAAGAGCCGCTGGCGACCGGCCATGAGGCGATCGAGCGCGCGGTTCGCCTCGCCCCCACCTCGCCCGGCGTCTACCGCATGCTTAGTGCGAATGCCGACGTGCTCTATGTCGGCAAGGCCAAGAACGTCAAAAAGCGCCTGTCGAATTATGCGCGTCAGAGTGCGCCGCTGCCGGCGCGCATCCTGCGCATGATCGCCGCCACCGTTACCGTGGAAATCATCTCGACCAACACCGAGACCGAAGCGCTGCTGCTGGAAGCCAACCTCATCAAGCAGCTTCGGCCGCGCTTCAACGTGCAGCTGCGCGACGACAAGTCGTTTCCCTATATTCTGATCACCGGCGACCATTGGGCGCCGCAGATCCTGAAGCACCGCGGCGCGCAGACCCGTCCCGGTCGCTATTTCGGCCCGTTCGCCTCCGCCGGCGCCGTCAACCGCACCATCACCGCGCTTCAGCGCGCGTTCCTGGTCCGCTCCTGCACGGATTCCTTCTTCGAGAGCCGCAGCAGGCCCTGCCTGCTCTACCAGATCCGCCGCTGCGCCGGCCCCTGCACCCGCGAGATCGACTTCCCCGGCTACACGACGCTGGTGCGCGAGGCGACCGACTTCCTCTCGGGCAAGAGCCAGGCGGTGAAGCAGGAGCTCGCTGGCGAGATGGAGAAGGCTTCCGGCGAGCTCGAATTCGAGAGCGCCGCGCTCTACCGCGACCGCCTCGCCGCGCTCTCTGCGATCCAGTCGCAGCAGGGCATCAATCCGCGCACGGTGGAAGAAGCCGACGTGTTCGCCATCCACCAGGAGGGCGGCTTCTCCTGCGTCGAGGTGTTCTTCTTCCGCACCGGGCAGAACTGGGGCAACCGCGCCTATTTTCCGCGCGCGGAGAAGACGTATACGCCGGAGGAAGTGCTCGGCTCCTTCCTCGCCCAATTCTACGACGACAAGCCGCCGCCGAGGAATATCCTGCTCTCGCACGAGATCGAGGAGAGCGAGCTGCTCGCCAGCGCACTGGCGATCAAGGCCGGCCGCAAGGTCGAGGTTTCCACGCCGAAGCGCGGCGAGAAGAAGGAGCTCGTCGCCCACGCGCTCACCAACGCGCGCGAGGCGCTGGGCCGCAAGCTCGCGGACACCGCGACGCAGAGCCGCCTGCTCGACGCCATGGCCACGACGCTGAGCCTGCCGCATTCGCCGAAGCGGATCGAGGTCTACGACAACAGCCACATCCAGGGCACCAACGCGGTCGGCGCCATGATCGTCGCCGGCCCGGACGGTTTTGTGAAAAACCAGTACCGCAAGTTCAACATCAAGTCGGAAGGGCTCACGCCCGGCGACGATTACGGGATGATGCGCGAGGTGCTCGAACGCCGCTTCAAGCGCCTGATCAATCCACCCGAGGACAGTGCGGCCAGGGAAAACGACAAGGCCAAGGACGATGATTTCCCCCAATGGCCCGATCTCGTGATCATCGACGGCGGCCGCGGCCAGCTCAACGCCGTCCGGGAGATCTTTACGAATCTCGGCCTGACCCAGGTGGCGCTGATGTCGGTGGCCAAGGGGCCGGACCGGGATGCCGGCCGCGAGACCCTGTTCATGCCGGAGCGCGAGGCGATCAAGCTGGAGCCACGCGACCCCGTGCTCTATTTCATCCAGCGGCTGCGGGACGAGGCGCATCGCTTCGTCATCGGTTCGCACCGCAAGCTGCGCAAGAAGGACATCCGCGAGGCCGGTTTGCAGGAGATTGCGGGCATCGGTCCGTCACGCAAACGTGCCTTGCTGCATCATTTCGGAACCCTGAAGGAGATCGAACGGGCCTCGATCGCCGATCTCGGCAAGGTTCCGGGGGTGAGCGCCGAAAGCGCCCGCAAGATTTTCGACTATTTCCACCCCCAGCCGGGGTGATCTAAAGGGGCCGCGGTCATATGGTCGTCGCATCTCGCACCCCATTTGGGGAGCGGACCGGTTGACCTTCAGGCTGCAGCGGTATTGGTAGGACGGATGAACATCGCCACGACACGAGGGACGACCAGCCGCGCGATGTCCCTCCCGAACCTTCTGACCTACGGCCGGATCGCTGCGATCCCGGTCGTGGTCGGGTGCATTTACGCGCAGTCGATCGTGGACGGCCCTCTGTGGCTGCGCTGGGTTGCGGTCGCCATTTTCATCGCGGCCGCGGTCACGGACTATCTCGACGGCTATTACGCGCGGATATGGAATCAGCAATCGGCATTCGGCCGAATGCTCGATCCGATCGCCGACAAGCTGCTGGTCGCCTCGTGCCTCCTCATGCTGGCCGCCGACGGCATCATCCACGGCTGGTCGCTGTGGGCCGCCATCGTGATCCTGTGCCGCGAGATCCTGGTCTCGGGCCTGCGCGAGTACCTCGCCGCGCTGCGCGTCAGCGTGCCTGTGACCAAGCTTGCGAAGTGGAAGACAACCGTTCAGCTCATCGCCATCGGCTTCCTGCTGGCCGGTCCGGCCGGCGATGAGGTGATACCCATGGTCTCGATGGTCGGACTGGTCCTGCTCTGGGCCTCGGCAATCCTCACCATGTACACCGGCTACGACTATTTCCGCGCCGGCATCCATCACCTCATCAAGGAGGATGAGGGATGAAGGTGAAGTACTTCGCCTGGGTGCGCGAGCGCGTCGGCAAGGCCGAGGAGACGATCGAACCGCCTGCGACCGTACGCACCGTGGAAGAGCTGATCGCCTGGCTATCCGGCCAAAGCGAAGCCTACGCCTACGCGTTCGAGAAGCCGAAGGTGATCCGCACCGCAATCGACCATACCCACGTCAAGCCGGACGCCGCGATCGCGGGCGCCCGTGAGATCGCGTTCTTCCCGCCGATGACCGGCGGCTAGGCCATGACCTCTCCCGTCACCACCTCTCCCGTCACCACGTGCCCCGTCACCATCCGTATCCAGCAGGACGATTTCGACATCGCGCGCGAGATCGCGGTCCTGACCGGGAGCCGCACCGACATCGGCGCGGTCGTGAGCTTCTCCGGCATCTGCCGCGGCGACGAGGACAGTGCGAAGATCGCCGCGCTCACGCTCGAGCATTATCCTGGTATGGCGGAGGAAGAGATCAGGCGTCATGCCGACGAGGCCACCGCGCGCTGGCCGCTCGACGGTGTCACTGTGATCCATCGCGTCGGCCGGTTCATGCCCGGCCAGAACATCGTGCTCGTGCTGACCGCCTCGCAGCACCGCCAGGCGGCGTTCCAGGCAGCCGAGTTCCTGATGGATTATCTCAAGACCAACGCGCCGTTCTGGAAGAAAGAAGAGAGCGCCACCGGCACCGGCTGGGTCGAGGCCCAGGCCCGCGACGACGAAGCCGCCGCACGCTGGACCCGACCCTGATGGCAACAACATCCAAAAAGACCATGCGCGGCCGCGCCGCGCCAAAGCTCGCGAAAGTCGGCCGCGGCGAGCTTGTCGCGCTGATCGATTTCGTCCGCTATGCGGTGAGCCGCTTCAACGAGGCCAACCTCGCCTTTGCGCATGGCACGACCGATCCGGTCGCGGAAGCGGCCTTCCTAGTCTGTGAAGCCCTGCATCTGCATCCCGAACAGTTCGAGATTTTTGCCAACGCGCGCGTCACGGCCGCCGAGGGCAAGACCATCATCGATCTCATCCATCAGCGCGTCACCACGCGCAAACCGGCCGCCTATCTCGTCAACAAGATCTACATGCGCGGCCTGCCCTTCTATGTCGATGAGCGCGTCATCGTTCCCCGCTCCTTCATCGGCGAGCTGCTGGATTCGCATTTCGGCGGCGACGGCGAAGCCGGCTCGCTGATCGACGATCGCGCCGCCGTCGAGCGCGTGCTCGATCTCTGCACGGGGTCGGGATGCCTCGCTATTCTCGCCGCGCATCATTTCCCGAACGCCACGATAGACGCCGTCGATATCTCGAAGGGCGCGGTCGAAGTCGCCCGCCGAAATGTCGGCGAATACGGGCTCGATGACCGGATCAGCCTGCATCGCGGCGACCTGTTCGCTCCGCTCGGCGACACCAGATACGACCTGATCATCACCAACCCGCCTTATGTCGACGCCCAAGGCATGGCGGCGCTGCCGCCGGAGTGCCGGGCCGAGCCGAAGCTCGCCTTCGACGGCGGGGCCGACGGTCTCGACGTGGTGCGCAGGATCCTGCGCGAGGCGCCCGAACACCTGACGCCGGATGGCGGGCTGATCTGCGAGATCGGCCGCGGCCGCGAGCTGGTCGACGAGGCCTTCCCGGAGCTGCCGCTGCTCTGGCTCGACACCGAGGATTCCGAGGGCGAGGTGTTCTGGATCGCGGCAGCCGATCTCGGCTGATCCGTCACGACCGGCAGACCTCGTCGGAACAAGTCAAATACCGCCACGTTCATCCCCGGACGAATGTCTCGCTCTCGGAGGATATCCGCATGCTCGCGCCATCGGGCGAATTGCTGCGCGCCGGCGTCGCGCTCAAGCTCAACCATCTCAAGCGCGCCGCCCGGTCCTATGCCCGTGACCGGAGCAATCAAGCCACAGGGCGCATGACGTCGTACGCGGTTGCGGCCGGACTGCTCGCGGTTGCCGGCTTGTTCGTCGTTGCAGCCTTCTTCGTCGGCCTGATCGCGCTGTACCGCTGGGTTGCAATCCATTACGGACAATTCTGGGGGTTCGGCGCCGTCGGCGGCGTGCTGTTGGTGCTGGCCGGCGCCTGCGCCGGCGTGGCCATGGCTCAGATGAAGCGCAAGACCAAGCCGATCGTGCCGCTCGCCAGCCGCCTGCGCGCGGCTATCGCCACCCCGCGCATCCCGCGCGGAACGGTAAAGCAGGCGGTGAAAGAGGTCGCGACGACAATTCCCCTGGTGCCGCTCGCGCCGGGCGAACGCGGCCACGAACGAGGACATGGCGGCAGCACATGGCCGGTTCGATCCAACCGGCCCGTGCAACTCGGGCTGATGCTCGCGGCTGTTGGGCTGGTAGGGCTCACGGCAGCGCGTCGGCGGCGTCACGGCCACGGAGCGGACAGCTAAATGCGTGTGCGGCGCGCCGAGCAACTCGACAGCTGGCTGCTGGTGGCAGCCACGACCGTGTTTGTGCTCACTGCAGAACGGTATTTCCAGGATTCCGGCCTGATCCGGCCGGGACCTCCGCAAGACCATCGCAACAGCGAGGCGAATTCGCCGGAAACGAGCCCGACAGGCGCAGCCACGCAGCCCGGCCATGGCCGCCGCTCGAAAAGCCCGTTCGCGATCCCCTGGGCTGGCTGGAAAGACATCTTCTGGCGCACCTATCAGCGCGTCGGCGACGATCGCCTGCTCGCGACCGCCGGCGGCGTCGTTTTCTTCGGGCTGCTCGCGATCTTTCCGGCCGTCACAGCTCTGGTTTCATTCTATGGCCTGTTCGCCGATCCCTCGACGATCAGTTCCAACCTGCATTCGCTCGCGATGATGCTGCCCGAGGGTGCGTTCCAGATCGTCGAGGACCAGGTGGCGCGCGTCGTGTCGAACGGCGGTGCGACCCTTGGTGTCACTTTCCTGTTTGGCCTCGTGCTCGCGATCTGGAGCGCCAATGCTGGCGTCAAAGCCATCTTCGACGCCCTCAACGTCGCTTATGAAGAGCGCGAAAAGCGCAGCTTCATCCGGCTCAACGCAGTCTCGCTGGCCTTCACGGTCGGTGGCATCGTTGCCCTGCTGCTGATGGTGGGCGCCGTCGTCGCCTTCCCGCTCGCGCTCAATCATCTCGGCATGGCGCCCGAAAGCAAGTTGATCGTGGCGCTGGCGCGATGGCCGGTGCTGTTCGTCATTCTCCTTGCGGCGCTCGCCGTCCTCTACCGTTTCGCGCCCAGCCGCGATGCGCCGCGCTGGCAATGGCTGAGCCTCGGCGCGGTGACGGCCGCGATCCTCTGGATCGCCGGCTCGGCGCTGCTGTCCTGGTATCTCTCGGAATTCGCCAACTACAATGCGACCTACGGCTCGCTCGGCGCTGCGATCGGCTTGATGACGTGGATGTGGATGTCGGCCATCGTCATCATGTTCGGGGCCGAGCTGAACTCAGAGGTCGAACGGCAGACCCTGCACGACACGACCACCGGGCCGCCCAAGCCGCTTGGCACCCGTCAGGCCGTCTCGGCCGACACGGTCGGCGCTGCGGCGCCGTCCTGAGTCTGCAGGAGGGCCGCTATCCCCTCGAATCAACAATGATGCTAACGTCATGCTCGCTTGGGGGAGCATGGGGCGTGACGGGTTCGAAACGCCACCCGTGTTTTCCCGGTCAGGCAGTCAGCTCTTGAGGCGTAATGCGCGGCATGATTCGTATTTCGACGATCTTCATCGCCATCTGCATGGTTCTGGTCGCGGCCTCGCTCGGCCTTGTGCTCTACGCGGTCGCCGGCATCAGCGGAACCGAATCCGCGATCGTGGCGCTGACGGCGTTGACCTTCCTGATCCTCTACAATGCAGTGTCGATGCGGCTGCGCGACCGCAGCGACGTCGGCGGCCAGATCGCCGACCTTTCGCGCGGCACCGCCGACCTCGCCCGCCAGGTGGCCGAGTACGGCCGCCGGCTTGCCACGATCGAAGGACGCATCGCCTCCTCCAATTCGACCAACGCCGACCGCATCCAGTCGGTGGTCGGCGAGATCAACGAGCTCGGCGGATTGGTCAGGCAGCTCGCCACCACCGTGTCGGCTCATGAGGATCTGATGGCCGGCAACGCGCCGCCTCCGGCTCCCGCTCCGGTCGCGAGGCTGGAACCGGAGGGGCCGCTCGACCTGATGGCTCCGTTCGACGAGGAGCGGCCGGCTGCCCCTGCCCCAGTCCCCGCGCCGCCGCCACGACCGGCACCACCGGCGATCCAGATCCAGACCGCCAATCCGGTTCAGACGGCGAACGGCCGCAACCAGACCCAATTGCTGACGACGCTGCGCAACGCGATCGACGAGAACCGCATCGACATCTTCCTCCAGCCGATGGTGACGCTGCCGCAGCGCAAGGTCCGCTTCTACGAAGCCGTGACGCGCCTGCGCGACGAGCGTGACCAGCTGATCGCGGCCGAGGAGTTCATCAGCCTCGCGGAGGCCTCCGGCCTGATCGGGCGCATCGACAACATGGTGATGCTGCGCTGTGTGCAGGTGCTGCGGCGCCTGATGGTGCGCAACAAGGATGTCGGCGTGTTCTGCAACGTCGCGGCTTCCACGCTCGGCAATTCCACGACCTTCGCGCAATACCTCGACTTCCTCGAAGCCAATCGGGCGCTGGCGCCCTCGCTGGTGCTGGAATTCAAGCAATCGACCTTCCGCAATCTCGGCGCGGCCGAGACTGAGAACCTCGCTGCGCTCGCCCAGCGTGGCTTCCGTTTCTCGATCGACCATGTCACGGATTTGCGCATCGAGCCGCGCGAGCTCGCCGACCGCGGCGTGCGCTTCATCAAGGTGCCGGCGTCCCTGCTGCTCGACCCCAAACAGGCGTCGACCTCGGACATCCACCCCTCGGACCTCTCGGATCTGCTCGGCCGCTTCGGCATCGACCTGATCGCCGAGCGGATCGAGGGCGAGCGCGCCGTGATCGACCTGCTCGACTACGACGTGCGGTTCGGCCAGGGGTTTTTGTTCGCGCCGCCCCGACCATTGCGGCCGGAGGGGGCATCTGCTACCGCCGGGGCCCCGTCGAACCAGGCACAGGACACTCAGGAATCGAATGGCTCCGGCACACCCAGCTCAGGCGCGACATCAGCTGCGCCTCCGCCACAGCGCGTCACCGGCAACGCGGCGCTTGCGCGCCGCATCTGATCGGCCGCACGCATCATGACGACGCTGCATTTCGCCAAGAGCCTGCGCGAACTCGTGGGTGGCGTGGACGTCGTGCTCAGCGACATCTGGGGCGTGGTCCATAACGGCCTCGAATCCTTCCCCGAAGCCTGCGAGGCGCTGCACACCTATCGCAGCCATGGCGGCACGGTGATCCTGATCACCAACGCGCCGCGCCCGGCCGACTCCGTGCAGCGGCAATTGCGCAAGCTCGGCGTCGCCGACGAGACCTATGACGCGATCGTCTCATCAGGCGACCTGACGCGGCTCTATGTCGCCGACCATCCCGGCCGCAAGATGTTCTGGCTCGGGCCTGAGCGCGATAACTCGATCTATCGCGGCCTCGACGCGGTGCTCGCACCGCTGGAAGAGGCCGACTACATCGTCTGCACCGGCCTCTATGACGACGAGACCGAGACGGCCGAAGACTATCGCGGCATGATGCTGAAGGCGCGCGAGCGCAAGCTGACGCTGATCTGCGCCAACCCCGACATCGTGGTGGAGAAGGGCGACCGATTGATCTATTGCGCCGGCGCGATCGCGGAGCTCTATCGCGAGCTCGGCGGCGAAGTGCTCTTCTACGGCAAGCCGCACCGGCCGATCTACGAGCGCGCGATGGCGCTGGCCGGCGAACGCCAGGGTCACCAGATCGACCGCAAGAAGGTACTCGCGATCGGGGATTCCGTGCGCACCGACCTTACCGGCGCGCGCGAATTCGGCATCGATTGCCTGTTCGTGACCCGCGGCATCCATGCCGAGGAGTTCGAGGGTCTCGACCAGCTCGACCCGGCTTCGGTGCTGGAATTGTTCGGCCATCCGCCGAAGGCGCTGATGCGCGAACTGAAGTGGTAACGAGTTGATCGTCATTCCGGGGTGATGTGAGGATCGAACCCCGAATGACAAATCCAGCACAGAAAGCCCGGGACGATGCCCGGGCCTTCCGAATTCGATGATGGCTTCGATTGCGCCTTACGCGCTCGCCATGTCCGGGAAGACCGCCTCGATCTTGGTCTTCAGCGTCGCCGCGTTGAACGGCTTGACGATGTAGTTGTTCACGCCGGCCTTCTTGGCCGCGATCACGTTCTCGGTCTTCGATTCGGCCGTGATCATGATGAAGGGCGTGGTGGCGAGGTTCGGATCCGCGCGCACTTCGCGCAGCAGGTCGTAACCCGTCATCGGCTCCATGTTCCAGTCGGAAATCACGAGCCCGTACTTCTTGCCGCGCATCTTGTTCAGCGCTGCCGAACCGTCGCTGGCATCATCAATATTCTCGAAGCCAAGCTGCTTCAGGAGGTTCCTGATGATACGGATCATGGTGCTGTAGTCATCAACCACCAGAACCGACATCGACAAATCAACCGCCATCTCGACTCCCCCAACGCAAACCCAGGAATATTACGATCGGACCTGCCAGACCGGAGCCGGCGGTTCCACGCTCAAGGACTAACACCGAGGCGTTAAACAGCGCGTTAACCGGGGAGGCCGCCGTTGAACGGAAATCGCATTCGATGCGGCCGCCCCTCCCGCTTGACTTCATCCGGCCCGTCGCGCCACGGTCCCGGCCGGTCCCGCCGGCTCGAGAATTCCCCTGATGGCTCCGCATTTTACCATTATCCGCGACACCACGCCGGACTCCGCTATTGCGAGGGGCGCCGTGGTCGCCATGGGCAATTTCGACGGCGTTCATCTCGGCCATCGCGCCGTGATCGCTGCAGCGCTGGAAATGGGCCGGACGCATGGCCGCCCTGCGCTGGCATTGACCTTTGAGCCGCATCCGCGCCGGTTTTTCAGCCCCAACACCCCGCAATTCCGCCTCACGGACGAGCGGGCCAAGCTGCGGCTTCTGGCCGGCACCGGACTTGCCGGCGCCGTTGTCATGACCTTCGACAAGTCCCGCGCCGGGACCAGCGCGCAAGACTTCATTCACCATGACCTGATCGGGCGCCTGGGCATCGGCGGAATCGCCGTCGGCTACGATTTTCATTTCGGCAAGGGCCGCGTCGGCTCGCCGGGCCTCCTCGTCAACGAGGCGCCCCGGCTCGGTATCGAGGTCGACGTGCAGCCGCATGTCGATATCGACGAGCGGCCGGTCTCCTCCAGTGCGATCCGGATCGCACTCGCCGAAGGTCAGCTCGACGAGGCCACCACCATGCTGGGCGCACCCTGGTTCATCACCGGCGAAGTCATCCACGGCGAGAAGCGTGGCCGCGATCTCGGTTATCCCACCGCCAACATCAGGCTCGACGCGAATTGCGGCCTGAAGCACGGGATCTATGCGGTGCGGGTCGGTCGCGGCGCCGAGCGGCTGGACGGGGTGGCAAGCTTCGGCCGCCGCCCGACGTTTGATAATGGCGCCCCGCTGCTGGAAATCTTCCTGTTCGACTTCAAGGGCGACCTTTACGGGCAGGCGCTGGATTGCGCTTTCGTCGGCTTCATCCGTGAGGAGCTGAAATTCGACGACCTGGATGCCTTGATCCGCCAGATGGACGACGATTCCGCCCGCGCCCGCGCCATCCTGGCAGCCGCCCCTGACGCATTTCCGAGGCTTGGAGCGATTGACTGAGGTCCCAAAGCCGGCCTGCCGGGCCTTTGCGCTTCGCCGGCCCGGCTGCTATGGAGGGCCCCATGTTTGCGCGGCGCATCATAGGGATTAGCGGCCCGGCTTCCGCCTGAGCCTTCGGCTCGGCGCAAGACCGGGATGTTGTCGTTTCACCCCGCGATTCCGCATCGCCATCCGTTCCCGCGCACTTCCGAGCCAGTCAGCCCCATGTCCGATAAGCCGCAAAAGTCCGACATCCAAAAGTCCGACGCCAAAGACTATTCCAAGACCCTGTTCCTGCCGCAGACCGAATTCCCGATGCGCGCCGGCCTGCCGCAGCGCGAGCCGGAGATCCTCAAGCGCTGGTACGAGATGGGCCTCTACGAGAAGCTGCGCGAGGGCGCCAAGGGCCGCGACAAGTTCGTGCTGCATGACGGCCCGCCCTATGCCAATGGCAACATCCATATCGGCACGTCGCTGAACAAGATCCTGAAGGATCTCGTCACCAAGAGCCAGCAGATGCTCGGCTTCGATTCCAACTACGTGCCGGGCTGGGACTGCCACGGTCTGCCGATCGAGTGGAAAGTCGAGGAGGAGCATTATCGCAAGAAGGGCAAGCAGAAGCCCGACTTCCGCGACAGTGCCGCGATGATCGATTTCCGCAAAGAGTGCCGCGCTTACGCGACGCACTGGCTCGGCGTGCAGCGCGAGGAATTCAAGCGCCTCGGCGTGATCGGCGACTGGGACCATCCCTACGCCACCATGAGCTATCCGGCCGAGGCCCAGATCGCGCGCGAGTTGATGAAGTTTGCCGCCAACGGCACGCTCTATCGCGGCTCCAAGCCGGTGATGTGGAGCGTGGTCGAGAAGACCGCGCTCGCCGAAGCCGAGGTCGAGTACGAGGACTACACGTCCGATACGGTGTGGGTAAAATTCCCGGTCACCTCGCCCGCGCATGGTGCGCTCGCCTCCGCCAGCGTCGTGATCTGGACCACGACGCCGTGGACGCTGCCGGGCAATCGCGCCATCTCGTTCTCGCCGAAGATCGCTTATGGCCTCTTTGAGGTCACGGACGCCCCTGGCGACAACTGGGCCAAGACGGGCGATCTCCTGATCCTTGCGGACGCGCTCGCCGAAGAAGTGTTCAAGCAGGCGCGCGTGACCGCCTACAAGAAGGTCCGCGACATCCCCGGCGATACCATCGACGCGATCGAATGCGCCCACCCGCTGAAGGGTCTTGCCGACAGCTACGAATTCATCGTGCCGCTTTTGCCAGGCGATCACGTCACCGACGACACCGGCACCGGCTTCGTGCATACGGCTCCCGGCCATGGTCGCGAGGACTTCGACGCCTGGACGGCGCAGGCACGCGATCTCGATGCGCGCGGCATCAACACCGCAATCCCCTACACCGTCGACGAGAACGGCGCCTATACCGATTATGCCCCGGGCTTTACCGGCAAGCGCGTCATCAACGACAAGGGCGAGAAGGGCGAGGCCAACGAGGCCGTCATCAAGGCGCTCGTCGAAAGAGGCATGCTGCTGGCACGCGGCCGGCTGAAGCACCAATATCCGCATTCCTGGCGCTCCAAGAAGCCGGTAATCTTCCGCAACACGCCGCAATGGTTCATCGCGATGGACAAGGATATCGCGGCAGGCGGCAAGACCAAGTCCGGCGACACGTTGCGCGCCCGCGCGCTGCACGCGATCTCGGTGACGCAATGGGTGCCGCCATCCGGCGAGAACCGCATCAACGGCATGATCGAGTCGCGGCCCGACTGGGTGATCTCGCGCCAGCGCGCCTGGGGCGTGCCGATCGCCGTGTTCGTGCGGGAGAAGGGCGACGGCTCGGCCGAGATCCTTCAGGACGAGGCCGTCAATACGCGCATCGGCGAAGCCTTCGAGAAGGAAGGCGCAGACGCCTGGTACGCGAAAGGCGCGCGCGAGCGCTTCCTTGGGCCGCACGCGAACGAGGACTGGCAGAAGGTCGACGACATTCTCGACGTCTGGTTCGATTCCGGCTCGACTCACGCCTTCGTGCTCGAAGACCCCGTGCACTTCCCCGGCCTCGCCGGCATCAAGCGCAAGGTCGACGGCGGCAAGGATACCGTGATGTATCTTGAGGGCTCGGACCAGCATCGCGGCTGGTTCCACTCCTCGCTGCTGGAGAGCTGCGGCACGCGCGGTCGCGCGCCTTACGATATCGTGCTGACCCACGGCTTTACCCAGGACGAGCACGGCCGCAAGATGGCGAAGTCGCTCGGCAACACCATCGCGCCGCAGACCGTCATCAAGGAATCCGGCGCCGACATTCTGCGGCTCTGGGTCGCCGCCTGCGACTACACCGACGACCAGCGCATCGGCCCCGAGATCCTGAAGAACACGGTCGAGACCTATCGCAAGCTGCGCAACACCGTGCGCTGGATGCTCGGCACGCTGCATCATTACAAGCCGGCCGACGCGGTCGCGGCCGCCGAGATGCCGGAACTCGAACGGCTGATGCTGCACGAACTCGCGGTCCGTGCTGCCGTCGTCCGCAAGGCCTATCAGGAGTTCGACTACAAGACCGTGGTCGCGACCCTGTCCGCCTTCCTGAACAGCGAGCTCTCGGCGTTCTATTTCGACATCCGCAAGGACACTCTCTATTGCGATCCGCCGTCCTCGCCGACGCGCAAGGCGGCGCTGACCACGATCGACCTGCTGTGTCACGCGATCCTGAAATGGCTGGCGCCAATTCTCAGCTTCACGGCCGAGGAAGCCTGGCGGATGTACAGGCCCGACGCCGAACCCTCGGTGCACCTGACACAGTTTCCCCACGACCTCGAAAGCTTGCGCAACGACAAGCTCGCCGCGAAGTGGGAAGCGATCCGCAACGTCCGCCGCGTCGTCACCGGCGCGCTGGAGCTCGAGCGCGCCGCCAAGAACATCGGCTCGTCGCTGGAGGCCTCGCCGGTCATCTATGTCGCCGACCGCGACATGCTGGCGACGCTGTTCGACACCGACCTCGCCGAAATCTGCATCACCTCGAACTACGAGGTGCGCGAGGGCGAGGCGCCAGCGTCTGCGTTCCGGCTCGATGCCGTGCCCGGCGTCGCCGTCGTGGTGGAGAAAGCGGTCGGCACCAAATGCGCCCGTTCCTGGAAGATTTCGCCGACGGTGGGTGAAGATCCCGAATACCCCGACGTCACCCCGCGCGACGCCCGGGCGCTGCGCGAATGGAAGGCGCTCGGGGTGGGGGTCTGATCCCCGCGGCCATGACCCCGCTCCGCGCCGGCATCCTCACGGCCTTGCTCACGCTCGTGGCCGACCAGGCCTCAAAGCTCTGGCTGCTGAACGTGTTCGACCTCGCCCGTCGCGGCGCGGTAAAGGTGACGCCGTTCTTCGACCTGGTGCTGGCCTTGAACATCGGCATCAGCTTCGGCTGGCTTCAGAACGACGGTCAGGCGGCGCAGCTGGCGCTGATGGCTGTCAAAGTCATTGCGGTGGTCGCGCTGGGGGTCTGGATGGCCCGCTCACACACCCTGCTGGCAACCATCGCGCTCGGGCTGATCATCGGCGGCGCCATCGGCAATGGCATCGACCGCTTCGCCTATGGCGCGGTGGTCGATTTCGCCCTGTTCCACATCGAGATCGGCGGAAATACCTATAATTGGTACGTGTTCAACCTCGCCGACGTGGCCATCGTTGTCGGCGTGGCGGCGCTATTGTATGATTCCTTCCTGGGGGTACCCGCCGCAAAAGCGCCCTGATCCCGGCCGATACGGACCGGCAGGCGGAACCTTGCTTTTGCGGGGGGTTATGCCGCGCGAGAGCGGCAAACTGGCACATTTTGGAACAGGTACAGTGATGCGCAGCTCGAAGACCAGCGGTTCGATGGTTCGAGACCCCAAGCAGGGGTTCTGGCGGGCACTGAAATTGTCCGCTGTTGCCCTCGGCATCGGTCTCGCCATGTCGGCAGGCGCGGCCCGCGCCGGTGACGGCGATGATGCCGATGACGACGACATGACCTTCGAAGAGAAGCTCATCGACAATCTGATGTCCGGCATCGGCGCCAAGAGCATGGAAAAGCCCGGCATTGAATACCGCGAGCGCTCGCCGCTGGTGGTGCCGCCCAAGCTCGACCTGCCGCCGCCCGCGACCCAGACCCAGAATGCGCCGAACTGGCCCAAGGATCCCGAGGAGAAGCGCCGCAAGGAAGCGATCGCCGCGCGGAAGAAGGCCACCAAGGCGACGGAGAACTGGCAGGCCGCCCAGCCGCTGACCCCCGCAGAGATGAAGGCCGGCCAGACGGCCGCTCCCGAGCGCACGAGCAACGATCCCATTCAGCCGGGCGCCAACAGCAACCCGTCGCTCAGCCCCGCCGAACTCGGTTTTACCGGCGGGTTGTGGAATATGATGAAGGGCGGCAAGAGCGCCGAGAACAAGCAGTTCACCACCGAGCCGCCGCGCTCGTCCCTGGTCGAGCCGCCGCCGGGATACCAGACGCCGTCACCGAACTACGCCTATGGCGCCGGCGAGGACAAATCGCGGCGGACCTATTTCGACATCATGACGGGCAAGGACAAGGTACAATAGCGCCCCTCACCCGCCGCGACGTCCTGACAGGCGCGAACCCGGCACCGGCGGCTGATGCACGCCGGACGCGGTCTATAAATTGCTAATCAGTAACTTGCCTACGAGTTGCGTTCTCTGCTTCGTGACGCGAAGCCTCAGCCGCACGGTGTAGCATGCCGTGCCTCCGAGCCGGGCATCCGGGCTCGGCCTTTCACCAGGGATCATGATGTCAGCAAACCGATCGGTTGCCTGCCTCCTTGCCGCGCTGCTTTCGACCAGTGTCCTCTCAGCCAGCGCCGCGTTCGCCCAGACCACGGTGACATCGGCTCCGCCCGCCAGCTTCACGCTCGGTAACGGGATGCAGGTCGTGGTGATTCCGGACCACCGCACGCCCGTCGTCACGGAGATGATCTGGTACAAGGTCGGCTCCGCAGACGAGACGCCGGGCAAGTCCGGGCTCGCGCACTTCCTCGAGCACCTGATGTTCAAGGGCACCTCGAAGCATCCGGTCGGCGAATTCTCCCAGACCGTGCTCCGCGTCGGCGGCAACGAGAACGCCTCGACCTCGGTCGACTACACCAACTACTACCAGCGCGTGCCGCGCGAGCAGTTGCCGACCATGATGGAGTTCGAGGCCGACCGCATGACCGGCCTGATCCTCAAGGACGAGAACGTGCTGCCTGAGCGCGACGTCGTGCTCGAAGAGTACAACATGCGCGTCGCCAACAGCCCCGACGCGCGCCTCAACGAGCAGATCATGGCCGCGCTCTATCTCAACCATCCCTATGGCCGTCCGGTGATCGGCTGGCACCAGGAGATCGAGAAGCTCAATCGCGAAGACGCACTTGCCTTCTACCGCCGCTTCTATGCGCCGAACAACGCGATCCTGGTCATCGCCGGCGACGTCGACGCCGCCGACATCCGTCCGTTGGTCGAGCGCAATTTCGGTTCCATCCCGGCGCAGCCCGCGATCCCGGCGCAACGCATCCGCCCGCAGGAGCCGGAGCCCGCGGCACCGCGCACCGTCACGCTGTCCGACCCGCGCGTCGAGCAGCCGAGCCTGCGGCGCTATTACCTGGTGCCCTCGGCGACCACGGCTGCAGCCGGCGAAAGCGCGGCCCTCGACGTGCTGGCGCAGCTGATGGGCAGCGGCAGCAATTCCTATCTCTACCGCGCGCTGGTGGTCGACAAGCCGCTCGCGGTCTCCGCCAGCGCCAGCTATTCGAGCATCTCGCTCGACCCGACCCAGTTCGCGATCTCGGCTTCGCCGAAATCCGGCGTCAGCTTCGCCGAAGTCGAGCAGGTGGTCGACGGCGTCATTGCCGACATCGCCCAGAACCCGGTTCGCGCCGAGGATCTGGAGCGCGTGAAGACCCAGCTCATCGCGGAGGCGATCTACGCCCAGGACAACCAGGCTGTTCTGGCGCGCTGGTATGGCGGCGCGCTGACCACGGGCCTGTCGATCGAGGACATCCGGAGCTGGCCCGACCGCATCCGCGCCGTCACCGCCGAGCAGGTCCGCACCGTCGCGCAGAAATGGCTCGAGAAGAAGCGCTCGGTGACGGGCTATCTGATCAAGGACACCGCTACCACCAAGCGCGAGGAGAAGCGTTCGTGACCTATCCCTTCCTTCGACGCGTTGCATTCTCCCTCGTCACCGGCGCGGCACTCGCGCTCGCTGCGGTCTCGCCGTCGCAGGCGGCTGCAAAGATCCAGCATTTGACCTCGCCGGGCGGCATCGAAGCCTGGTTCGTGCAGGATGCGACCGTGCCGCTGATCGCCATGGAATATTCCTTCGCCGGCGGCTCGGCCCAGGATCCCAAAGACAAGTCGGGCCTCGCCAATCTGGTCGGCGATCTCCTCGACGAAGGCTCCGGCGATCTCGACTCCAAGACCTTCCATGAGCGGCTCGACCGCCGCGCCATCGAGCTCTCCTTCAGCGCCACCCGCGACACGTTCCGCGGCAGCCTGCGCATGCTGCGCGACAACAAGGACGAGGCCTTCGACCTGCTGCGGAGCGCGCTGACCTCGCCGCATTTCGAAGCCGCCGATGTCGAACGCATCCGCTCGCAGGTGATCTCGGGCCTGCGCCGCGAGACAACCAACCCGACCTCGCTGGCGAGCCGCAAATTCCTGGAGGTCGCCTTCGGCGAGCATCCCTACGGCCGGCAGTCCAACGGCAGCCTCGACAGTGTTCCGACCATCACGATCGCCGACATGAAGGATTATGTCGGCCGCGTACTCGCCAAGGACACGCTGAAGATCGCGGTGGTCGGCGATGTCGATCCAGCCACGCTCGGCAAGCTGCTCGACCACACGTTTGGCAGCCTGCCCGCCAAGGCCAATCTCGTGCCGATCCCCGACGTCGAGGCCGCCAAGCCGCCGCAACGCGCCTTCGTGACGCTCGACGTGCCCCAGACCGTGATCACCTTCGGCGGCCCCGGGGTGAAGCGCAGCGATCCGAACTTCATGGCGGCTTATGTCGTCAACCACATCCTCGGCGGCGGCGGGTTGTCCTCGCGGCTCTATCGCGAGGTGCGCGAGAAGCGCGGCTTGGCCTATTCGGTGTTCGAATCGCTGCTCTGGATGGAGCATTCGGCGGTTTTCATCGGCAATACCGGCACCCGCGCCGACCGTGCCGGCGACACCATCGACGCCATCGAGAAGGAAGTGCGCCGGATCGCCGAGGAGGGCCCGACGCAGAAGGAGCTCGACGAGGCCAAGTCCTATCTCAAGGGCTCGCAGATGCTGGCGCTCGACACCTCCTCGAAGCTCGCGCAGGCGCTGCTGCAATATCAGCAGGACAAGCTGCCGATCGACTATATCGAGAAGCGCAACGCCGTCGTCGATGCGGTCACCATGGATGACGCCAAGGCAGCCGCAAGGCGCCTCTGGGGCCAGGGGCTTCTGACCGTCGTCGTCGGCCGCGCTCCGCAGGCCGCGGCGCAACCGGCCGCAGCGGCCCCGAAGTCGAACTGACTTCCGCTACGTCTCTTGGAATGGCCGGGTTCGCCCGGCCATTTGCGTTTCGGATGAGCGCCATTGCCGAACGTAGACGTCCGCGATATGTCCGGACATCACGAATGGTGCCACCATGCTGCGGATATCCCGCGATCTCGTCATCGACGAGGACGACATCGAGATCGGCTTTGTCCGCGCCTCCGGCCCGGGCGGGCAGAACGTCAACAAGGTCGCGACCTCGGCGCAATTGCGCTTCGACACCCGGAAGCTGACGCTGCCGGAGGATGCCGTGTTGCGCCTCGCCCGGCTCGCAGGGCAGCGCATGACCAAGGACGGCGTCATCGTGATCCAGGCCCAACGCTTCCGCACCCAGGAGCGCAATCGCCAGGACGCGATCGACCGCCTTACGGAGATGCTCGGCGAAGCCATGGTCCGGCCGAAGCCGCGGCGCGCGACAAAGCCGACCTTTGGCTCCAAGCAGCGCCGGCTCGAGGGCAAGAAGCGCCGCAGCGACATCAAGTCGAAGCGCGGCGGACATTTCGACGACTAGCTAGCGCAGAAAACTCCGGCCGCAGGGCGACCGGAGTTCTGCCGTCAGACCCGGCCGGGTTAGTAACGCTTGGATGGGGCAGCACCGCCCGTCGTGGGATCGTCGGCGGTCCCCTTATGCGCAGCGCTGCCGGTGGTACCGGCCGTGCCTCTGGTGCCTTTGGTCGACTTCATGCCGGTCTTCTCGCCCGCTGCGCCCGGCTGAGCACTCATCTCCTCATCGCCACTGCCCATCGTGCCGCCTTGCATGGGTTTGCTTTGCACGGTGCCGCCTGTCTTGGCGGATGGCGCGCCTTGCGCGAGAACGGGCGTCGCAATGAGAGCCGACAGAGCGCATGCGATCATCGAGGTCTTCACCAACTTCATCCATTTCTCCTGGATTTTTTTGCAATGAATGGCTCGGCCGTTCCCGACACCGCTTGCCAGCACCGGTCCATTGCATCGCGTAAAGAAATCAAGCGGCGCATTGGTCATGCAATCCGCATCATGTGGTAATCGTTTAGGGATTTGACGGCGGTTTCGCGGAATTGTGCTCCGCATATTAGGCAGTGCGGAACACACGCGGCCGTGAGCATCTCCGCTCGCGGCGAAACAGCCCGCTACTACCACCGCATGTTTGGCCGCGCCTAGAGTTTGCGCACGCTGAATTGACGTGGACGGGCGGGCTTTTGACGATGCGCGCGATCGTGCTGGGATTGTGCACCGCGATGGTGCTGGTGGTGCCGGTGGCCGAGGCGCAAATGCCTTTGCCGACCGCAAAGCCGCCGGATGGCGCAACACTGTTCAAGCAGCACTGCGCGGTGTGCCACACCTTGAGCTTGTCGGAACCGATGCGGCAAGGCCCTTCACTGGTGAAGATCGTGGGCCGCCCCGCCGGCAAGGCCGAAGGCTTTAAATACTCAGAGGCGCTGTCGAAAGCCGACTTCGCCTGGGACGAGACCAGGCTCGACGCTTGGCTGACCGATCCGCAAGCCGTCGTTCCCGGCGTGACCATGGTCTACCGGCAGGCGAAGCCAGAGACGCGCGCTGCCGTTATCGCTTATCTGAAGGAGCAGAACTGAATGGCGAAGCCCGTTCATTCCATGATCCGCGTGCTCGACGAGGCGCGCTCGCTCGACTTCTACAGACGCGCCTTCGGCCTGGAGATCGCCGACCATCTGAAATTTTCGGACTTTGCCCTAATCTATCTGCGTCACCCCTCCTCACCCTTCGAAGTGGAGCTGACGGTGAACTCTGATCGCAAGGAGCCGTACCAGCTCGGCGACGGCTATGGACATCTCGCCGTGGTGGTCGAGGATCTCGATGCCGAGCATGCCCGCTTCGAGCGTGAAAAGCTCGCACCGGGTCCGCTGCGCGACTTCAAGCACGACGGCAAAACGCTGGCGCGCTTCTTCTTCGTCAGTGACCCTGACGGCTACAAGATCGAGGTGATCCAGCGCGGCGGACGGTTCAACTGATCAAACTACAAAAATCAAAATCACAAAGATCGAAGGAGGAATGCCATGAGAGAAGTCGATCGTCGAAGCAAGCACAGCCGCCGCATCTTTCTCAAGGGCGCCGCGGCCGCCGTTCCGGTCGCGGCAGTCGCGACCAGCGTCGCCGTCAGCATCGATGGCGCCTGGGCCGATGAGGCAAGCGCGCTTTCGCCTGCGACGATGAAGACACTGCTGAAGGTCGCGCGCGATATCTATCCACACGACGCCCTCGGCGACAGCTACTACATCACCGCGATCAAGCCGTGGGACGGCAAGGCGGCGAAAGACGCGTCCGTCAAGGTGCTGATCAGCGACGGCATCACAAGGCTCGATCAGAACGCGCGTGATCGCCACAAGGCGCCCTATGCCGAAGTGCCATGGGAAGCCGACCGCGTGGTGCTCTTGAAGGAGATCGAGCAGAGCGACTTCTTCCAGAAGGTGCGCGGCGACCTCATCGTGTCGCTCTACAACCAGAAAGAGGTCTGGCCGCGGTTCGGCTACGAGGGCTCCTCCGCCGAGCATGGCGGTTACATCAACCGCGGCTTCGCCGATATCGACTGGCTGCCGAAGGCTTAAGGCCACCCAACGGTTCAGGAGAACGCAAATGGCAAAATTCGATCTGAACGACTCCAGCGTTGTGGTGATTGTCGGCTCCGGTGCCGGCGGCGGCACGCTGGGCAACGAGCTCGCACAGAAGGGCGTCAAGGTCGTCATTCTCGAAGCAGGTCCCCGCATCGAGAATCAGGACTTCGTCAATGACGAGTGGGAGAGCTTCTCGCAGCTCGCCTGGACCGATGCGCGCACCACATCGGGAACATGGCGCGTCGCAAAAGACTTCTCGGGTCTTCCTGCCTGGATCGTCAAGGCGGTCGGCGGCTCGACAACCCATTGGGCGGGCGCGTCGCTGCGCTTCGACGAGCACGAGTTCAAGGTGAAGAGCACCTACGGCAGCCTTCCCGGCGCCAACCTGCTGGACTGGCCGGTCACGCTCGCGGAGATGGAGCCGTGGTACGCCAAGGCCGAGAACAAGATGGGCGTGACCCGCACCAACGGCATTCCCGGACTTCCCGGCAACAATAACTTCAGGGTGATGGAGGCCGGCGCGAAGAAGCTCGGATACAAAACCGTGCACACCGGCAACATGGCCATCAACAGCCAGCCACGAGATGGCCGCGGCGCCTGTCAGCAGATCGGCTTCTGCTTCCAGGGCTGCAAATCCGGCGCGAAATGGTCGACGCTCTACACTGAGATACCCAAGGGCGAGGCGACCGGCAATCTCGAAGTCCGCCCCGCGAGCATGGCGGTCAAGATCGAGCATGACGCGGGCGGCAAGGTCACCGGCGTGGTGTACGCCGACGAGACGGGCGCGATGCAGCGCCAGAAGGCACGCATCGTTGCGGTGGCCGGCAATTCGATCGAAAGCCCGCGGCTGCTGTTGAACAGCGCATCCACGATGTTTCCGGACGGCCTTGGCAACTCGAGTGGTCAGGTTGGCCGCAACTACATGCGCCACATGACCGGCAGCGTCTACGCCGTGTTCGAGAAATCGGTGCACATGTATCGCGGCACCACCATGGCCGGCATCATCCGCGACGAGGCCACCAACAATCCGAAGCGCGGCTTCGTCGGCGGCTACGAGATGGAGACGCTGTCGATCGGCCTGCCCTTCATGGCGGCGTTCCTCAACCCCGGCGCCTGGGGACGTCCGTTCACCGCAGCGCTCGACGGCTATCCCCGAATGGCCGGCATGTGGCTGGTCGGCGAGGACATGGCACAGGAGACCAACCGCATCACGCTCGATCCAACCGTGAAGGACAAGTTCGGACAGCCGGTCGCAAGCGTGCATTTCGACGATCATCCCAACGATCTCGCGATGCGCGCGCATGCCTACAAGCAGGGGGCGGCGGTCTACGAAGCCGTCGGCGCCACCGTGAGCTATCCGACGCCGCCCTATCCGAGCACGCACAATCTCGGCACCAACCGGATGAGCGAGAAGCCGCGCGACGGTGTGGTCAACAAGTTCGGGCAGAGCCACGATGTCAAGAATCTGTTCGTCTCCGACGGCAGCCAGTTCACCAGCGGCGCTGCCTGCAATCCGACGCTGACCATCGTCTCGCTCGCGATCCGGCAGGCGGATTACATTGCCGGCGCGATGCAGAAGAAGGAGATCTGATCGCTCCCTCCCCGTCATTGCGAGCGAAGCGAAGCAATCCAGAATCCCACCGCGGTGGCGGTCTGGATTGCTTCGTCGCAAGGGCTCCTCGCAATGACGGCGGAGGGATCTTATAGTCGCTATTCGGCTGCATCGAGGATGGGCGTCACCGTGGCCTTGAATTCCTGCACCGACGCTATGCTTCGGGAGCGATAGATCAGGCAGGAGCAGCGCAGCAACGAGGCGAAATTATTGACCTCGCCGTGGTGGTCGAGCACCTCGGTGTAGAGCGTCGTCAGGAACTTGCCGACGCTCATGTTCTCCTTGGCCGCGATCTCGTCCAGCGTGTCCCAGAATGCCATTTCCAGACGGATCGAGGTGCAATGCCCACCGATCCGTAACGAACGGGTCTGGGATTCGTAGTCGCGTTGGGGCTGGTGCGCGAAGAGATGGCACATGGCGTCCTCCCGTCCTGTTGCCGTTTTTTCACGATGCTACACCGCAGCCCGGTACCCCACAATCGGGACCAGCACCCGGAGATCGATCCATCCCGGTTGCGCGATTTTTCTCGAACGTCCAATCTCTTCAATGCGATAGACGGCCCTTTTCCCCAGCCCGCCACGTTCCTGTTGCCCAACACATGCTTTTGACGCAACACGGCCTAGAATAGCGCTGTCAGCGAATCCAGATCGAAAGCCCAAGATCGAGTTCATGCCCGTCCGCCAATTGCCAGAACAGGTCGTCAACCGCATCGCCGCCGGCGAGGTGGTCGAACGTCCCGCGAGCGTGGTCAAGGAACTGGTCGAAAACGCCATCGATGCCGGCGCGAGCCGGATCGACGTCTTCACCGATGGCGGCGGGCGCCGGCGGATCGGCATCACCGACGACGGCGGCGGCATGACCGCCAAGGACCTGTCGCTGGCGGTCGAGCGTCACGCCACCTCCAAGCTCGACGACGAGGACCTGCTGCAGATCCGCACGCTTGGATTCCGCGGCGAGGCGCTGCCCTCGATCGGCTCGGTCGCGCGGCTCTCCATCACCACGCGGCATGCCGGCGAGCCGCACGCCTGGGCGCTCAATGTCGAGGGCGGCGAGAAATCCGGGATCATGCCGGCGGCGTTGGCGCATGGCACGCGGGTCGAGGTCAACGACCTCTTCTACGCGACGCCGGCGCGGCTGAAGTTTTTGAAGACCGACCGCACCGAGGCGGAAGCGATCCGCGAGGTGGTGCGGCGGTTGGCGATGGCGCGGCCCGAAATCGCCTTCACGCTGGCAGGCGAAGAGCGCGCGCCGGTGACCTGGGCTGCGGCGCTACCAGGCGCCGCCGGTCGCCTGACCCGTCTCGGCGACATCCTGGGGGCGGAGTTCCGCAGCCATGCCATCGAGGTCCATGCCGAGCGCGAGGGCGTCGTGGTCGCCGGCTATGCCGCGGCGCCCGCGCTGACCAAAGCCAACGCGCTCGGGCAATATCTCTTCGTCAACGGCCGCCCGGTGCGCGACAAGCTGATCCTCGGCGCGGTGCGCGGGGCCTATGCCGATTATCTGCCGCGCGACCGCCATCCGGTGCTGGCGCTGTTCGTCACGCTCGATCCGCGCGAGGTCGATGCCAACGTCCATCCGGCCAAGACCGAGGTGCGGTTTCGCAACGCCGGCCTCGTGCGCGCGCTGATCGTGCACGGATTGAAGGAGGGGCTTGCGCGGGAGGGCCGGCGTACGGCCGCCAACGGCGGCGAGAGCGCACTGTCTTCGTTCCGCCCCGCATTCACGCCGCGCCCGGCAAGCTGGGACTGGCGGCAGTCGCCATCCGCCCCGATGCCGTCTTTCGACGGTGCCGCGGCGCCCTCCTTCGCCGAGCGCGCGCAGGCTGCGTTCGATGTCGGCGCGCCGAGCGCAGACGTGCGGATCGAGAGCCAGCCCGTCGGCGACCTGGTCGACCGTCCGCTCGGCGCGGCACGCACCCAGATCCACGAGACCTATATCGTCTCGCAGACCCGCGACGGGTTGATCATCGTCGACCAGCACGCCGCGCATGAACGCATCGTCTACGAGCGGCTGAAGGCTTCGCTCGCCGCCAATGGCGTGCAGCGGCAGATCCTGCTGATCCCCGAGATCGTCGAGATGGACGAGGCCACGGTAGAGCGCCTGCTCGAGCGCAGCGAAGAGCTGACGTCGTTTGGCCTTGCGATCGAATCTTTCGGCCCCGGCGCGGTCGCGGTGCGCGAGACGCCGTCACTGCTCGGCAAGACCAACGCGGGCGGGCTGTTGCGCGATCTTTCCGAGCACATGGCCGAGTGGGACGAGGCGCTGCCTCTGGAGCGCCGCCTGATGCACGTCGCCGCAACCATGGCCTGCCACGGCTCGGTGCGCGCCGGCCGCAGGCTGCGGCCGGAGGAGATGAACGCCCTGCTCCGCGAGATGGAAGACACCCCGAACTCCGGCCAGTGCAACCACGGCCGCCCGACCTACGTCGAGCTGAAGCTGTCGGACGTGGAGAAGCTGTTCGGGCGGCGGTGAGTTCGGAGGCTACGGCGCCTTCAAAAACACGAACTCCGTGTCGTCATACGCCCGCCGCTCCAATTCCTCGTAACCCTCAGGCGTCGCGAACTGCGCAGCCTTCGCCTCTTCCACCACGAGCAGCGCGCCTGGCGTGAGCCAGCCGCCATCACGCAGGCTCTCGAGCGCCTTCTCCGCAAGACCGTTGCCGTAGGGCGGATCGAGGAACACCAGCGAGAACGGCTCGACCGGATGTGCAGGCCCGAGATCGGTCGCATCGCGGCGATAGACCTTGGTGACGCCGCCGAGGCCCAGCGACTCGACATTGTTGCGGAGCAGGGCGCGCGCTTCCGCGCCGTTGTCGACGAACAGCGTGAACTTCGCGCCGCGTGACGTCGCTTCGATGCCGAGCGCGCCGGTGCCGGCGAAGAGATCGAGCACGCGCGCGTCCGAGATCGGATCGCCATAGGCGTGCACGAGGATGTTGAACACGGATTCGCGCAGGCGGTCCGCCGTGGGGCGGATGTCGCGCGAGGACGGTGAGGCCAAATTGCGCCCCTTCAATCGACCGCCGACGACGCGCAACGTCAGTCCTCCTTCGGCGCCAGATCGCGCTTGCCGTGATAGCCGCGCTTGGGACGGCGCGGCGGGCCGTAGCCACTGGCTTCGGACTCGTTGCGCTCGCGCGCCTCCTCGCTGCCGGTGCGCTGCACCAGCACGCGGCGGCCCTTGCGGTCGCTGATCACGCCGCGCTTGCTGGCGGGCTTCTTCTCGCGCGGCGCGTCGTCTCCCTCACGCGCGGCAGATTTCTGCGGCACGTCGAACTGGGCACCCGACTTCTCGATGATCTTGTCGCCGAGCTGGTCGCGCAGCACGCGGGACTTGATCTCCTCGACCTGGCCTTCGGGAACCTCGCCGAGCTGGAACGGGCCGTAGGACACGCGGATCAGACGGTTCACCTCGAGCCCGAGATGGGCGCAGACATTGCGCACCTCGCGATTCTTGCCTTCGCGGATCGCGAAAACCAGCCACACATTGGCGCCTTGGTCACGCTCCAGCGTGGCATCGATCGGACCGTATTTGACGCCCTCGACGTCGATGCCGTTCTTCAGCTCGTCGAGCTGCGCCTGCGTGACGTCGCCGTGGGCGCGGACGCGATAGCGGCGCAGCCAGCCGGTGTCCGGCAGCTCCAGCGTGCGCGCGAGCCCACCATCATTGGTGAGCAGCAGCAGGCCCTCGGTGTTGAAGTCGAGCCGGCCGATCGAGATCAGCCGCGGCAGGCCTTCGGGCAAATTGTCGAACACGGTCGGACGCCCCTCGGGGTCGTCATGCGTCGTCATCAGCCCGCGCGGCTTGTGATAGAGGAACAGCCGCGTGCGCTCGCGCTCCGGCATCGGCTTGCCGTCGATGGTGACGACATCGTTCGCGGTGATGTCGAGCGCCGGCGAATTGATGACACGGCCGTTGACGGCGACGCGGCCCTGCGTGACCATCTCCTCGGCATCGCGGCGCGAGGCGAGGCCCGCACGCGACAGCACCTTGGCGATACGCTCGCCGGCCTTCTTCGGCTTCGGTGCTTCGTCCCGGCGCGGGCGGCCTTCGAAGTCCCGATCACGGCCGCGATAGGCGCCGCGACCGCCGAAGGCCGGACGTTTCTCGAAGATCCTGCTGTCGTCCTCGTTTTCGCGGCGCGGACGATCGCTCTCGCTGCGCGGATGCTCGTGCCAGTCGGAGCGCTCGCGCGGACGATCGAATTTTGGGCGGTCGCCGCCGCGCCCACCACGCTCACCATCGCTGTCACGGCGGGGCCGGTCGAACTTGGGACGGTCATCGCGCGGGCGATCGAATTTGGGCCGCTCACGGAACGGACGATCACCCGATGGACGATCGTCGCGCGAACGCGAGAAGCGCGGACGGTCGCCGCCGCCGCCTTGCCGATCGTCGCGCTTCTGCCAGGGCTTGTCCTGACCGCGGTCGCTGCCGCCAAAATCCTTGCGCGGGCCCTTGCTGAAGTCCTTGCGCGGCGGCCGGTCCCCACGGGGAGCCGCATCGCGCTTCTGCCAAGGCTTTGAATCGCTGCGCTCGCTACGATCGCGGCCCGGTGCGCCGCGCGAAAACTTCCGCTCGCCGTCGAACTTGCGTTCCGGACGGTCGCCACGCGGCGCGTAAGGTCGCTTGTCGCCAAATTTCGTGTCACCGGTCCGGCCGGCCGGACGGGAATCGTCGCGATCCCTGCGCGGCGGACGGTCATCACGCCCATAGGACGGGCGATCACCGCGCGGCTTGAACGGCCGCTTCTCGCCATCGCGCGAGGGGCGATCAGAAAATGGGCGGTCGCCACGAGGCTTGAACGAGCGCTTCTCGCCGTCGCGCGACGGGCGATCGGAAAACGGACGGTCTTCACGCGGCTTGAAGGGACGGTCGCCACGCGGCTTGAAGCTGCGCTCGCCCCGATCCTCGCCGCGCGGCCGGTCTTCGCGCTTGAACCTCGGGCGGTCGCTGAAGTCGCGGCGCGGCGCATCACCGTCTTCGCGGCGGCGGACCGGTCGGCTGTCACTGTCGCCGCGGGGCGGGCGGCTGTCGCCCTTGCCCTCAAATCCGCGCTTGGCGAACTTCTTCTCGGGGCCCCGAGCCTTGCCGGAACGGCCGCCCTTGGCCGGGCCACGGTCGCGCCGGCCGCGGGAATCATTGTCTTTGTCGCTGTCGCGAGGCATGAATAATCTCACTCAGGGGGTGGCCAGAAAGCATTGTGCGCGCTCGTTTCGAGCCGCATGCTCAGGCAAATTCGGTTAGCACTTCTGCTGAAGGCGCAGCTACTAGCAGGTTTCTCGGGATGATACGAGGCTTGAAAGCCCCCTCTTTCATGGATTTGGCGCTCAGAACGGCCGAAAACGCCGGAAAGTCGGGCGAAGTTCCGATCGGATGCGTCGTGGTCCGCAACTTCGAGGTCATCGCCACCGCGGCGAACCGGACCCTGACCGACTATGATCCGACCGCCCATGCCGAGATTGTCGCGCTCCGCGAAGCCGCCAAAAAGATCGGCAGCGAGCGTCTGGTCGACTGCGACCTCTACGTGACGCTGGAGCCCTGCACCATGTGTGCGGGCGCGATCTCCTTTGCAAGGGTGAGGCGGCTCTATTACGGCGCCGCCGATCCCAAGGGCGGCGCGGTCGAGTCCGGCGTGAGGTTCTTCACCTCGCCGACCTGCCATCACGTCCCGGATGTCTATTCCGGGGTCGGCGAAAGCGAGTCGGCGCGGCTGCTCAAGGACTTCTTCCGGGAGCGGCGCTAACCCGCCGCAAAGAACTCGCGCAGCGCCTTGGCGGTGACATCAGGGTTCTCCTCGGTGAGAAAGTGTCCCGAATCCACCGGCATGCCAACGACATTCGTCGCCCATTGCTTCCAGATGTCGAGCGGGGTGGCGGCGGCTTGCGCAATACCGGCATCGCCCCACAGCGCCAGCATCGGAATGGTGATCTTCTTGCCGGCCTCGAAGTCCGCCTTGTCGAGATCGTAATCGAAATAGGCGCCGGCGCGGTAGTCCTCGCACATCGCGTGGACGCGGGCGAGATCGCGGAACGGGGCGATGTAGTGTTCGAGCGCGCGCTCGTCGATGGCGTCGAGCGTCTTCGACCTGGTCTGGCTCGCCATCTTGAAACGCAGGAAGAACTCGCCATTGCTCGAGATCAGCGTTTCCGGCAACGGGGCTGGCTGCGCCAGAAAAGTCCAGTGATAGATCTTCAGCGCATAGGCGCGGTTCATCCGCTCCCAGTAATTATAGGTCGGCAGGATATCGAGCACGGCGAGGCGCGACAGCCGGCCGGGATGATCGAGCGCAAGGCGATAGGAGACGCGGCCGCCGCGATCATGGCCGGCGAGCGCGAAGTGCACGTGGCCAAGGCTCTCCATCGCCTCGACCATGGCCTTGGCCATCGCGCGCTTGCTGTAGGGCATGTGCAGCGCATCGCTCTCGGGCATATCGGACCAGCCATAGCCGGGCAGATCGGCGATGATCAGCGTGAACTGGTCGCTAAGCTGCGGCGCCACGCGGTGCCACATCACGTTGGTCTCGGAGAAGCCGTGCAGCAGCAACAGCGGCGGCCCCTTGCCGCCGACGCGGGCGAAGATGCGGCCGAACGAGGTGTTGATCCATTCGGAGGCGAAGCCGGGGTAGAGGTCGGCGAGATCGGACATCTTCTGCATCCTTATCTGGTCAGCGCTGGATCCTGCTCGGTCTTGAAGTGCCCAAGACTTGGGGGCCCCAAAACAAAAATCTCGAAAACAACCCCATGCACAGTAGCTAAGTTCAAGACCTGCCTGCACAATTTTGGAGTGCCGACGGGCGCGGCCGGACATTGCGCGCGCGTGCGAAAAACCGCTGTCAGCTCTTGGCCTTCTCGGCTTCCACCGCCTGCCAGCCGATGTCGCGGCGGCAGAAGCCTTCGGGCCAGTTGATGCGGTCGACTGCCTGATAGGCGCGGCCTTGCGCTTCCGTCACGGTCTTGCCGAGCGCGCAGACATTGAGCACGCGGCCGCCATTGGCGAGGATGGCGCCGTCCTTCTCGACCGTCCCGGCGTGGAAGATCTCGGCGGTCTCGACCTTGGCGGCGTCATCGAGCCCCTCGATCCGCGTGCCCTTCTGATAGTCGCCGGGATATCCCTTCGCCGCCATCACGACCGTGAGCGCGGAATCCGGATGCCAGCG
This sequence comes from Bradyrhizobium sp. 197, assembly GCF_023073375.1. Taxonomy (NCBI): domain Bacteria; kingdom Pseudomonadati; phylum Pseudomonadota; class Alphaproteobacteria; order Hyphomicrobiales; family Nitrobacteraceae; genus Bradyrhizobium; species Bradyrhizobium sp. 197. The sequence continues at coordinate 3,469 of NZ_JADPJJ010000177.1, read as the reverse complement.
CAGATCAAAATGCTTCAGCTGCCCGTCGCAGGACGCCAGGAACGCCGGCACGATGTCCGACATCATCCGCAGCATCAGCACCTGGCACTCGGGATCGCCGAAGCGCACGTTGAACTCGAACAGTTTCGGGCCCTGCGTCGTCAGCATGATCCCGGCGTAGAGGATGCCGCGAAACGGCGTGCCGCGCTGCTTCATGCCTGATACCGTCGGCAGAATGATCTTGGCCATGATCGCGTCGTGGATCGCCGGTGTGACCAGCGGCGTCGGCGAATAGGCGCCCATGCCGCCGGTGTTCGGGCCGACGTCATGGTCGAACACGCGCTTGTGGTCCTGGGCGGATGCCAGCGGAATGGCGGTCTCGCCGTCGCACAGCGCGAAGAAGCTGATCTCGCGGCCCGGCAAAAACTCCTCGATCACGACCTCAGCGCCGGCCTCGCCGAAGGCGCCCTCGAACATCATGGCGATGGCGTCCTCGGCCTCGCGCACGGTCTTGGCGACGACGACGCCCTTGCCGGCGGCAAGGCCGTCGGCCTTGACCACGATCGGCGCGCCCTGGCTCTGGACGTAAGCCCGCGCATCGGCAGCATTGGTGAAGCGCTTGTAGGCGCCGGTCGGAATGCCGAATTCGGTGCAGAGCGCCTTGGTAAAGCCCTTCGAGCTTTCGAGCTGGGCGGGGATCCTGTTCGGCCCGAACGCCTTGATGCCGGCCGCGGTGAGGTCATCGACGATACCGGCCGCCAGCGGCGTCTCCGGGCCGACCACCACGAGTTCGACCGCATTTGTCTTGCAGAAGTCGATCACGGCGGCATGGTCGGCGACGTCGAGCGCCACGCATTCCGCCTCGCGCGCGATCCCGGCATTGCCCGGCGCGCACCAGAATTTGGTCACCAGAGGAGAGGCTGCGATCTTCCACGCCAGGGCATGTTCGCGGCCGCCGGAACCGAGCAGGAGAATGTGCATTGAGGGCTCGAATGAGGGGTTTTCTGGGGGCGGAGGTCGCATGAATCGGGGCGAGTGTGAAGGGGGCTGGACCCACCCTCCCGTTATTCCCGGACGCGGCGAAGCCACGAGCCCGGAATCCGTCGGGCCGTACTATGCGCAGAGCGGCTGGCGAAGCTCCGGAAGCTATCTCCACCTTCGGCAGAAGGACGAACATTGCCGAAGCTGAACGCCACAACGGAGGTTAGATCAATATTTGCACACTATTCTGGTCTTTCCACAAGGGCCTAACGAGCAACGCGTGGAGCAACTTGCTTACCGCCGGCGGTTGCACGTACATGCTACCTGCTGGGTGGGAGGCTGAATATGAGGTTGATTGCGTTTCGGATTACCAATTTTCGTTCGATCGTTGATACGGGATGGTGCCCCTTTGCGTCCGACGGCATCACCGTAGTGGTTGGACAAAACGAAAGCGGAAAATCATCAATCCTCGAAGCCCTCGCCACAACGTTCCATGCCACCGATATCACCGACGACGATTGTCGGATCGATGCTGAGTTGCCTGCCGTATTCTTGCGCCTCAAGGTCGACACCAAACGACTTCTGGCGAACCTCGCCGCATACGACCAAGACCAAGTATATGCCCTGGGAGTGTATCTTGAGCTTACCGAAAATGACCTTATCCTGAACTTTCGCTGGCGCTACGACGCTGCCAACGCAAAATATGTCTGCGAACCCTCCTGCGAAGATAAAGATCTAGCGGAATTGCTGTTGAAGAACGGCCCGCCGAACAGCACCGCAACGAAAGCCGCAGATGATGGAGACGATCGCGCGGAAGATGAAAAGAATGAGGACGCGGATGACGACGAGAAGGCAAGCGACGAAGAAGCTGTGCATGTGCATATCCTCACACCGGAAACGCTCGCTGACGAGATAATCGCAATTGCTCCAGATACCGTGTTGTTTGATCAAGCCGCAGGTCTCTTGCCTGACCGAGTCGACATTCAAAAAGGACAAAAGGGTGGGTGGGTGCTTTCGGGCGCGGGAACGCAGGCTGCCGCCAATTTCCTCAGGATCGCTAATATAAACTTGGACACGCTCGTGGATGGAAGTCCACGAACCCAGCAGACGCTGTTAGCGCGCGCGAATGCGACTGTTACTGCCGACTTCAGTTCGTTCTGGAGCCAAACGATTGGCAAGAACGAGAAACTACAACTGAAGTGTGTATTTGCTTACTACGGTCCAGGCGGTCAGAAGACTGCTGGGATGCCCCATCTCGAATTTTGGATCACGGATGGAACAAATCAACTATTCCCCAAGCAACGCAGTCTAGGCGTCCGCTGGTTTATTTCCTTCTATCTCCAACTAAAGGCTTCTGAAAAAGACGAGCAAGGGACCGTATTCCTGTTCGATGAGCCGGGCGCAAATCTGCATTCAAAAGCGCAGGCCGATGTTTTGGCACTGATCAATCGGTTGGCGAAGTCGAGTAAAAGCCAGATCGTGTACTCGACACACAGTCCACACTTGATCGAATACGATAAGCTTTACCGGGTCATCGCAGCACAAAGAGACGGCGACGCGGACAATTCGCCTACGAAGCTCGTTCACGCTCATGAACTTGGCGCAGCGTCGAGAGACACGCTGTCACCTGTATTGATTGCGATGGGTGTTGATCTCTCTCATCAGCAGGTAGTCAAAAAAAGAAATAATGTGATTTTGGAGGAAATCAGTGGGTTCTACTATCTGACCTCTTTCTGGGAGATGCTGGGAGAAAAGCAGGAGGTTTACTTCATTGCCGCCACGGGGGCGAGCAACGTGCAAACATTGGCGAATATGTTCTTGGGGTGGGGCTTAGAGTTCATTGTCGCCGTTGACGACGACAGCGCCGGAAGGCAAGCATACAATAACCTCAAGCGTTACATGTTTGGAGATGATGAAGCGGTTTCTAAGCAACGCATGTTCAAGATTCCCGGCGACGGCATTGAGGATATATTCTCTAAAAAAGACTTCTGCTCGCACGTTCTCGGTGATCCCGATCTAAATTACGAGGGCAAGAACTCCCAACATGCAAAGACAGGCGGTCACTCGAAGCCTATTTTGGCGTATGAGTTCCTGAACAAAGTTAGAGAGAAGAAGATCAAGCTCGCAGATTTTGAGGCTGATACCAAAGCTGCCATAAAGCAATTGGTACGAGAGATTGCTTCTCGGCTAGAGAGTAAGAAGTAGCTGCATGTGCGGCATTGCCGGCTTTTCCCGCCACGCTTACAATTGAAATGCAGTAACATGCATTAGCTTGATTGGCAGCACGCGTGCGATGTTGGGGCTGGAAGCCGATGCCATCGCCCGCGCGCTCACTTGGCTTCATGATGCAGCGATGACTGACAAGAAGTTCAAGTACGTCCCGTTCGTTATCGGGAATTACGGTGACAGTGCTGGACTGCACCCCTGGAATGAGACACGGTAATTGCGGTGACAGCGCGGTTGCCATGATGCGTTATCGTGCCTTGTTTTGCGCGAAGGCGGTTTCGAA